>CALXPB010000001.1 GCA_944390225.1 uncultured Alphaproteobacteria bacterium
ATAATTCCAATATGTCGCATAAAACGGGCGAATGATTAAAACGCCGGGCCGACGTTGTCATAACGTTTATGTATACATCCAATTGTCGTTTTATGAACACCAGGTGTTATTTCATAATAAACATGTCTTCCTTCTTTATGAGACCTTACAAAATCATCATCAGATAATTTTTTTAGGTATTGAGATACTTTTACTTGATTTATACCGGTACCTTTTACTATTTCGCTTACACAAGATTCACCGTTGTATACAAGAAATTCTAGAATCCGCATTTTATCAAAATTTGCAAAAAGTTTGATTCGGTTGGCAGCCATTGTGGTATAGTCTGTCGGTAAAATTTCTTTGTAGCCTGCACGTAAAAATTTTAACTGGTCTGTCATATGACCAAATAATTTTCGCAAGCATACAAAAATACTGGCAGGATATTCTTCGCAAATGTCATAAAAAATAAATATACCGCGCCGATGTGTCTTTACTAAATTCGTTTCACGCATTTTGCGAAGCGATTGTGAAACAATCATTTGCTCTGCGTTAACGCCATGCGCAATTGCAGATACGGAAGATGAACCGTTTACGTCAAGAAATTCTAAAATTCTAAGCCGTAAAGGATGAGCAATATATGTTAGACCACGAACGGCACGTTCCATAACAGGTGTTGGTAATTGGCGATTTATTTTTACTTCTGGTAATGTTGCACCTGACATATATGCTACCTCTGTAATATGCAGATTATCAAGATTTTTACTTTTTCGCAAATAAATAATTTGACTTTTAAATATATATTATAAATAATATGTATGAATTTTTATATATATTAAAATGTAAAACTATAAAGAAAGGAGATTTTTTTGAAAAAGTTTTTTAAATCTATTGGTGTTTTATCTTTGGTTTCTTTGCCGACTGCGGCATTAGCAAATCCTGCGTGTCCGGTATGTACTATTGCAATCGGGGCATCTTTGGAAATTGCCAGACAACTTGGTGTTCCTGATTCTGTTGTTGGTTTATGGGCAGGTGCTTTGCTTACATTGCTCGGCTATTGGGCAATAAAGTTCTTTGATAAAAAGGGTTGGAATTTCTGGGGGCGTAACGCATTACTTATAGGTATTTCTGTTGCCATGATAGGTTTTATTTATCTGGGGCAGGTGCCTTATTCACCAGTTTGGATTTGTGGTGTGCTGCATATCGACCCGGTTTTATTTGGGGCGATCCTTGGAATGATTTTATTTATTTTAACAGAAAAACTTTATGACTGGATGAAGGCAAAAAATGGTGGCAGGGCGCATTTCCCGTTTGAAAAAGTTGTTTTACCTGTTGTTGTATTGGCTTTGATTAGTTGGTGGTTATCTGCATGTGGTTTATAAAAGGAGAAAAAAATGGAAAAAATAAAAAATGTTAAAGAATTTGTAGAAAAGTTAGATAGTGCTAAAAAAGTAAACCCAAAAGATTTGTCTTCTGACCAAGATTTAACTATTGGGATAATGAATTTAATTTCTATTGAAGAACACCTGATGTTTTCAGGTGCTAAAACTGGTAAGACAGAATTTTATGATTTAATAAACGAAGTGCGTGAACAACGCAAACTTATGATGCAGAAAATAATACCTTCTTATGAAGGTGAAGTTTGGTGTATTTCTAAGCACTTATTGGCTTCTTCAATGCGTTTGTTCGAAGTCGGAACCAAGGCTTTGGCGGCAGGTAATAAGAAAGATGCGTATGATTTGTTTGACCGGTCTTACGGTTTATATTGCATATTCTGGGGGCTAAATATGGGGATTATGGGTAAGTCCGATGTAAAGTGGGTAAAAACAAATAATAATATAGAAAAAAGTACAAAAGAAGATGAAGAAATAGAAGAGCCGGAGCGTATAAGTGAAAAAAGTGGGGGACTGTCAAAATTAAAAAATTGGGTAAAAAATGCGGTGAATTGTTGCATAGAATAAAAAGGAGAAAATATGAAAAAGTTGTTTGCTATTTTTGCTTGTGCGATATGTTTATTCGGATGTGAAAAGACTGAAAAAGTATTTTTAGATTCTCAGAAAGTATACTTTTTTTATAGTTCAATATGTCCGCATTGTCATGAAGCAATAGAGTATATAAATAATGTCGCACCAGGATTAGAATTAGAAATTTTCGAAGTGCATGGTGTCGGGCGTGATTTATTCTTACAATGTGTTGAAAAATTTGATATTCCTGGTGATATGATAGGAACCCCATTAATTTGTATGGGTGATAATTATATAATGGGATGGTCGCCAATGGAAGCAGTTAAATTTGATGAATATGTCAAACCTTTTATAATGACCCAATTGAAATAAGTTATTTTTGCTTTTTTTTGTTGAACAATCCCGCTACATACGGGATTTTTATACTTGCAATTTCGGGTAAAGACCTTATAATTGGCTTAATTAATGCCCTAATAGTCTAGTGGTAAAACACGTCCTTGGTAAGGACGAGTCGCAAGTCCGATTCTTGCTTAGGGCACCAGTTTTTATGGGCGCGTTCGCAGTGATATGACTGACAACCATGGAGTGAACTAAACCCGCGTTAAGTTATAAATCAGGGTGGCACCGCGCAACTTATCTTGCGCCCCTGTAATAAATCTTTTCGGGTGCCGGATTCTTATGTTCTTGCCCCGATTAATAACAAAAAAGGGACCAATATGTTATCTTTGAAATCTAAATATAGAACACATACTTGCGGTGAACTTAATAAAGAAAATGTAGGACAAGTCGTTACTCTTTCTGGCTGGGTTCATCGTAAACGAGATCATGGGGCACTGTTATTTATAGACTTGCGCGATAATTATGGTATTACCCAGTGTGTCTTTGATGGTGGTAACGATGCGCTGGAAAAAGTTCATCCTGAATCGGTTATCAAAATCACTGGTACCGTCGTTGCTAGGGACGCCGATGCAGTAAACGATAAAATACCAACAGGGGCAATCGAAATTAAAGCAGATTCTTGGGAAGTTTTAACGAACTCAGATATCCTACCGTTTCAGGTGTTCGGAGACGATGATACGGTCGCAGAAGATCTGCGCTTGAAATATCGTTATATTGACCTGCGTCGCGAATCTTTACATAGAAATATTTTGATGCGAAATCGTATGATAAAGTTCATTCGTGATAAAATGTGGGAAATGGGTTTCTCGGAATTTCAGACACCTGTTTTAACGGCGTCTAGCCCAGAAGGTGCTCGTGATTTTATCGTACCGTCTCGTTATCATCACGGTATGTTCTATGCTTTACCGCAGGCACCGCAACAATTTAAACAATTGTTACAAATTGCAGGTTTCGATAGATATTTCCAAATTGCACCTTGCTTTCGTGATGAAGACTTACGTGCCGACAGACTTTTAGAGTTTTATCAGTTAGATTTAGAAATGTCATTCGTAGATCTGCCCGATATTCAGGCGGTCGGTAATGCTTTGATTCCGGCGATTATTAAAGAATTCGTTCCGGATGCAAAGGTATGTGAAGATATTCCTCATATTCCTTTTGATGAGGCTATGTTAAAATACGGTTCTGATAAACCAGATTTGCGTAATCCTATTATAATCTCTGATGTAACAGAAATATTCCGTGGCTCAGATTTTGGTATATTCGCAAATGCAATAGAGCAGGGAGCAGTTGTTCGTGCAATTCCTGCACCGAACTCTGCAGATAAACCGCGTTCTTGGTTTGATAAACTTGGCGATTATGCGGTTAAAGAACTTGGGCTTGGCGGATTGGGCTACATTGTTTTTGAAGATGAAGCAAAAGGACCCGTCGCTAAAAAATTAGATACCGATAGAATTAGTAAATTGCGGGAAATTGCCGGTGATAATTCTTCTCTGTTCTTTGTTTGCGATAAAGAAGAAGTTGCCGCAAAAGCAGCAGGAAAAATTCGCACTAAACTCGGAGAAGATTTAGAATTAATCGATCCAAAAGAGTTCCGTCTTTGCTGGATTGAATCTTTCCCGTTTTTTGAGGAAGATGAAGAATCTCCTACGGGATTAAAGTTTACTCATAATCCGTTTTCTTTTCCTATTGCAACCTTAGAAGAACTTAAAACAAAAGATCCTTTATCAATTAAGGCGGCTCAGTTTGATATGGTATTAAATGGCGCAGAAATTTGTAGCGGCGGATTGCGTAATTTTAATCCAGAAATTATGGTTCGTTGCTTTGAAATAACCGGATATGATGAGGAAACTGTTAAAAAGAAATTTGGCGGTATGTACACAGCGTTTCAATATGGGGCTCCTCCACATGGTGGTTGTGCTTTCGGATTGGACAGGTTGGTTCAAATTATGCTGGAAGAACCCAATTTGCGTGAGGTGGTTGCTTTCCCAACAAATCAACGCGGTCAAGACTTGATGATGGGAAGCCCAAGTGAAGTTACAGAAAAGCAATTACGTGAAGTTCATATCCAAGTACGAAAAAAGGGTTAAATCTTGTAATAAAAAAGACTCGAAAATCGGGTCTTTTTTTATGAAATCAAACCTATTAAAAACGAATTTTCCCTATGTATAATCTTATACAAAGGCGGAGTTTGTTATGCATAGAAAAGCAGATTTAGAAAAATTAGCAAAAATTTTAAAGCTTAGTCAGTATCAACGAAATATTTTAATATCTAATCAAGATAAATATGATATGACCGGTTTAATCAAACGAGGTGATGTTTTGTATGCACCGCATTCTTTACGTACAAAAAGCGTTTTTGAGATTTTATATAGGGCTTTTACAGGTAAATCTGCCGATTTAATCGGACACGATAAAATGTTGTTGCAGGGGCAACGTAAAATAAAGTTTTATGCCGGAGGTTTCCATTGTGTTTCCGTCGGGCAATTTAAATATTACGCCGACCCAGATGGGCGCGCCGTTCCAAAACATATTTTTGAACAAATTGTTTCTGCAAATAAACGTTAGTTAAAACTTCTCATGCGTTTGTATAAAGGTTCGCATAAAACTGGGATCTATTTTTGTCATTATTTCTGATAATGAATATCCTCGACGTCCGTCTGGTAAAATGGTCAATTCAATAGGCGAAGGAGAAGATGATGTGCCTCGTAATAGCATATTAATTTTTGCCTGCATTTGATTGTTCCTAATTTGTAGTTCACCTGTGGCATCTGTATGACGAAATTGTAGTTCCATTGGTTGTGTAGTTTCAAAATCTCCGTTTTCATATGTACCTACTATACGCATTTTCTTTATTCTCGTTTCGCCTTGTTCAAGGGCTTTGGATAACGCCATTTCTGCATTTAAAGTAGTTAAATTTTCTGCGGTTGCATAAAAATTATCAATTCCAAGTCCTGTTAAATAACCGCCTTCAAAAGATAAGTCCATCTTTCCGTTAAGGTTATATTCTATATCGTGTGCTATATTCCCATATGTGTTCATATTTATTTCTGCGGTAATCATAGTGTCTTTTATATTTAACGGCATAGCAGAAGATAGTAAAGGACCGTTTATGATAAATCGGTTTAATTGTATAAATATTTTATATTGATTTTTTTCTTTGCGTAATGTAGCCAATAAATTACCACGCGATTGATCTGTTATAGAAAACGTCTGTACGCCAGATTTCAAAGCATATACAAAGTTTTTATATTCATTACCATTATATATCATTTTGTCCGAAGATAATGATATGTTTACTGGTATACTGAATGGTATTAATATAGGAGAATTTGTTAAGAATTCTAACTCTTCATAATTATCAAAAAAGTTTTGATTCATAAAAGTGTCAACGTTTAGCAGGTTTGTTCGTAAAGTGATATTATTACCGCTTACACTGCCTGTAAATTCCTGACCACCTATTTGTATTTTCAAGTTTGATATTTTATCTTCATTATATGTACCAGATACAATGTATTCCATATCGTTTATTGATTGTAGGTCAATGTCTGAAAACCAATCTTTTGCACTTTTTCCTGTAATTCGAAAATAATTTTTTGATAATTCTAGTGTCCAACTTTTTGTTTTCGGGACAAACAACATCATATCACCTTGCCACTTAAAGTCGCCGTATACATTTTTCATAAATTCAGGAATGGTTTTTATGTTCGGATTCAACCATTGCAATGTTTTGTTTTCCGCAAATGTATATGTAGGTTTCATTTCGTTTTGATTTATTTCAAAACTGCCACCTATATCAGAAAACTGGAAGTTTATTTTACCATAATTACCAAGTTTCTTTGCCCATCGTATCATAGTTTCTCTATCTGGCATAGGTTCGTTTGATTGTATGAAAATTTCAAACTTATCACCTGATATTGAAAAACTGCCAGAATAATTACCATAAGTAAATTCACTGCATTTCCATTCGTCCGGAGTGCCTGAAAATAAGCACATAGCCGGCATACCTTCGTATGGTAATGTTATCATTATGTTCTTTGCACCGTCCTTATCTATTGTTCCGCCAGTTATTGCTAAATCATCGGCGATGATATTGTTTATCTGTAAGTTATCATTTGTACCAATTGCGTTTATTTTTAAGTGGTTAAAATTGTATCTGCCGAATTTTAAATTTCCATAAAAATCTAAATCAAAATTAGTTTTATAAAAAATGCGAGAAGGTTCAAATAAAAACGATAAATCATATATTATATCATTGCCTTTTAATTGTACTTTCTTATCTCCGTTAGGCATTATATCAATGTTTCCATTAAACTTGTTTGCACTGATATCTTTAAAATAAAAGCCTTTATCGCCATCCCATTCAAATTTAGTTGTTAGGTTAATGGTATTATTTATTTTCGGTTCATCAAAACCGAACCATTGATTTATATTATCTGTCTTCATAGAAATTTGGCCTCTAACAGACCCGTCAGAGTATAATTGTCCCATAATTTCAAGGTTGTCATTTTGATTGCGTATATAAAATAAGTCTTGCTCAAAATCTATATCGTACTTGTGATTTTGTGTTCGAACGGTACCTATTATGTTACCGTTTTCTAGGGTTGCATTAATTATCTCGAAGTCGCGATTTTTAAAACGAATATTAGAATTAAAAATCTCTATCGGATGATTAAAGTTCTTAGGAATAAGAGTATTTATCTTTACATTTGCATTATATACTGCAATATCGCCGGTAAGAGGGGCACCTGTTAAATCAAATATGCTTGTTAAAGGTACGGCAAACATCAGAGCACCAACATTGCCAATAGCAATGTCAACATCATGAGCAACAATGGTTGCTCTTCCTAGTAGGCTGAAATTTATGTTCCCATTTATTTTTGCTTTTACGCCGGTTTGTTCTTCGATTGCTTGCTCTATTTTCGGTTTCATACCGTTCAATGTTATCATAGGTGGTATCAAAATAAGTGCCAATACCGCAATCCCAATAAAAATTAAAAAAGACCAAAAAATTCTGCGTTTATATCTTGGTTTAAGTGCCATTCTCTCCGTCCTTGTTTTTTAATTATAATGAATTATATTAATGTTTGTGAATAAAAAAATATTTAATCTTGAATGCGATTATAAACCTATGGGGGATCAACCGCAGGCCATTTCTGAATTGGTTGCGGGTGTTCGTGACGGACGACGCAACCAAGTTTTATTGGGAGTTACAGGGTCAGGAAAGACTTTTACAATGGCAAATGTAATTGCGGAACTTGGGCGTCCTGCATTAATTATGGCTCCGAATAAAATTCTGGCGGCTCAGTTGTATACCGAGATGAAAGGATTTTTTCCGAAAAATCATGTGGAATACTTTGTCTCATATTATGATTATTACCAGCCAGAAGCATATTTACCAACCACGGATACTTATATTGATAAAGATGCATCTATTAACGAGCAACTTGATCGTATGCGTCACAGTGCAACGCGTGCAATGCTGGAAGAACGTGATGTTGTTGTAGTGTCTTCGGTTTCTTCTATTTATGGTATGGGATCACCAGAGCAATATTCCGGAATGAAACTTGTATTACACTCGGGTGATAAAATCAGTATGGCAGATGTTATGCACTCGCTGGTTGATATTCAATATAAGCGAAATGATATGAATTTTGAACGCGGTACTTTTCGCGTTCGCGGTGATACTTTGGATTTGTTCCCGTCGCATTCGCAGGATAGAGCATGGAAATTATCTTTCTGGGGTGATGAAATAGAAGAAATATGGGAGTTTGATACCTTAACAGGTGCAAAACTTCATAAATTAGATAGAATAGCCGTTTATCCGAATACTCATTATGCAACCCCGATGCCGTCAATATTACAAGCGATAAATCAAATAAAAGAAGATTTAAAGCAACGTTTAGATTTTTTCCATGATAATATGAAGTATATAGAAGAACAACGTTTGCGTGAACGTGTTAGTTTTGATATAGAAATGATGGAGTCTACAGGTACTTGTCGTGGAATTGAAAATTATTCTAGGTATTTATCTGGTCGTGCACCTGGGCAACCTCCACCAACATTGTTTGAGTACTTACCAAAAGACGCTATTTTGTTTATCGATGAAAGTCATGTAACTGTACCTCAAATTTCTGCTATGTCACGTGGGGATAGGGCCAGAAAAGAAACTTTGGCTCAATATGGATTTCGATTACCTTCGTGTATAGATAATAGACCACTTACATTTGAAGAATGGGATTCTTTGCGTCCGCAGACTATATTCGTTTCTGCAACACCGGCAGAATGGGAACTTAAACAATCAGGCGGAATCGTTTCAGAACAGGTAATCCGACCAACTGGATTGTTAGACCCTGTCTGTGAAGTTAGACCGACTTCGTATCAGGTAGATGATTTGCTGGAAGAAGTTAAAAAAGTTAAGGGCAGGGTACTTGTTACCACCCTTACCAAGAAAATGGCAGAACAATTAACAGACTACTTTGTTGAAAATGGTGTAAAGGCGAAGTATTTGCACAGTGATATAGAAACTTTGGAGAGAATAGAGTTATTAAGAGATTTACGACTTGGAAAATTTGATGTCTTAGTTGGTATTAATTTATTACGAGAAGGTCTGGACGTACCAGAATGTGAACTTGTAGCGATTATGGATGCAGATAAAGAAGGTTTTTTACGTTCTACGCGTTCACTCATTCAGACAATAGGACGTGCCGCTAGAAACGCAAACGGTCGCGTGATTCTGTATGCAGATTCTGTTACCGATTCTATGCGAGACGCTCTGGGTGAAACGAATAGACGTCGTGAAAAGCAAATGACGTATAATAAAGAACATAATATTACCCCGCAAACCGTTACAAAAGCGGTATTTGCAGAAGTTACAGAAAAAGAAGAAAAAGTTGATAAAAGAAAAAGATTTATTTATACTTCTGACGGTGTAATGGACGCAGAAACTCTGCGCAAAGAAATAAAAAAACTTACCAAGAAAATGCGTGATGCAGCAGAAAATTTGGAGTTTGAAACTGCCGCTGATTTACGTGATACAATTCATAAAATGGAAGATGATTTATTATTATTGGAGTAAATAGTTATGTCAGATAAATCAGAAGTTTTAAATATAATTTGTATCATATGTCGCAATTGTATAAAAGTTGCTATGTGGCAGAATTAGTCGTATTGCCGGACTTTAAGTCGATAATTAATATAATAGGACAGGGGCGTATAAAATGAATGAATTTATAACAAAAACAGTTGCAGAAACTCGTGGTTGGGCAAAAGAGTTTGCCAAGACGTTAAGTGCACCTATAACTGTCGCTTTGCACGGTGATTTAGGAATGGGGAAATCAGAAATCGCTCGTACTATTATTCAGACTCTGCGCGGAGAAGATACCGTTGTGCCAAGTCCAACTTTTACAATTGTGCAAAATTATGATGGGATATCACATTTCGATTTATACAGAATAGAGGATAAATCTGAATTAATAGAAATAGGTTTACCTTATGCCATAGCAAACGATATTACTTTGATTGAATGGCCCGATATAGCGTTAGATATACTTCCAGAAAATACAATACATGTTTTTATAACAGAAAATAAAGACGGAAGAAAAATCGTTCTTAAAACAAATTGATTTTTAAGAATGTATACTTGTTGATTTTATCGTTTGTAAAATTAATATCTATAAAGGTTGCAAGTGTAACCAAAGCGAGACCACAAGGTTTTCTAGAGTCCCGAATTCATATCCCTATGGATAAAAATGCAATGCGCATTTGTCATAGAAAATCTATAACATATTGTTCGCTATAAAAACTGTGTTTTATGCACAGTTTTTATTTTGTGGGGCGTTTTAATAGACTTTGAACAGCCAGTGGGAAATCTTTGCTTTTCGCAAGATAAGAACCGCTTATTAATAAATCTGCGCCGGCGTCCCAACATTGTTTTGCGGTTTCTTCATTTATTCCACCGTCAACAGATATGGTATATTTTAAACTGTATTTTTTACGGGTTGCTGCAAGTATAGATATCTTTTTAAGACAGTCGGTTTGAAATTCTTGTCCGGCTGCACCCGGTTTAACAGCCATTACCATTACTTCATCTATTTCGCGTAATACAGATTTTAATATTTGAACAGAAGAATCTGGGTTTAATGCGATTCCCGCACGTCGTGAAGATGCTTTGATTATTCGCAAGGCCTCACGCAGACCAGATGTATTTGTGGATAGTATTACCGTGTCTGCCCCCGCTGCAATCACATCGGACGCCCAGACAGAAGGGCTTTCTGTCATTAGATGAACATGAAGGTGAGCGTTTGTATGTGCGTGTATATATTTTAATTCTTTCACGCTACCGGCAATTTTGTTCACATAAAAACCGTCCATTATATCAACATGAATCATCGATATGCCACCAGAGCGAAACATGGAATATGTTTCAGGGTTTTTCATATTAAAACATAAAGTACTTGGTAATATCGGCAAAAATTTGGCCTTCTTTTTCGGTTTTATCTGCAACTTGTTTGAAATTCTTTTGAAAAAATTATCAAATTTATCATGACGTGAAATATATTTTTGTCTGTGTTTTTCTTCACTTTTCCATATGTATTCTGATAATGCACGTACAGACGCATCTGAATGTAAATTTTGAACGGGTAAATTGAATTCATTTTCAAAAAATTCGGATATATTTTCTATTTCTGCTCCGCCACCAGTTAAAATTATTTTTTTAGGTCTGTATTTTTTGAAATCTTCGTCTATGCTATTTTTTATTTCGGAAACAGTTTCAATAAGATGCGGTAATATAATATCATTTATGTCTGCACGTGAAAATTCGTATGCACTGTCGGCAGGAGTAAATCTGTCCATTTCTTTTGGTATTAAACTTGCAACGTTTCTTTTTATTCTTTCTGCATCATCAAAATGTATTTTTAGTTTTTCTGATATTTCCAAAGTTCTGTCTGTTCCGCCGGTTTTTAGTTTTAAATGCCAGACAAGACCACGATCTGTCCAGATAGATACCTGAGTAAATTCTGCACCAAGGTCTATGAACATAGTGTTTTGTTTACGTTTGCGAAAAATGTAATTTTGTAAATATTGCTGATCATAAAATGCGTTTGCCTGGATATGCGCCCGTCTTAAAAAAGAAAATATTTCTTCTAAGCGACGGCGTTCATAAAAAAGGGCCCCAAAAATAGAAATTAGTTGTCTGTCTGTATGGCCGATTGGATTGTATATATCTTGTTCGCTTGGTGTTGCATACCACAGCGGTATAAGATGCATGATATAAAAATCTTCTTTTGAAACCCTTTTGGAAATACTGTTCTGTATATCCATAGCGGTTATCTTATGCTCGGTTTCCCATTTTAAATTGTCGTGTATTTGCTCAAAATAAGATTCCCCGAAATTTCCAGTTATGTATGCCGAGTCAAAATGCGCCCCGATTTGTTTTTCTAGTTCGTCTATCACAGATTTTAATGCAAAAACTGTGTCAAAACTGTCTGCTGTATAAATAGCAGAGCGTTCTAACCTGCCGGATTGTACACGGTGCGCAATCCCCCGTACTCCGCTGGTACCGATGTCTAGGCATAGAAAAGAAGAATCAAACAAGTTCATGTTTTATTTTACTAAAATTCTAGAGCTGTCTCGCATATCTATAACAGTTATTTGTTTTGATAAAATTTGATGATTTTTATTTAGAACTATTAATGCACCAATAGCGTCTGTCGGGCTTTTTTCCGGTAATAAAACCGTTATTCCCCCAGTTGTATGAAGGTTCCAACGTCTGTTTTCAATCCATTCCATGTAATCTAAATCACCAAGTAGATTATGAGCGGCTTTGGTAATTTCAGATATATTATCGGGTACATTCCCGCGAAATACGACTGTGCCTTCATCACGATTTTCTCGGGGTTGATTCACAATGGTCCCGTCTGCCGATAGCGGATAATATTTTTCCCCATCTGTCCATAATGCAACTGCTTTATATAACTCTACCTTTATAGATAAATTACCGTCTGCTTTTCTTCTAACCGCAGAGTTTTTTACCCCAGGTACAGAATTTATTCTGGCGTTTATTTGTTCTAAATCCACAGAATATGACCGCGTTCCAGGTGCAACAGCGGCAGCAGTTGCAATCGCTGTTAAATCTTTGTTTTCTGCGTCGGTTTTTACAGATATATTACGCACGTAAGTGTTCTGACCGTAACCAATACAAGTCATAACAATGCGCGTCGCAAAGTAAATAGCCAAAATTATCGCGATTATAAAATATAACCAAAACCATAAATTTCGTTTCATGATTTCAATTATATCATAATTTCGTCCGTTTGAAAATATTTGTAATGAATTTTTTTAACTTGCTCGTAATAAATAACCGCGTCTGAACATACATTTTCTATACGCACCAACGCTTTTAGATGTCGTATTCCTAGGAACTGATAGTAAAGACCTTTGACCTACATCTTTATATTCGTTTGACTGAAAAGTTACCCACAAACCGTCCCAATCAGGCATTAGACCACTTTGATTCGGTGCAATCAGTTTAGAAATTCTGGATCTAGGCATGTATGACGGTTTATCAATACCAAGACACTCTTTATGATCGCGTACGAATTGTTCCATCGTTACGGACTCGTTCTCCCAGTTTAATATTGTTGCGTTATCAAGGCTACCACGATTAGCCGACGCACAGGCGGATAAAAGTAATATTAAAACTAAGTATTTTATTCTCATGTTTTGTATTATAATTTAATTGCCTTTGGGGGGCAATAGTTTTTATAATAGGTAAAAAGAGATAGAGGACGGAGTTATGGCAATAACAGTTAAAAATTTTATTAAACTTGCAAATTTCTATAACCAGATGGCAATGATGATGTCTGCTATCTGTGTAGAAAAAGGCGGAATTGCAATTGAAAATTATGTCGGAAGATTTTTTGCCGCAGATACTTTGGAGTTCGTTGCAGAATACGGTAGACGATTGATGGCGTCTGGTTCAAAGTCTATTCCGGCAGATGTCGTCGCAGTAATAAAAAAATTTGAAGAAGAATATAAAAAAATTCAAAATTTAACTACGCCTACACAAAAACCGATATATGAAATGACATTGGAAGAATTTGAAAGGGTTATGAATATTTAAACGTACCTGAAAAGAAACGGGGGAAAAAATGAAAAAAATTATATGTAAATTATTTTTTGCTGTTTGTATAATGTGTTTGTTTTCGGGATGCGTGGTAAATAGTCAGACCCAAGAATCGCCTTTATACGACACGATAAATGTTATTGATAATCTGGTTATTGATGAAAACTCTGTCCCAATTTTTCCTAAGAAAGCAGCGTTGACGACAGATACTGCACGCAGGTTTTCAATCGATTTACCCAAACGATGCGAGGTAAATTGGGATAACCAAACAGTCGTATCTGTGGTCCCAGAAGAAAAAATAGAAATTGTACGTCTGGGGGTAGGCGACCCTTTGCCAGATTTAAAAGTCTCGGATTATGAATTCAAAAGCCTTACTGTAAAACAGGCGATGGATAAATTATTGGACGGTGTTGATATATCCGTTGTCGAAGATGAAGATATGGTTGAAAAAATTTCTGGTTCTATTTCTAACGGGGGGTTAAGTGAATCTATAGAGTTAATGGCTAAAATGGGACGAGTATATTATTCTTACGATGCCGTTAATGCGGAAATTCATCTAAAACATAGGGCAAAGTGGATGATAAAAATGCCGAAAGATGAAAGTATAATAATGGCGCTATTAGACGCAATGCATGGGGCGGATGTTAGAAATCTTTTGGTTGATTGGCAAGATAAAACACTGGTATTTGAAGGTAATTATCAGACAGAACGTGAAGTCGCAAAAATAATTTCTGATATTGCTTCTAAGAAATATATGTTGGCTTGGGACATTGATGTATATCGTGTTTATCCGCGAACAGATAATCCTATAATATGGATGAATTTATTGCCTGCTTTCGGTGATAAAAACATAAAAATGTCAATTCCTGGCGTTGTAGGTCGTGCACTGGTAGTTAGTCCAGAAATAAATACGAAAACTTTACAAGAATTTCTGGCTCAGCAGGCGAATGTGGTATTGATTTCTCAGGGGTCTTTCGTAATACCAAACGGATGGCAATCCAGATTTGATATAGGGCAGTGCAGTAAAGAAGATAGATTAGAGACGGACTTAATTATAGGTGCAACAGGTACTTATGGTGATTATGGAGGACGTAATAAAATTGACGCAAAAATCGTTTTACGTACAAGTCAAGGTGAGTTATCTTCCTTTAATATACCTTCAAGCGTCGGTGATAATTATGTAATTATAGGAATTCCGACACATTCTTTTGTTACAACGCCAGAGACTCTTATAAGCCCGTTTGCAGAATTAGTTGTATTTATGTCTCCGCGTATAATTTCTATTGTTGATCCTGCCGATGTACCGACGGAAACAACGCATCTTGTTGGTGATGCGCTGCGCGATTTTTTAAGTGAAAGTAAATAAAGGGATGCTTTTTATGTTTTCAAAGTTAGAAAGAAAGATTGCTTTTAGGTATCTGGGAGCCAAAAAACGTGGTTTCGGTTCTGTAATTTCTTGGGTGTCGCTGATAGGAATTACTTTGGGGGTCGCTACATTGATTGTGGTTATGTCCGTAATGAACGGTTTCCATGATACTTTGTTATCGCGCATAGTCGGTATGAACGGTCATGTAGTCGTTTATCATCAAGACGGTGCAATCGGGGATTATGACTTTTTGATTGATAAAATGAAACAGAATAAAGTGGTTTCTGAAAATACTACTTCTATTGTGCCAATCGCAGAAGGGCAGGTTATGGCAACGGCAAATGGAAATAATACCGGTGCAATGGTTCGTGGTATAAGAATGTCAGATTTAATGGCAAAAACTGCAACGGGTACGAAAATTTACGGTAAATCTCTTGATAAAATTTCAGACGGAGAATTGGTTGCTGGTTCGTCACTTACTCGTGCGCTACGTGTTGGTATGGGTGATAATATATCATTAGTTTCTGCAAATGGGGCAACGCCGACACCATTCGGTTCTATGCCAAGAATTATGGCGTATCCGGTTATGGCATCTTTCTTTATGGGAATGTATGAATATGATTCTGGATATATTTTTATGCCGTTGGAAACGGCTCAGAAATATTTAAATATTGAAAACTCCGTAACGCATATTGACTTGTTTTTGAAAAATCCCGAGGATACAGAAACTGTGCGTGATGCATTAACGCGCTTGTTGCCGTCTGGGTTCGTCGTTCGTGATTGGCGTGATTTGAATAGCGGTTTTGTGGGTGCTCTGCAAGTTGAGTCAAACGTAATGTTTCTGATTTTAATGTTAATAGTAATAGTTGCCGCCTTTAATATAGTTTCAAGTCTGGTAATGCTGGTAAAGGACAAATCAAAAGATATAGCAGTACTTCGTACTTTTGGAGTATCGCGCAGATCTATGATGAAGATTTTTGTTTTGTCTGGTACCAGTATCGGCGTTATCGGTGCTTTTTTCGGTACAGTTTTTGGCGTCTTAATTGCTGTGTATATAGAGCCTATTCGTAAATTTTTTCAATGGGTAACGGGGCGCGATTTGTTTCCTGCGGAACTATATTATTTATCAGAACTTCCGTCTAAATTGGTGCCGAGTACGGTGGCAGGGATTGCGTTTATAGCGATTTTGTTAGCGTTTTTGGCAACTTTGTATCCGGCTTGGAAGGCCGCAAGTACAGACCCTGTGGATGTTTTGAGAAACGAGTAAAGGACAAAATAATGGCAAATATTTTAAATTCTTTATCAAAAATATCTAAAGGCGAAGTTGTTTTGTCTGTGCGTGATATTAAAAAAACTTTTATCGAAGGTGGTCAACCTTTACATATTTTATGTGGTGGCGGTTTTGACTTGCATAAAGGGGAAATTATCGCTTTGGTAGGACCGTCAGGTAGCGGTAAATCTACTTTATTGCAATGTGTGGGACTGCTGGATAAACCTACTTCTGGCAGCATTTTATTGGATGGAACACCTGTTCATAAAATGGATGAAGAAATGCGGACAATGATGCGACGTCGTAAGATAGGATTTGTTTATCAAAGACATAATTTATTGTCCGATTTTACAGCTCTGGAAAATGTCGTTTTACCGATGCTGGCAAATGGAGTTGATGAAGTGTCTGCAAATTTGCGTGCAATGAAATTGTTAAAAGCGGCAAATGTTGCGCATAGGGCTTCGCATCTGCCGGGTGAAATGTCTGGCGGGGAACAGCAACGCACTGCTGTTGCGCGCGCATTAGCAAATAACCCAGAAATTCTGTTGGCAGATGAACCTACGGGAAGTCTTGATCCAGCACACGCAACAACCGTTTTTGATTTGTTGTTGGATCTGGTTCGCAAAAATAAAATGGCGATGTTGTTTGTGACTCATGATATGAATTTGGCTTCACGTGCCGATAGACAAATTACTATAAAAAATGGTATAATAGAATAAAATAATAAAGAAGCGAGAGGGAAAATATGAAAAAAATATCGAAAAAAGAAATAAAAACATCTAAAACTAAAAAGGAAACCTGCAATACAAAACATAAAATTTTTGCTGCAATTGCTCTGGCAGGTTTGTTCGTATGCGGTTTATTTGTAGGTCTATCCAATAATGTTAGGTTAATTAATAAGACCGAAGTCGGTTTAAGCGCAGAAGAATGTGATGCAATTGCACAAGAAATTGTAAATATTACGAAAGTAGGTGCTACGACAGAAACCGTCAATGCATTACGTGATTTGAATAATGCTTATTCAAATGGATGCGCGGGTCGTTTGATTATAATTGAAAAAGGTGTATCTGATGTTATGGCATCAGAAAATCCTAATATAATGGCAACTTGCAGTCGAATAGAGCAATTGTTGAAGGAAAGGTTATACCCGGAAACAGTAAAAGAGTCGTGGAAACATGCTGCCAATGCTTATACATATAGCACTTTGGCAGAAAAGGGATGTGCAGAAAATTCTGATATGTATAAATCTCTTGCCTTGCGCGAAATTGAAATTACAACTGCTTTGCAACCAGAAAAAGATATGGGGTTAGGTGAAGTAGAAACGGTTATTGACGTTTATAAAAAACTTGATATGCAAAAAGAAGCACAGGTATTTCTTGATAAAATAGAAAAATTAACCGACCCTGCCATAGATTTTATCTTACAAATGGAAAAAATAATAAATGAATAAAATGAAAAAAAGTATTTTATATTGTTTCTTTTCTTTGATTATAAGTCTGCCGTGTATAGCGGCAGATGAAACGCTTTCTAGCGGTGTTTCTAATCGCATGAGTTGCACAGAAATTCAGGAAAGAATTAATGAGTTATCTAAAATTGAAAACGCAAGTGAAGATATAACAGCAGAATTGACAATGTTGCAATCTAGATATCGTAGCGATTGCTCAAAAAGCGCGTCGGGGCGTAAGACTATCGGACGAGTAAGTGCTCTTAGTGCGGCACCGGCGGTTGATACGACGCCCGTTGTAACGGAAGTTGTAAATCAAACACCTGCAAGTGTTTTAAATACTTTTTTGGAAAATCAGGAATCTAATTGCACGTCTCTAAAAAATTCAATTGAGGATTTTAAGAAAGACACTTCTGTCTCTGCCGATGATTTGAAAAAACTAGAAAAACAATATTCTGATGATTGTGCAAAGTATGATGATACTATCGTCATAGAAGAAGAAGTCGATCCGGAAAAGGTTTCGGCTAATTTAGCCGCAGGTTTGTGTGCTGATGGTAGTAAACCAAACCGTTTTGGTTGCTGTGAAGGAGAGACCTTTAAAGATCTGGGTAATTTAGTTTTTGCTTGTTGCCCTAATGACGGTGGAGAGTGCTATCCTCCTTTAACAACGGGGAGTCTGTTATGAAAACAAAGTTATCTTCATATTGGTATATTTTTATTATCGTTTTTTTCCTTGGCGCTTTATCTGGTTGGGTAATAACAGTATATTCTTATTCAATGAAGTACGAAAGCGGGATTTTATGTTCAGATGGCAAAGAACCAGATAAAAACGGCTGTTGCACGGGTGAAGTATACACAGATATGGGAGATCTGGGTTTTAACTGTTGCCCAGAAGACGGTTCCGATTGCTTCCCACCAATCAAATAAATACAGGGGGGATAAATGAAAAAAGAAAAACGTGAAGTAAATACAAAAAAAGAAACCCGTAAACGCCATGGTTGGTTTTGGTTCTTGATAATTATATTACTTGCAGGGGGAATCGTTTGGTTGTTACAAGAACGCGGTGTAATAAATTTAGAAACTATTAAACAAAATTTTGTCAAAGAAGAAGTTGTTGTAGAAAATCTTGTAGAACCGCAACCTATGGAGACTTTCTCTGCAGAAACAGAGCAGGTGGAAATTCGCCCAGCGTGCGCAATTGTAGAAGATTTATTATTGCAGTATGTTTGCAGTGAAACAGATGATAGTATAGAACTTCAATATAGCGCTGCGGGTACATATGAAGTTTTGGCACAGCGTGGATGTCCAGAAAATGCCCAGCTCTTTTCAGATTTAGCAATGCGCAGAAAAATAATTGCTGACGCTTTGGTTGCAGCATACGGTTTTGAAGATAATGCTATGACGTCGGCAGATTATTTATATTCTGATGAAAAAATTTGTGAAACTATTGAAAATAGGGTTATGAAAAATATAAACACGCAGGCTTATCACTATGATGATTTTTTGGAAAATGCGAAGACATATGCGGCATTGTATGAATATGGTTGTTGTGACAACAAAGCAGTATATATGCGGGCGGCTTTACGAGAGTTAGGGGTTGCAGTTGCTTTGATGCCGACAGATAAAATGAAACGAGATGAAATAGTAACAGTTGTAGAAATCTGTAAAAGTTTAGGGGTTGCGGATGCGGCGCATCTGATGCTGCAACGTTTGAAGTCTCGTGGTTATGATATGGAGTTTTTATTAGAGATGGAGGATATTATACATAGTATAAGATAGTAGTAAATTAAAGTCTTGCGTTTATAGAAAATTAGTATATAATCACAAGGCTTTAATTTGTTGCGGGCATAGTACAAAGGCTAGTATGCAAGCCTTCCAAGCTTGAAATGCGGGTTCGATTCCCGCTGCCCGCACCAAGATTGGGCGTGCGCCGGAGTTGGAGAGCCGGGGCAGACTGTAAATCTGTTGGCTTAAGCCTGAGGTGGTTCGAATCCACCCACTCCCACCAAAAAAAAGAACCGACCGAGCAGGTCGGTTTTTTTTTTGGTGCTAGGGGTGGTGAGATGAGAACCACTGGTTCGACAAAGAGTAGATTTTGTAAGCGTAGCGAAACGAAATCGTCAGGAATGCCCCGCAGGCGAATAGCCGAGGGAATCCACCCACTCCCACCAAAAAAAGAACCGACCGAGCAGGTCGGTTTTTGTTTTGTGCCAGGTAGGGTGAGATGAGAACCACCGGTTCGACAAAGAGTAGATTTTGTAAGCGTAGCGAAACGAAATCGTCAGGAATGCCCCGCAGGCACAAAGTGCCGAGGGAATCACCCACTCCCACCAAAAAAAGAACCGACCGAGCAGGTCGGTTTTTTGTATGATAGTCTTTATATTTAATGCTTTGTTAAAAATAGTAAAGCTATGGTAATAAAAAACTCCCAATCGGGAGTTTTTTACATTTCTTCTGGAATTTTTAAGCCCATTAAATCTAGTGCTTGGGACAAAACACGTAAAGATTGTTTTACTATCGCAAGCCTTTGCGATTTGACATCTTCTGGTATATCGTCGCGCATAATAGGGCAGGTGTGATAAAACGTGTTTATCAATTTGCACAAGTCATATGCATAGTTTGCTAAAATATACGGTGCACGACGTTCAAATGAAACTTCTATAATTCTATTAAAGTCTAATAAGAACATTAATAAATCACGTTCTTCCGGTAATAATTTACAGTTCGTTATTTCTGCCGTTCCTTCTGCTTTTTTTATTATGGAATTCAATCTTACCGCTGTATACAGAATATATGGACCTGTTCTGCCTTCAAAATTTGTTACTGCATCAACGTCAAATATATAGTCTGATTTTACGTCGTGCATCAAATCGTTAAACTTTAACGCGGCCAATGCTATCATTTCTATTGTTTCGTTAGGTAATTGTTTACCTGATTCTTTAACACGCGTGCGCACAGAATCGGCAACTATGTTTAACATTTCGTCCAAACTTGGTACATTGCCGTCGCGAGTCTTAAAAGGTTTTCCATCAGCACCTGTTATAGTGCCAAAACCAATGTGTTGCAATTCTATTCCGTCTGCAAAACCTGCCAAACGTGCGGCACGAAAGATTTGCTTAAAGTGCAAAGTTTGACGATTGTCTGTAAAGTAAACAATTGCGTCTGGGTTATCGGTTCTTTCACGATAATAAATTGCTGTTAAATCTGCCGCCGCATATGTTTGTGCACCTGCACTTGATTTCCACATTACAGGTGGCATTGGTTCTGTATCTGTATCTTGCTTTACAGAAATTATTTCTGCACCGTCGCTATGTTCAATGATTCCTTTTTTGTCTAGAATTTCTTGTACTTCTGGTACGTATTCTGCAATTAGTCTTTCGCCTTTGTTTTCATCAAAAGTTAAAATATTTAATCTTTTTAATAAACTGTTTACTTGGTTTAATGACATCGGAATAAAAGTGTCATAAATCTTTTTGTATTCTTCATTTCCGCTTTGCAATTCAACCGTTATTTTTTGCCCTTTCTCTAACCATCCTGGGTCTTCTTTTGCGCGTGTCGACGAAGCAGGGTACATTCTGTTTACGTCATCTACATTTTGTGGCATACCGTTTTCCAGTATCCACGCAATTATTAAACCCATAGGACGTCCCCAGTCTCCCATATGATTGTATGATTTCGTTTTGTGCCCCAAAAAACGTGCTATGCGATTAAATGTATCACCTACAACTGTCGTTCTAAGATGTCCTATATGTAATGTTTTCCCAACATTATAACCACCATAATCTAAATCTATCTTCTGTATTTTTTGAGTGTCTGGATTTAAATTATCCGTTAACGCCATTCTTTTTATATATTCGTCTTTTAGTTTTAAATTTATGAAACCCGGACCGGCAATAGAAACATTTGCAACGTTAGAGAGTTTTTCTAGATAAGGAACCATAATTTCCGCTATATCACGCGGTTTCTTACCAATAGATTTAGTTAAAAGCATTGCAATGTTAGTTGAAAAATCGCCAAAATCCCGTACTTTCGGTATTTCTATTGCTATGTTATTTAAAATCTGTGGCGTTATGTAATCTTTTATTTCTGGTATTTCTTTTATCTTTGATAATACAGAATCTGAGATTTCTTTATAAATGTTCATTTGTTACCCTTATGTAGATAAATATATCTTAGATTATAAAATCATATTTTCAAGAATTTAGTAAATGTCATTCTTCAATTTCTAGACTGTCAATATAAGTCCTGTTAACGCGTTCTAATGGTACAGATATAAAATCAGGAGATACGATTGCCTGACCTGTATCTTCTGGTAGAACTATCAGATTTTCTTGGTTAAAAAACATAGATTCGTCATATTCTGAGTTTATATTTGTTGCCCTCATTTTATATTTGCTTTGAAACCGTTCCGGAATCATAACATAATCGCCTAGATTAATTTCAATCGGATCCAGTTTTTTTGCTCCTGTCGGTCTTATATTATGCTGTTCTATGTTATAAATAGGAGCCAAAAAGTTTTGCGGAGCGTTTCTTACGATTCTTGTTGAACCGCTTCCAGTTAATTGTACAACCTGTAAAGCACGTTCACTTTCCCCAGTTGGTTTTAGTCTAAATAAACCATCAAGTCCGATGTATCCACTGGGGTCCAGAAGATATGCTGCGTTGCTTTTGTCAGAGTAAATCATACCTATTGCCATATTTGCTGCGTCATAACCAAAAGTTGCTAATCTATTTGGTGCTTTACCAGACATTTGTTCGTATAAGTTAGTAAATTCATATGAAATTTCTGGTAATGTTGCGTACTTAGCACCGTACATTGTAAAATCGTTTGCTATATCAGAACCTTCCCATACGGCAGTACCATAAAAGCGAACGTCTTTGGCATCAACACCATAATAGCGTAAGAAAGATGCGATGTTTTTAGTATCATCAGAAGTTCCTAAGAATAAAACGGCATCATAAGGTAAATTACCTAATGTGTCTGATTTTGATAAGTTTTCTAATTGAATCGTCATAGATGATTTTTCAATTATTGTAAGAAGTTCGTTCGTTAAAATATCTGATAAAACTTCGCGTGCCTTGGTATTTGCTGCAACCCGCGAATCGTTCATAGATGCTTCTTTGGTTATGTTTTTTATGGACTCGGAATCATTTTCATTATAGTAAAAAATACCGGAAACTGGTACGTTATATATTTCTGAAGCACTTACAGCAGTCCCAGCCATTAATTTACCGGATGACGTGTTAGGGGCTACAATTATGAAACTTTTTATGCCGTCATAAAACATTTCTTTTACTATCGTTTCAATACTGTTTGTCGGCATCAATGCCATTGTCATAACACCTTTCCCGATAGAGCTAGCATCTGATGTAAACGATAAAACAGGTAAATTGTCCGGTTTAAGATTTCGCAACGCACGGGCATCATCTGAAAATACAGGTCCTATTATTATTTCAGGATTTTCTGAAAGTGCGTCATTTATAGCGTTATAAGATTCTGTGTCATAAAAAGATACCGATAAGTTCCGAGGTGCATTTTGTAAAACAGCAGTTTCAATAGATGTTCTGATGGTCTGACCTGTTGCAGCGTTATCGCCAGATAGCGGTAATAACACAGTCATTCTATGAACTGGTGCACCTAAAAAGTTATCAGAAGGGCGACCCACTTGGGTTTCTTGTGAACTATATTGTATTTGAGCAGGACTACCTGTTTCAAGTTCTCTGTACCCACCGAACCAATCTTCTTGTGGTGCCCCGCAAGCAGCCAGTAATAATAATGTTAAAAAAACAAAAAATTTCTTTATATACATTGAAAAATCCATTTTATTCTGTATTATTTTACTATAAAAGGATTATAAATGCAATCTGGGCTTTATATTGTTGGAACTCCGATAGGTAATTTGTCTGATATGTCTCCTCGGACAATAGAAGTCTTAAAGAAGGTAGATTTAATAGCAACGGAAGATACCCGGGTTTTCGGTAAGTTGGCAAGTCATTTTGATATAAAAACGTCTCGCGTTTCTTGTCATGAGCATAATGAAAAGCAGGTAATACCTGACCTGATTGAAAAAATTTCAAAGGGTGCCGCGGTTGCGACCGTATCTGATGCTGGTATGCCCGGAATCAGCGACCCTGGTTTTCGCTTGGTACGCGCGGCAAGGGATGCAAAATTACCTGTCTTTGTTGTACCTGGACCTGTGGCGGCAATATCGGCTTTGGTTTTATCCGGTTTCCCGACAGATAGATTTACTTTTTGCGGTTTCTTTGACGAAAAAAAATTACGCGATGATAATAAAATTCGTCACACAATTATTTATTATGAAAGCCCAAATAGAATTATGACGACTATATCTGCTTTGGCCCGCGTAATGCCAGAAAGAAAAATCGCCATAGTACGAGAAATTACCAAAATTCATGAGGAAACAATTATAGGATATCCGGCTGATTTATTAAATATAACGCCTCCGCGGGGAGAAATCGTGATAGTTGTTTCTCCTGCCCCAGAACATAAAATGTCTGATGATGAAATTATAGAGTTGGTAAGTGAAATATCTGCTGCTTCAACGAAAAATGCTGCCGCTGATTTGGCGGTACGTGCAGGAATTTCAAAGAAAGAGGCTTATAAAAGGCTGCTAAAAAAAGAGGAAGAATAATGATAAAATTTGTGGGCAGTTTTGAAACAGTTGAAAGTTTACCGAAAACTCAATTTCCTGAATACGCTTTTATCGGGCGCAGTAATGTCGGTAAATCTTCTTTGATAAATGCTGTTCTGGGTGAAAATGTCGCAAGAACATCTAATACTCCTGGTCGTACGCAATCTTTAAATTTGTTCAATGTTAATGATAAAATTATGATTGTAGATTTGCCTGGATATGGTTATGCAAAAATCTCAAAAGAGCAGGCTGTGCGCTGGTTGCAACGACTGGAAGAATATTTGATAAATCGTCGACAATTAACACGGCTTTTTATACTGATTGATTCAAGAATAGGTGTGCGTGATTCCGATTTAGATTTGATGGATTTCTGTGATGCAAATGGAATTTCATATCAGATAGTTTATACAAAAAAAGATAAAAAAATACGTGAAGAAAAACAAATTAAATTATCACATGAAAATCATCCGGCAATGATTGCTGAAATATTAGAAACTTCTGCCGAGAAAAAAACAGGTCTTTTATCCATAAGGAATTTAATTGGTATTAAGTAAAAAAGTCTTTTATCCAACAAATCCTGCACATACGCTGGATGCGCTGTGGAAAATTTTGTCCGATTCAGAAACGGACTTAGAAAATATTTTAATATTTTTACCCAGTCGCCGTGCAGTCAGATCTGTAGAAAAATTTCTGGTTAAAAAATACGGTCATTGCATTATTCTGCCTCGTTTGGTTGCATTAGGTGAGGGGATAGATGATTTAGACGATGAAACAGAATATACAGATGTAATTTCTGATACAGAGAGACTTGTACTTTTGATAAAATTATTATCACAAGATGCAAGTATAGGGAATATTACAACAGCAATACCAATTGCTCGTGATTTATTGCGTATGCAAGATTATCTTGAAAACGAGGGAATTGATGCGTCAAAAATTTGTTGGTCTGAATTGGTAGATGAAAAATACGCAGAACATTTTCAGCATAAAGCAGATTTATTAAATATTTTATCACAGGTACAATCTTTTTATGCTCGGAATAAACAGACTCGGGTACAGGCGCGAAATAAAGATATTCATTCATGGATAAAACATCTAGATGAATATAAGTTGGTTGTTGTATGTGGTTCTACGGGTAGTGTACCGGCTACGGCTGATTTAATGGAGGCTGTTTTTAATAAAGATCATGGGCGAATTATATTGTCAGGAAAAATAGTAGGGCGCAAAGAAGATTTTGAAATTGATTCAAATCCTTATAATGCAGAATATAAATTTCTAAAACGTATAGGACTAAATCCGTCAGATATATCAACTATTGAAGTTGGAAATAGCGCAATAGATTTTTTTAATTACGCTTTCGGAAATGATGCAGAAAATCTTGGCGGGGGTGAAAGTATAACTCACTGCCATTTAATAGAATGTTCACGAGAAAGCGAAGAAGCATCTGTCGTTGCCGAGATTGCAAACCGTGCAGTGTCAGAATCTAAAAATGTTCTTGTTATTACACCGGATGCAGCAGGAAATCAGCGAATCGCAACAGAGTTGATTGCGCGCGGTCTGAAAGCAGATTTTTCGGGTGGTGTTTCTGGTACTATGACTGCAACTGGGCGTGGGCTATTAAATATGTTTGATGAATGGATAGAAAAAGAGGACTACTCTGTTTTTGAGAAATTTTATTACGATTCTGAAAAAGATTTTTTCAAGACAATTATAAATTTGGTTCAATATAGTGATATTGCTTTTAACCCTTCGTTTGAAATTACCGATTCGGTTTCTATGCAAATATGGGGGACTATAAAAAATCTATCAGATTGTTTAAATAAAGCAGATCTACATTTAAATGTATTTGATGCTCGTTCTTTATTAGCAGATACAATAAATGGAATTACTGTTCGGAGTGATATGGATGATGAAGCAAAAATATTTGTTTTGGGAACCATAGAATCTAGAATGCAAACTGCGGACGTTGTAATTTTGACAGGTTTGAACGAAGGAATGTTCCCCGCACAAGGATATGAAAACGCTTGGTTACCAAGACAATTGTCAAAAGAAATAGGTCTGCCTTCACCTGATAGAAAGGTTTCTTTACAGGCTTTGGATTTTATGAATTTGTCTTGCGGAAAAGAAGTTTATTGGTTGCGTAGCAGAATATCAGGTGGTGTACAAACAACCGAATCAAGATTTTTATCTCGTATTATGGCTCGATTTGGAAAAATAGATTTTAACGTTGGGCAAGATATATTAAACTCAGTTCGTGCAAAAGATGTCATAAATTTAAATCCTTTGGATTATTCGGCGCCTACGCCACCTGCTGATTGGTCTGATGTTTTTGTAACAGAATTGGAATTACTAATACATAATCCATACGCTTTTTATGTAAAACATATTTTACGTTTACAACCAAAAGATGATTACTGGTTGCCTCCGGATGCAAGAGTGTTTGGGAATCTTGTACATGCAGTAGTTCAAGATAGTAAAGATTTTTCTTCGCATAATTTAGTCCAAGAAATGGATAACCGGGCACATAAGGTTTTAGGAAAAGATAGCATTTTATTCCACTTCTGGCATAAACGTTTTGTTGAAATTGCACCGATAATAGAACAAGAATTATCACAGATAAAAGATTCTTTGGCAGAGATTGAAGGAAAGGTAGAAATTGCCGGAAGAAATATTCGTGCACGCGCTGATAGAATCTGGGACGGATGTGTCGTTGATATTAAAACCGGTTCCGCACCAAAAGAAAAACAATTATTAGAAGGTAATATGCCTCAATTACCGCTGGAAGCATATATTTTAAAAAATTCTGGTTTTCCGCTTTATACAACTGAAAAATCAAAAACACCTATAATGATGTTTTTACAATTAAAAAATAATGATGTAAGAGCGATAAAATACGATTCTGAAACAACAGAAAAAATGATTTCTGCCGCGGTCGAAAAAACAACCGGTTTAATAAATATGTTTTCTGTCGGTCGTGCTCCATATGAATACAGAGAAACAAACGACAGAAAATATAAAGCATATGATGATTTTGCCAGATGTGACGACTGACTAGTCTAGGTGTAAAACTAGACCGCAATGATCCGTGGGTTTATTCGCAAGTCTTGGTTCAATATCTATTTCACAGTTTTTTACAAGTTTCATTGCAGACGAATTTGCTAGAAAATAGTCTAATCGAAGCCCTTGTTTTTTACCAATGGTATCGCCACCGCGGTATCCATACCATGTGTAGTCAATTTCATCAGGATGCATTTTACGCCAAACATCTGTCCATCCGGTATTTAACCACTGCGACATAATTTCGCGTGCTTGTGGGGCTGCAATAGCAATACCTATATAGTTTTGAGGTTTCCAAACATCTCTATCTTCCAGTGCAACATTAAAATCACCGCCGATTATTACCGGTTCTTCGGAATTAGCATATTTTGAGATATGTTCAGTAAAGGCATTCATCCAATCAAGTTTATATGGAAATTTCGGCGAATCGGTTGTGTCCCCGTTTGGCATATATACATTTATTAAACGTATCCGACCATCTATTACGCATTCAATGAAACGTGCGCTTGTATCAGGATAATTAGGTAATCCAATAACGGTATCTTCTATGGAGTATTTAGAAAATGTTGCAACACCGTTCCAACTTTTTTGTCCGAATACCTTTATATTATAGCCATATTCATCAAATAAATTATGGGGAAATCCTGCGTTTTCCACCTTTATTTCTTGAACCATTATTACATCGTATTTACCGCTGCGCAAAATGTCTAGAAAACTTTCTGCATGGGCGCGGATAGAGTTTATATTTAGTGTAAGTATTTTCATATTTGCAATATTTCTCCTTCTGGGTATAATAATTCCTGTCCAATATAAAAAAAACAAGGATTTTTTATTATGAATATGTATCAATTGCTGGAACGTGCCGCAAATACATGGCCGGATAATTTATTTCTGGTTCGTGAAAACGTTTCGTTCGTAGATTTTATTGATTTAGTAAAAGCACGTGCAACGTCGTTGAATTCTTTGGGGGTAAAAAAGGGGGATGTAGTCGGTGTGTTGGCTCATAACATACCCGAATTCCCGATAACTTTATTCGCAATTTGGTATCTGGGTGCAACCGCTTTATTGCTGGATACGAATTTGACTCCCTTTGAATATGACAATATGACATCTATTACAGATTGTCATCTTGTTTGTGCAGAAAAGTCTTTCTTCTATAAAACTGATAAATTCAAGTTTTATGATATAAAGAAAAAAGACGGAAAGATAAACCACGATCTGAAACCTGCACCAACAGAATCATTAGATGTGGCAACGATGTCTTTTACTTCTGGGTCAACGGGTACTCCAAAAGTCGTACCGCTGACACATTTCAATTTGATAGAGTGCTCTAATTCTTTGGAAGATATGCATGAATGGATACAGCCGGGTTTTGTTATGTACGGTTTTTTACCTATGTACCATATATTCGGTTTCGCAGTTGAAATTTTGGCTACCTTACATTACGGGGCAGGGGTTTTATTACAGCCTACGGTAAACCCAAAAGAAATTTTGGAAGATTTTAAAAAGTATAAACCGCATGTAATTCCTGCTGTACCAAGATTGTGGGAGGTTTTTAGAAATAAAATTATTGATAATATAAAATCTCAGCATAAATGGTGGCTGGTTTCCATAGTATTAAAATATGGTAACCTATTAAAGAAAATAGGCTTTGGCTGGCTGGTTAAAAAGGTTCAAGAACCTGTTTTGGCAGTGTTCGGTGGGCGAGCGAAATTGCTTATTGCAGGAGGTGCCGCAACAAAACCAGAAGTTGAAACCTTTTATGAAAGGTTAGGACTGACATTTATACAGGGTTATGGGTTGACAGAATGTGTCGGACCTATTTGTATATCAAAACCTACTAAAAATCGTCTGCCGTTTGCTTTCGGAGGCCCAACTACAAATAACGAGTGCGAAATTCGCGATAAAAATGAAGATGGCGTCGGGGTTCTGTGGCTTAGAGGTCATCAGGTTTTTGGTGGTTATTTGAATAACCCAGATGTAAATAAAGAAGTCTTTGATGAACGCGGTTTCTTTAACACTGGTGATATGGTTTCTATGGATAAAAACGGTGAATTGCATTTTGCCGGACGAAAAAAACAAGTAATTGTTTTGGATTCCGGTAAAAATGTCTACCCGGATGAGTTAGAAGGACTGTATATAACAATACCTGGTGTAAAAAATGTTGCCGTGTTTGAACACAAAGTAAAAGACAAAACCGTTACTTACGGTGTGTTTAGTGTTGAACCAGATATGACAATTGAGAAATTGGCTTCGGCAATAGCACAGGCAAATAAAAAAGTTGCATCGTATAAATGGGTTACTCATTTTGCAATGACAACAGAAGATCTGCCTATGACCAGTACGCAAAAGGTAAAGCATCATATCGTTCGTCAGAACTTAATTGATGGCAAATATCCTATAAGAAAAGAGTAATCATTTATTAAGTATAAAAAACACCGCGTTTATGCGGTGTTTTTTATGTTAAAATTTCTATTTACCTAGACATAATTGGGAAAATGTTGCGTCCATAACCTCTGTTGCGGTAATTGTCCCAAGTATTTTTCCAATATTGTCTGCCGCGCGTCTGACATGTTCTGAAAATATATCGTAATTATCTTTCGGAGTATTTAACGCGTCTTTTAATTCTGTTGCGGAATCTGTCAAAAGTTTTTTTGTACGCGTATTAACAGCAATGCTAGATTCGACATCATGTGTAATTTTGTTCAGTCTTTCTTTTATTATCGACATTAAATCATTTATGCCTTCTCCTGTCTTTGTTGATATATAAATAACTTTTTTATTTTCTTTTTGTTTTATTAAATCCGATTTGTTAAATATTAAAATTTCATTTTCTTTTGTTTCTGGTAATAGATTCTTTTTATTGCTGGCGTCAAATACTCGTAATACTAAATCTGCATTTTCTATTTCTGATTTTGTTTTTTCAATACCAATTTTTTCAACGGTATCAGTTGCGTTACGAATTCCAGCAGTGTCAGATAAGTTTATCAGATATCCGTCTATATCAAGTTGTGCAGAAACAACATCTCGTGTTGTTCCTGGAATTTCAGAAACTATCGCGCGCGATGCACCAACCATAAGATTAAATAAAGATGATTTTCCAACATTTACATCACCGATTAAAACGATGTTAAAACCGTTGCGGATAGCGCGTACCGCCATATAGCGCGAAATTGTATCATTTATTTCTTTATATAAATTTTCTGTTTTTGACCTTATTTTTTCGTTTATCTTTTGAGGTAATTCGTCTTCTGGATAATCTAAAATTGCGGCAGCATATGCGGATATTTCTATCATCTGCTTTCGCCAACTTTCATAATGTTTACTGTCTGTACCCAGCATAGATTTTATAGCACTTTGACGTTGTTTTTCTGTTTGTGCATCCAGTAATGCAACAAGACCGTCTATGTCGGCTAAATCCATTTTATTGTTATAAAATGCGCGTTTTGAAAATTCACCAGGTGTCGCCATACGAAATTCAAGTTCGGTTAAATAAGAAAATATTTTTTCAATGACTGCGATTCCACCATGACAATGAATTTCTATTACGTCTTCGCCTGTAAAAGAGTGGGGTGCACGAAAATAAATACATATAACCTGATCTATTAAATTGTTATTAGAATCCTTTAAGTTAGAAAAATATGTATGTCGCGGTAAAAAATCGGTTTTATTTATAAATTTAGAAAATACCTGTCCAAGATTTGTTCCACTTATTCTTATGACGGCAACACCTGATTTCCCGTGCCCACTGGACAGCGCAAAGATTGTTTCGTTATTCATATTACTTATTCCCACTTATTTCTTTTAATGCAATTGGTACCAGTTTTGCAACATCGGCAGATGGATTTTCTGATACCAGTTTTTGTGCGATATCTATTATTTCTAATCTTCTGTATCCTAATGATTCAAGCGCAGACAGCAAATCTGGCAAGGCAGAAACGGTATCAGAATTTGATTGGGCAAAATCAAATGATGAGCCACCAATTTTATTCTTTAATTCCAGTATTATTTTTTCTGCCATTTTTTTACCGACTCCTGGTGCAGTTGCTATTGTTTTAGCGTCCCCTGTTGCAATCGCCGACATTAAAGTATCTGTCTTAATTGCACCCATTATAGCCAAAGCAACTTTTGGGCCAATGCCGGATACACCAGTTAATTGGTTAAATAAGTTCTGACCGGAAAGACTGGAAAAACCGAATAATCGTATAGAGTCTTCGCGTACCACTGTTTCTATCCACAGCGATACTTCCGCGTTAGGTTTTATATATTCAGGAGTAAATACTTTATATCCGACACCGTTTACCATAATTATTACAAAACCATCGCCGATATATTCAACTACTCCTTGCAATTTCCCAATCATTTGTTATCCTTTTGTGGTAATTCTAATCTAATAAAAGTAAAAGGTCAAATATGAGTGGACATAGTAAATGGCATAATATTCAGCACAAAAAGGGTGCAAATGATGCTGCACGTAGCGGTTTGTTTACTAAACTAGCACGTGAAATTACAATGGCGGCAAAATTAGGTGATAAAAACCCCGATAATAATCCGCGTTTGCGATTGGCGGTTTTAAATGCAAGAAAAAACTCTATGCCGAACGATAATATCAAGCGCGCAATAGAAAAGGCCTCGGGTGCAAATACAGAAAATTATGTTGCCGTTCGGTATGAAGGTTATGGACCAGGGGCTGTTCCTGTTATTGTAGAAGCCTTGACAGATAACCCTCGTCGTACTGTCCCAGAAATTCGAAACATTTTTGCTAAGAATGGCGGAAATATGGGAGAAGAGGGTAGCGTTGTATTTATGTTTACTCGGGCAGGGCAAATATTTTATCCGGCAACGGTTGGAAAAACAGAAGATGAAATGATGGAAATTATCATGGATGCAAATGCCGATAATTTAGAAACTTCGGAAGAAGGCTTTATTATAACAACAAAACCTGATGATTTCATGAATGTTCAGAAATTCTTGAATGATAAATTAGGTGAACCAGAAAGTGCGGATTTGACTTGGATTCCAAATATGCCTATGGAACTTGACGAAGAAACGTATGAAAAATTAGAAAAGTTGGTAGATGCTTTGGATGATAACGATGATGTCCAAAAAGTTTTTACAGCGGCAGCATAAAAAATTTTTCTTTCATTAAAAATGTCGCATTTGCGACATTTTTTATTATATAATTATTATAATAAAAGGATATAAATATGGTTCGTATAATCGGTATTGATCCAGGTTTGCTTCATACGGGTTGGGCTGTTATAGAAAGCCTGAACGCAGATAGAAAATATATCGCAAGTGGGGTCGTTTTGCCGCCCAAAACAGATACTTTACCTAACAGATTGAACTATATTTTTAAAGAGGTTTCAAAATTATGCGAGACTTTTAAACCAGATGAATGTAGTATTGAAATTACTTTTGTAAACAAGAATCCTCAGACGACTTTAATTCTTGGGCATGCACGTGCCGCCGCAATTGTTGCCGTTGCAAATAAAGATATACCTATATTTGAATATGAACCGAATAAGATAAAAAAAGCACTCACTTCATCAGGACATGCAGATAAAGAACAAGTCTATAAGATGGTAAGAATGTTATTGCCAAGGGCTATGCCGAAGACCCCCGATGAAAGTGATGCTGTTGCAATTGCTTTGGCGCATTCAAATATGAGTAAATTCAGTTTATAAAATTACCGGTTTTATGGTATTATATAAATGTAGAATTAAAGGAGACGTCCATGAAGAAAGACTTTGTTGAAATTCAGAATATGAAATTATTATCAAAGCAGCGGATATGTTTTAGGGCGTTTTTGATAAATTTGGTTTTGGTTATTTTGGTTTGGTTGTTGACATTATGCCCAGAATTTATGTATCTGGCCGTTCGTATAACAGGGATTTCTTTACCTTATCTTTATGTTTCTGCAATCAGTTTCTTGGCAATTTGGAAATTAGCGGGTGTTATTTTCTTTTTGATACCTGCAATTGCAATTTGGTGGGAAAGAAAAATGTTGAAAAATAAATAAAAAACCGGTAAATGCCGGTTTTTATTTTCTAATACTTATTTTTTCAATTGCATCCCTGCCAAAATATTTATTTATTTTATTTTTAATCTCTTCTGACATATAAGATAGTTGTAAGGCAAGAGCAGGGTTGGTTGGTCTTATAACAACATTAAATTTGTTATTCTTGGTTTTCTTTATTGCGATGATATTGGCTTTGTTTGCAATCTCAGACCCCATTATTTCTGCCCATCGTGCGACAAGGTCAGAATCTGATGCTCGGATACCGAAAATTTTTAATACGCCACCCATTACCCCAGCAATTGTCTGAGGACGAGATGTGCGTTGATTAAGTTTATTTGGTTGGTTTGACATATGTATATTCTTTCGGCATCAAGATGAACATCTGACCTTGGGCATGTTGACCGTGTGCAAATTTATATGCTTCGTCACCTTTTCCAAAGAATATGTCTGCACGTATCCAACCGCGAATAGCACTGCCTGTATCTTGGGCAATCATAAGACGGCTGAAACGGCGACCGTCAGATAGATTAGTATCAATGTAGACAGGCATACCCAATGTATAAATGCTGTCGTCCATGGCAATTGAACGTATCTTTGATAACGGAGTACCAAGTTTCCCAATTACATCCGGTGGAACAGATTCATAAAAATATACGTATCTTGGATTAGAATAAATGACCTCTTTTGCAAGACTGGGGTTCTTCTTTAAGTATGTCCATACTGCGTCGGCAGAATATCCGCCTTCGGGTCTGATACCTCGGTTTTTTAACTGTTCTCCTATTGATTTAAATGGCATATCATTCACTGCGGCAAAGTTTAATTTTACAGGTGTGCCGTCTTCAAGTTGTAACATACCACTGCCTTGAATTTGAATGTTTTGAACATCGACTATATTGGCCCAGTATAAAACACGACCAATTTTGTTTTCTACAATAGTTTTCTTGTCTACGCCTTTATAATTTCTGCCATCCGTGGGGACACCCATAAGAGGCTCGTTACATTGAGCAGTTTTTGTTCTGCACGCCGGTATTATCGGAGAATAATAACCTGTGTAAGTACCTCTTTTCCCACCGTCGTCGTTATAAACTTGATACGGTTGAAAATTAGACTCAAACCAAGCCCGAACCGTTGCTGTATCTGCGCTGGCACTGGGAAGCATACGACATTTTTCTTCAAATAAAGCCCTATCTGGTATTACGCGACCGGTGTATTGTATTTTTGCTTTGCAAGAGTTCCTAAATGCTTGCAGAGCATAGCGAACATCGTCTTTGTACCAACCAGGTAAGTCGTTATAAGATACTTTTTTTAGATTGGATGGTATAACAGAATCATTCCCTTGGTGTGTCGGAGTTGATAAGTCGCAAGATGTCAAAGTAATAGCGAAAAAAATGCTCATAATTCCGCGAAAAAAAGTCCTTGTTATCTGTGCTGACATTTTTATTTCTCCCCCACTTGTAAAACATTTTTATAATGCTATATTATCATAAAATGGGGTGTTAAGTCCAGATGGGTTTTTATCCCGATACACAAGGAGTAAATATAATGGCTAAATTTAATATAATTTCACAGTTTTTAAAGGATATCTCTTTCGAAAGTCCCAACGTACCAGAGTTGTTCTTTAAACAAGAAAACGGTCAGGCAAAATTAGAAATCAATATTGATATTCAAATTAAAGGTGCAGAAAATAATTTGTTTATGGTTGATTTAATAACAAAGGCTCATTCAAAATTAGAAAAAGATGATAAAACTGTTTTCTTGATAGAATCTACTTATTCTGGTTTGGTCCAGATGGAAGAAGAAAAAGACGAAGAGATAAAAAAACGGACTTTGTTAATAAATGTCCCAACATTGCTATTCCCGTCTGTTCGTGCACTTATTGCAAGACTTACTAGCGAATCTGGTTTCCCGACATTCGTTATGCAACCAGTTGATTTCGAAAAACTGTATGAAGATAAAAAACTGCAAGAAAAACAAAAATAAATGTTTTCTTTTAATTCAATCCGCCAATAGGCGGATTTTTTTCACTTATTTTTGTCATCATATTAATTTTATGATAAACTATACTAGATATGGCAAAAGATAAATATATTTCTTTTAAAAACGGTGTAAGTGGTTTCTCGTTCTCAAACCTAGGATTGTTTACAGGTTTTGCGGACGGTATTTATAATGCTGTTTATTCTTTGGTTATTTTGGAAATATTTAAAAATTCTGCTGTTGTTGGTATTTATGTGGCCATTTATTCTGCATTTTGCATGATTGTCGGTTTGTTCGCAAATGAGTTATTCAGGCGTTTTTCAAAGGTAAAAGTTTTTTACTTCGTCATGATGATGCTAGCCGTTTGCTATGCGATGATGAGTTTTTCTATAAGACCAAGCACGTTCATTATTCTGGATTATACCACCGGAATTGCAATTACTTTGGTCGGAGTACTTATTCCTTTATTTATGTCTGATTTTTCAAAAAACATTGGAATGGCAAAATTAAATTCCAGATATCACTTGTGGGTAAATATTGGTGCCCTGTTTGCACCGATGATAGCAGTATCAATTGCAACCCGATTTAATAATAGGGCCGCTTTCTTTGCGTCCGCATTGATATATTTAGCGGGTTGGATTTCTTTCAGATTATTTCGTATCGTACAAGAAGATAAAAAAATAAGTCCTGTGAATCCTCGTAAGACTTTTAAAGCACTGTGGAAAAATTCTTTACATTTTTTTTCTCGTCCGGGTATGGCACGCGCTTATGCAATAAATTTTGGTTATTACTCTTTACGGGCTATGCGTTATCTTTACGTTCCGATTGTCGTAATAGAAAACGGTTTCTCTAAGGATACATTAGGTTGGGTTCTAACTCTGGGTATAGTTCCGTACCTGTTTTTATCAGAGTTAATGGCGGTATTAGTTAAAAAGTACGGTAAAAAATTATGGTTATTAATCGGTTTCGTTTCGTTTGCCATATTTTCTGCGTTGGCTACTTTCGTTACAGGAATACCGTTGCTGATGATATTCGTTGCTTGGCAAGTGTCAGGGGCCTTGATGGAATCTGTACATGATTTATTGTTCTTTGATGCGACAAAAAAGACAGAACAAACAAGATATTATGGTGTGTTTAGAACCAGCGTTAATTTACCAAACGTAATTGCCCCTATCTTGGGTGCAGCCAGTATAACAATATTTGGAGGTACTTCTGCTGTGTGGGTTGTGACCGCTGTAATTGGGGCTTTGTCTGCTATGATTTTATTAGCAAAAAAGTGATTCCCATATAAATTTTTTTGTATGCTTATTTTGATTGCGTGAAGTTTATTTTATTTGTATCATTCTTTAAAAAGAAAAGGGGATTTTTATGGCAAAGAAAGAAGTTACAAAAGAAACAAAGACTCCCGCAAAAAATCCGGCCTTAGAATCGGCTTTGGCGCAAATTCAAAAGCAATTCGGAAAAGAAGCCATTATGAAAATGGGGGACGGCAGTCAGCAAAATATAGAGGCTATTTCATCGGGGTCTTTGGGGTTGGATATCGCGTTGGGTATAGGAGGATATCCACGTGGTCGTATAGTTGAAATTTATGGACCAGAAAGTTCTGGTAAAACAACGCTTGCACTGCACGCCGTTGCGGAAGCGCAGAAAAAAGGTGGGACTTGCGCTTACATTGATGCAGAAAATGCGTTGGACCCTTCTTATGCTAAAAAATTGGGTGTTGATGTAGCAAATTTGATAATTTCTCAACCCGATTCGGGAGAGCAGGCTCTGGAAATTGCAGATACTTTAATAAAATCTGGGGCGGTTGATGTTGTTGTCATAGATTCTGTGGCGGCACTGGTGCCAAAGGCTGAATTGGAGGGTAATATAGGAGACTCTTTTGTAGGAACTACCGCAAGACTGATGAGTCAGTCTCTGAAAAAATTAGCAGGCAGTGTTTCTCGTAGTAATACTTTATTGATATTCATTAACCAGATTCGTATGAAAATAGGGGTAATGTTTGGTAATCCTGAAACTACTTCTGGGGGAAACGCGTTAAAGTTTTATGCTTCTGTACGTCTTGATATTCGCCGTACAGGACAAATTAAAGATAAAGAAAATATCGTCGGTAATGAAACGCGTGTAAAAGTGGTTAAAAATAAAGTTGCACCTCCTTTCCGAACGGTAGACTTTAAAATAATGTACGGCGAAGGTATATCCAGAATTAGCGAAATATTGGATATGGGTGTTAAATACGATTTAATCGAAAAAGCAGGCAGTTTTTATTCTTATAATGATGAACGTATGGGGCAGGGTGAAGCAAACGCTCGTCAATGGTTGAAAGAACATGAAGATGTACAAAATGAACTGCTGGAAAAAATAATGGCGCGTGCCAGTGGTATAGCAGAAGAAATGACAACAGGACCGGCAGAAGATGATACGGATATAATGCCGTCTGATTCTGCTGATGTAGAATAATAAAAAAGGTGGACTTATGGGGTTGGCAAAAGCGATAGCAATGTCCGATGTAATAATCAGAGGGCATATATTAAATTGGTTCTGGCGTGACAGAAAAACTCGGCGTGCAATTCGTAGCGATGTGATATCACAAGTCATACCAAGGTATTTTAAACGCTATTTGCCTGCGGCCGCCGCTGTAAAAGAAAGAAAAGTTGTAAAGGACGATAAAAACGAAAAAATCTTTACAATTTGGTTGCAGGGTGAAGAAAATGCACCAGAGTTGGTCAAGGCTTGTTTCCGAAGCGTCAGAAAAAATTGTAAACAAGAACTTATCGTATTAGATGAAAAAACTTTATTCGATTATATAACTTTACCAGAAGTAATAATGGAAAAACGTAGAAAGGGTATGATAAAGAATGCTCATTTTGCCGATATCTGCCGTGTGGAGTTGTTATATAATTACGGTGGTTTTTGGTTGGATTCTACTGGTTTTGCAACGGCTCCTATTCCAGATTGGATTGTGAAAGAGGATTTCTTTGTATATATGGCAGGCCAGAAAGTAGGAAGCCCGTACAGTTTTATGCAAAATTGTTTTATTCGTAGCAGGAAAGGGGCTTACCTGTTAGATGCATGGCGCGCAATGATTCTAGATTATTGGATGCATGAAAATCATAACTTTGATTATTTCATGCATCAATTATTATTCAAGACTTTGGTATTAAATGATCAAAGAGCAAAAAAGTATTTTGCAGAAATGCCACATGTAGATCAAGATCCTACTCATATGCTGTGGTGGTCTTATAAAGATAAACCTTTTGACCAAGAAATTTTTGATAAGGTTACGTCAGGTTCCTTTTTCCAAAAACTAACTTATCGTGGTTCTAATAATCCTGTACCAGGAAGTTTCGTGGACGTTATGATTAATAAAATGTATAAAGATTAATCAAGGAGAAATGTATGCCGGCAGTATCTATAATAATACCAGTATATAATGTTGAAAAATATTTACGTAGGTGTCTGAATAGCATTTTAAATCAGACTTTTTCTGACTGGGAAGCAATCTGCGTAAATGACGGCAGTCCCGACAAAAGTGCTGATATATTATCTGAATATGCTGCAAAAGATTCTAGATTTAAAATTGTAAATAAAGAAAATGGTGGATTGTCTGATGCCAGAAATGCGGGTATGCGCGTTGCAACGGGTGAATATATATTATATGTAGATAGTGACGATTTTATTCATCCGCAAACCTTAGAGATAACTCATAAACTTGCGAAACGCGACGGCTCTGATATAGTTTCTTTTACTTATGATCGGATATACAGACCACGGCTGATGATTCGTTATAAGTTAGGAATGGATACAGATACCGTCATTCCAAAACGCATTTATAAAAAATATAACGTTTCTCGGATTCCGACTGTGGTAACAAATGATGTATATGCATATGCAACAGAACGGGCACATAATGCTTTTAATGCAAAGAAAAAATGGCTGATAAAACATTGCCAAGTATGGAAAAATCTATATAAACGCGATTTAATAAAAAGTATACCCTTTATCAAAGGTATTTTGTTTGAAGACTTCCCGTGGTGGAGTGAGGTTATGTTAAAAAATCCTAGGGTTACAATTTGTGCTTTGCCTTTATATTTCTATATTCCGAACTTTGGAGGAATTGTTTTATCTGCTAAACAATTACGAATATTGCACAGTTTATGTGAAGGAATTAAAAGTGCGTATTTGTTATATAAAGATAAGGCGACAGAGTATCAAATGCAACAATGGTCTCTGAATTTTAAATGGTACTTTATTAAGTGGGCTTTTCGTAAGGTTAGATTTCTGGATAATAAGGCAGATATTGAAAGCGCGCGTAAACAATTCTGTGATCTTGAAAAAATGGGGGCGTTTGATAATCCGCCAACAAAATGGGCCAGAAATTTACATTCAGATATTCGTAAGTTCATAAAGGAAATGTGCTCAAATGCAACAAGATAACCCAAAAATCTCAATTGTTATACCTGTATATAATGTCGAGAAATATCTGCGCAGATGTTTAGATAGCGTATTGAATCAGACTTTTTCTGACTGGGAAGCGATATGTGTAAATGACGGTAGTCCAGATAAAAGCGCTGATATATTAAAAGAATATGCAAAATTAGATCCAAGAATCAAAGTTATAAATAAAGATAACGGTGGATTATCAGATGCCAGAAATCTGGGCATTAATTTTACAAAAGGACAGTATATTTTTTTATTGGATAGTGATGACTTTATTCATAGTCAAACTTTGGAAATATTGGATTGTTTAATAGAGTCTGAAAATGCGGATATGATTTTATTTGATTTTGATAAAGTTTTTTATAAAAACGCAAGAAAAAGAATTATTCATAATAAAGAAGATTTTTCCGTAATATTACCTGAATCTAAAAATACTATTTATAATGTAAAAAAAATAAAAAAATATACGACAAAAAAAATTCTTTTTCATAGTACTGAACGGAATAGATCTTTACATGTATTGCGACCAGTCCGTAGACATTGTTACCCTGTTCTTGGTTTATATAGAAGAACGATGATTGCAGGAATACCTTTTGTAAAAGGGATAATAATGGAGGATTTTCCTTGGTGGTCTACCTTATTATTAAAACGTCCTAAAACTGTAATTACAAAAATTCCTTTATATTTTTATATGCCGAATTCAACTTCTATACTCAATAGCAGTGGGGCTTTGCGTATGATAGAATCTATTACAACAGGTTTAGAACACGCTTATAAAATTTATAAAAAAGAAGCCTCGCAGAAAGAATTTAAACATTTTGTCAGAGAATTTCTTTGGCCTTTTGCAATTATTGCTATGCGTAAAACACGCAATTTAGAAAATAAGTTTGATTTGGATGTTGCAAAAAAAGCCTTTACGAATTTATATAATATAGGAGTTTTTGATAAAGCATATGGTTTACGGGCAAAAAAATATCGTAGAAAAATAAAAAAATTTATAAAAGATAATATATAAAAAACTGCGATTTACGCAGTTTTTTATATCCCTGTTTTTTTGAATCTTTCTGGAATAGTTGTAACCCATTTTAAACCTAACATTGCAGGCTTGTTCAAGTCGTATATAGGGCGTAGCAAGGTTTGTAGCGCACGCGCAATTTTTGTCGATTTATTTTTATTTTTTGTGTTTGTTATTATATCAATTGTTCGTGCGCGCTTTTTTAGATGTTTTTCCCATGATGGATTTCTGTCACCAATTTTGTTTTTTATCATGTTCAGATCAACGCCGCCAAAATGCAATAAATATAAATTTTTATCTATATGAAAATTATGCCCTTTGATACTATGAAAACCGCTGCCCCATATAACAGGCTTTAACATTACAACCGGTTTTGTATACCTTGTCGATAATAAAGCATAATTTCGCTGAGTTAAAAATGGTTCGGCCATTTTTAATGTTGATTCCGTTTTTAAATCTTGTCCTACGTCCATACCAAGCCCAGAAAGAGACGAATAGTTGCTTTTTTTTGATAGGTACTCAGATAAGGATGTGTTTAATGCAGGGTCAACAATTAAAAACTCGTCACAATCGCATCCTATTACAATTTCATAACCTCGTTTAAATAACTCATTCGCTAAATTTGAGAGTAATAAGATCCTTGTTTTATCACCTTGCTGTACGGCTTCTTCTTTGTGCGGTAATTTTTTTATGTTTGATTTACCTGCTTTGCTGGGAGTCTTTTGGTCAAGTCCGTCTAAATAAATATAGAGATTTTCTTCACCCAATTCTTTACCATAATACGCAATCCAGCGATTAAGAAAAAACTCGTCATTACGAGCCATCGTTATAGCAGCAATTTTTTTATTATATTTGTTTTCATTGTTTATCATATTCCACCAACATGTAGTTTATGTATAAAATATTTTATTGTTCTTGTTAGAATTTTTAAAGGGTTTTTTGTTAAAAGCCATTGTACATATTCTTCACCATATTCCTCACGAGCAGCACTTAGAATCGCTTTCTTTGCTTCTTTGTTACCGTGGTTCAGTGCGTACAGTATTTGACGTCCTAGTCTTCCATAATGTCTGGTAAACGCCAATTTTTTTATAAAAGGCATACCTGAATTAGAAAATTTGCGAACATTGTTATATATGCGTCGACCAATTGCATAATAAGGGGCATCATAAGAAGTTTTATGTTGGAATAACATATTTGTGAAACCATGTTCGTATTTTTTTATCACATCACCTTTTGATTCTTGGTGCGTTATGTTAAGCATAAATTCTTCGTACCATTGCGTTAAAAATATAGTAGGGCGCATCCCTATAAACCATGCCCCCAGATGCGGTTTTTTGGGATGGTTGTTGTATACCATTGCAAACGCATCTGTACCCTGACTTTCCATACTTTTTAACGCTTTTTCGATGGGTAATAAAGGACCGTATACAGAGTCATTTACCATATATAAAAAATCATAATTGTTTAATATCTTTTTTCCCTTTGCGTATTGATATGCGCGTTTATAAGAACCAAAATCATATTCCCCGTGACGTTTAGCATGGGCATATATTGTAAATTTTTTTACTAAACTTAACTCTTTTGCAGGAATATCACTATCTACAATCAAAATTATATCGCCACATTTTTTTAACTGTTTGAGCATATATATTAGCGCATCATTGATTTTTTTCTTTGCGCTATAACCAGCAAATAGAAACAATCTTTTAGGTTTCATATTTTTCCCCGTAAAAATTTTGAGATTCCGTAGGATATATTTCTGTATATTATTATAAAAGGATTTTTTGTTAAAAGCCAGTTCATATATTTTTTACCGAAATTTCTTTCTGCATTTTTTATTATTGCACTTTTAATGTTTTTGTTTGTGTGGTTCAATACATAATATATTTGACGACCAAGACCGCCGTTATGCCTTATAAAAGATGCCTTTTTTATAAAGGGCATTTTCTTTTTATATAATTTTTTGACATCATTATAAATGCCACGACCAGAAACTGTATATAAACAAGACCATTTTAATCCATGTTCAAGTACAAGTTTTGAGAGGCCGTGTTCGTATAATTTCGTTACACTGCCTTTATCAGATAATTTTTTTACAGATAAAATAAAATCGTCAAACCATAATGTTTGAAAAACTGATTTTCTCATCCCTATAAACCATGATTGAATATGTGGATGAGATTTTTTAGGGTTGCACACTAAACCAAATGCATCTGTATTGTTCGATTCCATTTTTAATAAATATGGCTCTATGTCGTACAGAGGTCCATATACAGAATCATTTATAAAATATAAAAAGTCATAATCTGATAAAATATCATGACTTTTTGCATATAAATACGCGCGTTTGTAAGAACCGAAATCATATTCTTCATGACGTTTGGCATCTGCATAAATACAAAGATGTTTAAACTTTATAAGTTGTTCTGTATCGCAATCGCTGTCCATATATAAAATTACATCACCGCATTTTGCCATAGATTTAACCAAAAGCAGCAAAGATTCGTCTGCTATATTTTGTGGGTCGTAACCAGCAATTAAAAACAAACGTCTAGTCTTCATCTGTCTTTCGTGTTTTTTTACGTACATTACTATCAAGTTCTTTTTTTCGTAAACGAATCGTTGCAGGTGTAACTTCTACTAATTCGTCATCTTGTATATAGGATAACGCTTCTTCCAAAGACATTTTTCTTGGGGGTGCTAAAAATAATTTTTCATCTGCTGTGACCGAGCGTATGTTTGTAAGTTCTTTACCTTTTATCGGGTTTACCTCTAAGTCATTTTCTTTGCTATGTTCACCGATAATCATACCCGAGTAAACTTCGGTCTGCGGACCAACAAATAGAGTACCCCGAGGCTGTAAGTTAAACAGCGCATATGTTGCAGTTATTCCGTTTTCCATAGATACTAGTACCCCCGGTCTATATTGAGAAATTGGACCGCGATATGTTTCATAACCAGAAAATACACGGTTCATAACACCGGTTCCTCGGGTGTCGGTTCTGAATTCTGATAAATAACCAATCAGACCACGTGATGGTGCAGAAAATACAATGCGAGTTTTACCCCCACCAGAAGATTTCATTTCCGTAATAGTTGCTTTGCGTTTCGTCATTTTTTCTATGACGACCCCGCTAAACTCATCGTCTACGTCAATGACCACTTCTTCTATCGGTTCCAGTTTTTCACCGTTTGGACCTTCTTGCATTACAACGCGCGGACGAGATACACTTAATTCAAATCCTTCGCGACGCATGGTTTCGATTAGTATACCCAGTTGTAATTCCCCACGCCCAGAAACTTCGAAAGATTCGTTGTTTGCGCTTTGAGTGACTTTCAAAGCAATGTTTGTTTCTGCTTCTTTGAATAAACGTTCACCTATCATGCGTGACGTTAGTTTTTTCCCAGATTTTCCAGCAAGTGGTGAAGTATTAACAAAAAACGTCATCGTTAGAGTAGGGGGATCAATCGGCATAGCAGGAATCGGTTCGTTTACTTCCGGTGCACAAAGCGTATCCGCAACAGTTGCTTTTGAAAAACCCGCAACAACGACTATATCACCCGCAGAGGCGGAATTTAGCGATACTTTTTCAACACCGCGATGCTCGATAATTTTTGTGATTTTTGCGTTTTCTATGAATTCGCCTTTCATATTTATGGCTTTAACCGATTGACCGACTTTTACTGTTCCTGACTCTATTTTACCCGTTAGTATCCTGCCTACGTACGGATCCGCTTCTAGCGTGGTTGCAAGCATTTTAAACGGAGCGTCCATCTGACAGCGAGTCCCGTCACAATCCGGAGCCGGAACATGATCTATTATTAATTGAAATAAAGGCGTCAGATCTTTTGGTTCGTCATCAAGATTCCTTATTGCCCAACCGTCACGTCCAACTGCATAAAGATAGGGAAAATCTAACTGAGAATCCGTAGCACCTAATTTATCAAATAAGTCAAAAGTTTCGGTTAATACTTCATCTGGTCGTGCGTCTGCACGGTCTATTTTATTTATACAAACTATCGGACGTAACCCTAGTTTTAAAGCCTTGGATAAAACGAATTTTGTTTGCGGTAACGGACCTTCGGCGGAATCAACTAATAATACAACCCCGTCCACCATAGACAAAATACGTTCTACTTCTCCGCCAAAATCTGCGTGCCCGGGTGTATCAACAATATTTATTTTATAACCGTTCCATAAAATAGAAGTCGGTTTCGCGGAAATCGTAATACCTCGTTCCCGTTCTATATCACCACTGTCCATTACACGTTCTGCAACTTTTTCATTTTCTCGAAACGTTCCAGCCTGTTTTAACATATTGTCGACCAATGTTGTTTTACCGTGATCAACGTGCGCAATTATTGCAATATTACGAATTTTCATAAAATTACCTTATATTCAATATAATAAAATTTTGTTTTTCATAGATTATATCATATTTTGCTTTTTTCAAGAAATTATAGATAAGGGTTGTGATTTTATCTTTTTTTTGCTATTTTTTTATTAAAGGAATTCTTATGGAAGAAAAAGTAATTGATTACGAGCAAACAATAAAAAAATTCTTTGATTCTGTATGTGATTTTTTAGATAAAAAGACCAATAAAGTAAAAACTAAAAAACAATATGAAGACATCATTAAAAATATAAACATAATTCGTAAAATTCAAGAAGAGCCCAGGCGACTATCAAGTTATGAGACAAGACTCTGGGAAGAGTTAGAACCCAAAAAAGATGGTTTTGTGAAAATTAGAAATGGAAAGATTGTTGATAATACAGCATATTTAACCTTTCGAGAAGCATTACATGCCATAGATGATTTTTATAATACAAACTCTTCTGACAAGGAAAAAAGGCTATTGAATGCCATAAAAAATTGGAGTTATGTCAAATCTAGTTTATGGTTCAAAGATTTCGTTTTCCCTTTTAAACGCGCAGAATCTTTTGCTGTATGGGTCCCAAAAGAAGCCGGTAAACAAAATTCGTAATATTATGTTGACATTTTGTGTTTTTGTGCTATTTATTATATCATAAAAGCTCACAAACTTTAAGGATAGTTCATGAAAAAAGAAAAGAAAATTATAGATTGCGATTTGACAATTAAAGATTTTTTTAAATCTGTTATAGATTTTTTAAATAAAAGAAAAATGTCGGTAAAGGCAAAAGAAGAACGGCAAGAAATCGTTAATTGTATAGAAAAAGTTAAGAAACTTGCTGAAAACCCTAAAAAATTGGCAGATATGGATTTTTTTTATAAAGAAATAAATAGTTTCTCTGTTAAGAATTTTGCTTATGCAGAAGAAAATAGTTTCTCTGGTGATTTAATATATACGGTATTTATCGAGGTTTTACATAACATTAATAATTTTTACGGGATAAATACAAATACGAATAAAAAAATTTATTTATTAAGGGCAATAAAACATTGGTATACTGTAATATCTCCTTCTTTTTTGAAAAGTTTTATCAGTTCTTTTAAACCGGCGAAATCTTTCGCTTCAAGAACTGTTAGTAAATTAAATGAAAAAAGTCGTTAAAAAATAAAAGAGTAGATTATGATTTAACAATTAAAGATTTTTTTAAATCTGTGAACGCGTTCTTGAAAAAAGAACAGAAAAGGCGAAAGATAAAAAAGAATATGAAAATATTATTAAAAATATAGAAATTATAAATAAAATCGCGCAAGACCCTAAAAGATTATCTGATTATGGTACTCGCATAAAAGAAGATTTAGAGCCTGATTTTGAAGGTTTTTGCAAAAAAACGCGAAGGGAGTTATAGTTGATAACTCAATCTGGTTAGCCTTTACACGGGTTTTACATGCAATAGATGAATATTACAATTTTGATAAAGAAGAAAACTTGTTGTTGGCTATAAAAAAGTGGAATTACGTAAAATCAACTTCTTTCTTTAAAGATTTTATATTTCCGTTTAGAAGTGAAAAATCTTTTGCTTCATGCGTTTCCTTAGAAGAAATAAAACAACGATAAAAAAACGGGGAATTCCCCGTTTTTTAATGCTTGCCACCAATTTTTATTCTGCCGTCCATCAAAGATTGTAATTTTTTTGGTATATTTACGGATCCATCTGCATTTTGATGATTTTCAATAATTGGCACCAGTGCACGTGGAACTGCAATACCTGTATTATTTAATGTCGCAACAAATTTTACGTCGCCAGTTGCGTTTTCACGATATCTGGTATTTGTTCTTCGTGCTTGAAACTCCCCAATAGATGAACAACTGCCAAGTTCTTTATAGCTATTTTCACTAGGAATCCATGCTTCTACATCATTCATTTTTATTTTATTAAATCCCATGTCCCCAGTTGAATTAGTTATTACGCGATAAGGTAATTCAAAATCTTCCATTATTTCGCATAAATTATTTAACAGATGTTCGTACATCTTGTCTGATTGTTCGGGTTTACAGAAAATGTATTGTTCAACCTTGTTAAACTGATGGAATCTTGCTAAACCTCTGGTATCACGACCTGCGGCACCGGCTTCTTTTCTGAAGCATGGTGAAAAACCAACATATTTTATAGGTAATACATTTTCTGGTAAAATCTCGTCGCTGTGCATAGAGTTTAGTATTATTTCTGCCGTTCCTGCTAAACATCTGTCTGTATCTGTTAGCATGAATACATCATTGTTCATTACGGATAGGTCTGCACCCTTGAAATGTCCGGCATCAAATATTGTTTGCGGTTTAGTAATAGACGGGCATTCAATGTACGTAAAACCCTTGGAGATAAGTTTTTTTATTACGTACGTTTCTATGGCAAGTTGTAATTCTGCCGCTTCGCCTATTAAACAATAAGTGCGCGTTCCGCATATTTGTCCGATTTTTTCCGGCGCCCACCAATTATTCATGTCCAGTAAATCCCATTGCGCCCGTGGTGTGAAATTAAATTTAGGTGGTTCCCCGACTCTTTTTACTTCTATATTTGCGCTATCATCCGGACCAATTGGTGCTTCGGGGCTTGGAATCTGAGGAACGCAATGTAATAGATTATTAAGTTTTGCTTCTTTATCCGCCAATTCCGCCAATTCTGCCGCGATTTCATCGCTAATTTTTTTTGATTTTTCAATTAATGCTGCTTTATCGGATGCATTAGGTATTTCTCGCGTTATTTTGTTCTTTTCTGCGGTCTTGGTCTGGGTTATAGTCTTTAATTCACGAACTCTGATATCAAGTTCCAGTATTTCATCTACGTAATCTTCAAAACCCTTTACTTTACATGCGTTTTTTACTATCTCTGGGTTTTCTCGTATAAATCTGATGTCTAACATGATTTATTCTCTTGGTTTAATTGTAAATTTTTTTACGATATATCGTAATTCATTATAAATAATTAATAATTAAAGCGCACCCCAAAAGGGGATGAGCGAAAACTTAAAAAGTAATATTTCTTTTTCATGACAATAGAATAGTAAAATATTACCTTTAAAAAAGCAATCAAAAATAGGCTCTGGATAGCATGTAGAAAAAAATTGCGCCGTTTTTGTGATTGTGTTATGCTATGCCCCGAAAAGATAACGAGGAGTTTTTTATGAATGATGTCATAATACATGATGTTATAATTCTTGGTTCTGGACCTGCTGGTCTGACTGCCGCATTATATTGTGCGCGGGCAGGTAAAAAGACTTTGGTACTTGGTGGTGATAGACTGGGGGGGCAAACCGCAGGAATTGCAGTTTTAGAAAATTATCCAGGATGGAAAGGTAGCGGAATAGAATTGGCAGAGTTTATGAAAACTCAGGCCGAAACCTTCGGGGCAGAAATTATTTTCGCTTCTGCAAAAAATATTTCTGGTGATGCGGAAAGCGCGTTTAATATTTTGGCAGATGACGGAAAAAGATATGTTGGAAAAGCAGTAATAATAGCAACAGGAGCTTCCCCACGTAAGTTGGAAATAGAGGGCGCAAAGGAACTTTTGGGTAAGGGCGTTTCTTATTGTGCAACTTGTGACGGTTTTTTCTATGCGTATAAAGATGTAATCGTTATGGGTGGTGGTAATTCTGCTTTAAATGATGCCTTGTATTTAGCCGATATCGCAAAAAACGTAAAAATCGTTTATCGTAAAGGGGCTTTTACCAGAGCCGAGGCCGTCTTGCGTAATCGCGTAGCCGAACGCGAAAATATAGAATGCCTGTTTAATACTGATTTAAAGAAGATTGCTATGCTTCCGAATTCAGATAAATTGGTTGTTACTACTACGGACGATAAGGAAATTATTTGTGACGGTCTATTTGTTGCAATCGGGCATGAGGCGAATACAGATTATTTAAGAGAAGATATAAAACGTGATAATATGGGACGCTTGATACCCGCTGAATTACCCGAAGGAATATTTGTTGCCGGTGATGTTCAGTCTGAAATAAAAATGCAGGTTGCAACTGCCGTAGGAACAGGATGCAGTGCAGGTATGGATGCAATAGCATATTTGAATTCGCGCGGATAAAATAAAAAGACCTTTTAAAAGGTCTTTTTATTTTTTACCAAAATATTTTTTTAAAGTATCGTATGCGTTAGAAATCTTGGTAAACTCTTGAGTCGAATTATTTTTATCTGACGATGTATCTGGATGATGTTTTTTTGCTAGTGCGCGGTACTTTGTTGTTATTTCGCGCCACGAAGCGCTTAGCGGTAGATCAAAAACTTTCAGTGCGGATATTACGTTTGCCGGTTTCGTAATTCGATGCGGGGTCTTATCAAAAGTTGCGCGTCCTGTTAAGAAATCGTTCAGAAATTTTATGTATTCAGATTCGCTTTTGTTGCTGTTTTTATCATCTTTTAATGGGGTACCAAAAACTCTTGTCTCCCAGTCTGCTTCTATTTCTTCTGGGGTCATATCTGCATAGTAATTCCAGTTTTTATTGTATTCGGCGGCGTGCTCTTTACAGAATAGCCAATATTCTTTTAATTCTCGCGTTTTAGGTGCACGGCATACACCTGCCTTGGTGCAACCAGGGTGTTCGCATTTTTTTATCATATTTCAGAATCCTTTGATTGACCAAGCGGATGATGTTTTTGTACGGTTTCTCGTAATTTATCCGGTAAAACATGTGTATATATCTGAGTCGTAGAAATATCTTCGTGCCCCAACATCGTTTGTATCGCACGTAGGTTTGCACCCCCCGCAAGAAGATGGGAAGCAAAAGAATGACGTAGTACATGCGGACTGACACGATGCGGGTCAATTCCAGCAAGTACAGCACATTTTTTTAATATCTTAAAAAAACCGTCCCTGGTTATATGACCGTCTTTCCCGTTCGATGGAAATACATATTTTGATGTTTCGTCTTCTCTGATGTTTAACCACTTTTCAAGCGCGTTTTTTGCACGTTCATGTATAGGAACCATGCGTTCCTTGGCGCCTTTTCCATGAATTAAAAGTTTGTCTCCTAAATATGCAGAAATTGGTAATTCGCATAATTCAGATACACGCAGACCAGAGGCATATAATAATTCTATCATTGCTCGTAACCTAACAGAATTTTTTATGTCGCCAGCAGAAGATATCAAAAGTTCTATTTCTTCAACCGATAAAAATTTCGGTAATATTCGTGTTCTTTTAGGTAGTTCTAAGTTCGCAGTCGGATTTTCTTTAATTATTTTTTCTAACATTAAAAATTTATAAAATCCTCGTAATGCGCTGGCTTTTCTGGCTATTGATGACGCCTTGTCTGGTAAACAAGATAAATAATTTTGTATGTCTGTATAAGACGCGTTCATCAGACCACCAGAAATTTTTTCGTCGGCATGACGCAAATCGCTGGAATAACTTTCTAGCGTTTTTTGACTTCGACCTTTTTCTGCCGAAAGAGCCTCTAAAAATATATCTATATAATTCATGGGTACAATACTATCTCGGTTACATTCTGAGCAGCAGGAAAGGATATTATCATAAGTATGATAATTATCGCTATCAAGCCCCATATTATAATTTTTTTTCCAGATGTATTCTTTTTTTTATGAAGCGGCATTTTTCCCCTTTTTATATTGTATCAAAACTTGCTATGAATGTTCCTGCACCTGCTATTATTATAAGCGGCGGTGCGACAATGGCTAATAACGGAGGCAGCGCACCCGTCGATCCAAGCGCATTAAACATATTCGTTAAAAAGTATACGGCAAAACATGTTATTATGCCTATACCAAATTTTAATCCGAAACTGTAATTCCTACGCTGGTGCGTCTGTGAAAAAGCAACCCCAAGTGTTGCCATTGCTATCATAGTTAAGGGTAAGAATAATAATGTCCAAAATTGAACCATGTGTCCCCGAACGCTTACTCCGACGGCTTGCATTTTTTTTATGAAACTGGGCAATTCCCAAAAAGATATCTGATCTGGTTGTAAGTACCTGTCCAGAACGGTTTTTGGGGTAAGTAATGTATTTGTGTGCCAGTCAACGTTTTTAGGTATACCGTTTTTGTCCCATGTTGTAGCATTTTTTGCATCCAGGCCTGCGTCTGAAAGAGTTAAAGTTTCTGCCTCTACACGTTGATTTAATTTGAAAGTTTCGTCTTGTAGGTATACCGTTGCTTTTTCAAATATTAATATGTCTCCTGATTTATGCATACCCTTGGCGTTCATTGTTATATAGCCGTTTTCAGACGCTTCTCGTAACCATATCTCATTATCTATTAAAACAAGATGGTTGGATGTTATATTTTTTTGATTTAGACCGACTGAATAAGGATTGATTAAAGTCGTTGCAATTATACCAATTAGTGTTGCGCCGATTAGGAAAGGCCTTGCCATCTGATACGGCGATAAACCAGCGCTGGCTATAATAACTTTTTCGCTAGATTTAGTGAGGTTATAAGAAGCAAGTAAAGTCCCCATGAAAACCGCCAGCGGTAAAAACAGCGGTACGTATTCCATAAGGCGAATCCATGTTTCTGAAAGTGCCGCAAGTACAGTCGGGTTTGACGGTAACCTTTCTACAAATGTAACTGCCATAATTATTCCACATACGACTAACATAACTAGACCGAATCCAGAAAAAAAACGACGTAATAAAAATCTGTTTAATATATTTAGTTTAAACATAAAAATATCCACCGTTAGTTAAAAAAGTATACATTGTTCAATTGACAATTGCAAAATTAAAATGAATGCTTATAATTTTTATGAAATTATAAGGATTAAGATATGGAAAAGAAACCGGTTTCAAGGGCTGGGTTTGATAGCCTGATTAAAGAATTAAAAGATTTAAAGGAAGTTCAACGTCCAGAAATACTAAAAACAGTTCAATGGGCTCGTTCCTTGGGTGATTTGTCTGAAAATGCAGATTATAGCGCTGCCAAAGAAAAACAAAGGCAGATTGATAAACGTATACAATTTATAGAAGAATTTATTAATAATGCTACAATAATAGATGTAGACTCGTTGTCTGGTGACAGGGTAGTTTTCGGTGCGCGCGTGGTCGCAGAAGACGAGGACGGTAATAAAATGCAGTGCAGAATCTTATCTGATATCGAATCTGATGGGAAACAGGTTATTTCTTGTACTTCACCGGTTGGACGTGCTTTCATTGGACGATGTGTTGGGGATACCTGCATTGTAAAACTACCAAACGGTGAAAAAGAATACGAGATTTTAGAAATAAAGTTCAAGGATTAAATGGTATGTCTGTACGCGTTTTACCAGATTTTTTAATTAATCAAATTGCAGCAGGTGAGGTTGTAGAACGTCCCGCAAGTGTGGTTAAAGAATTGATTGAAAATGCTCTGGACGCGGGGGCAGATCAAATAATGATAGACGTTGTTGACGGTGGCAGAACTTCAATTTCTGTTGTTGATAACGGATCTGGTATGTCACGTCATGATCTGGAAAAATCTATAATGAGACACGCAACTTCTAAATTACCTGATGACGATTTATTAAATATAAATTATATGGGCTTTCGCGGTGAAGCCTTACCTTCTATTGCATCGGTTTCTGATATGATTATTGATACATGTAACGGAATTGAAGAAAACGGATGGTGCCTTGATTGTTCTACTGGTGATATAAAACCGTCTAGTTGGGAAAACGGTACAAGAATACGTGTAAATAATTTGTTTTCTAAAACGCCAGCAAGATTAAAATTTTTGCGTGGTGACAAGTCAGAAATGATTTCTGTTTTGGATGTCTTTAAACGTTTAGCAATGGCAAGACCGGATGTAGGTTTTGTTTTAAATAATAAATGGAGGTTTCCTAAAAATCAGGAGATAACCGAACGTATAATTTCCGTTATGGGTGATGACGTTCGGGGACATATGTTAACCGTTGATGCAATTTCTTCAAATGCGTCTTTGAAGTTAACCGGGGTAATTTCAGAACCAACTTTGCGTCGTGCTTCATCTGTAGATCAATATTTATTTGTAAACGGAAGACCTGTAAAGGATAAGGTTTTATTCGGTGCTTTACGGGCGGCATATATGGATGTTATGCATGCACGTGAATTCCCGCTATGTGCACTGTATCTTGATCTAGACCATCGAAGCGTTGATGTTAATGTTTCACCTGCAAAAACAGAAGTGCACTTTTTAGAACCTGTTCATGTTCGTAATTTTATGATAAAATCACTACGTGACGTTTTAGCGAAAACTTTGGATGAAAAAACAAATATGAATTCATATTGTTACACCGGACAATCTATAACCAATAAAAAAATTAATTTTAATCTTGGTGATTATTCTCGGGTATCTTCTCCGAATAGAAATGCACCCGATATCGCTTTTATGTTTAAACCGGTTAAAGACGATTCATTAGAGAACTTTTTTGAATCAGAAAAGCCTGATGCGACTGATAGTCAGATTCAAAATGAAGGTACTTTTCCTTTGGGGCGGGTCATAGGTCAGGTCGGTAACAAATATATTTTATCGCAAAGCGGTGAAAATTTAATAATAGTCGATCAACATGCTGCTCATGAACGTATTACTTATGAACGTTTACGGCGATATGATATAAAAAGACAACCCTTATTGACGCCAATTGTAATAAATATAAAATCTGAAGATGGAGAAGCAATATTATCAATTTCCGAAGAAATGAAAAAATCTGGTTTATATATAGACGCTTTTGGAAATGACGCAATTGCTATTTTTGAAAAACCTGCCGATTGGGATTTGAACTGGGATGACTTGTTCCATAGCATTGCAGACGAAGTCCGCGAATATGGTCATTCTGCTCAGTTGTCTGAAAGATTACATTTAAAACTTGCAAATTATGCTTGTCATCATAGTGTTCGGGCAGGGCAGAAGTTAGATTATAATCAGATGGATGCTCTGTTGCGGGATATAGAAAAAACGAATCGAGGTTCAGAATGTAATCATGGTCGCCCAGTTTATAAGATAATACCTTTTGCAGAGATAGACGGTTGGTTCGAGCGTATCTGATTTTTGGGATTTAAAATAATATTTCCTTTACATAATCGGCTTTTTTTACTATTCTGAACCCATAAGTATACAAGGAGAAATAATATGGAAGAAACGGCAATCGTTGATAATGTTGCACAAACAGCACCCACAAGTGATTGGTCTGGTATGTTGCTGTATTGCGTGGTTGTTTTCGCAATCATATACATATTTATGGTTAGACCAAATAAAAAACGTATGGCGGAATATCAGAAAATGTTAGATTCTTTAACCGTCGGTAAACGCGTTTTGGCGGCTGGTATATACGGTACAGTTAAAAAAGTAAATGAAAATACAATTGAAATGGAAATTGCAAAAGGCGTTGTTATAGAAGTAAATAAAAACGCAGTGGCAAATGTTGAATAAAAGGGTCAGGTTATGTTTAAAAAATTAGCAATAATTTTTGTTGCTGTATTTGGGGTTCTTTTGGCTGTGCCGACTTTGGCACCTAGTTTGGCTCCTTATTTTCCTTCGTGGATTCAACCTATTTCTTTGGGGTTAGATTTAAAAGGCGGGGCGCAACTTTTATTGGAAGTAGATACAGATACCATGTTTCGTGAAAAGGGCATGCAATTATATGACGAAGTTCGCAGTGCTATGGTTGATCGTGATAAGGGGGTTATCCGTTTTTCAAATCTAAGAAATAACGATGGTATGGTTTCTTTGGTCGTTCGTGATGAAACTGAAATATCAGATGCAAAAGGTCGTTTGAAAAGAGTATTAGGCGATTCTGTTGATATTTCTTCTGATAAAAAAACTATTTATGTCGCGTACACAGAAAAAGCAAAAACAGAAATGGTGCAAGATGCTTTGGCTCGAAGTATAGAAATCGTTCGTCGTCGTATCGATGCATTGGGAACAAAAGAACCGTCTATTCAAAGTCAGGGTGGAAAGTATATCTTGATTCAATTACCTGGTGTTGATAACCCAGAACGTATAAAAGAACTTATAGGTCAAACCGCAAAAATGACGTTCCATCTGGTTAACGAGGATATAACACAAGAACAATTAAATTCCGGACATGCACCAAAAGGAACAGAGTTTTTACCTTTTATTATGGAATCTCCATCGCAAGTAATACCTGTATACAGTCGTATAGAAGTTTCTGGCGAATCGTTAAAAGATTCTCAGGCTGATTTTGATCAAAATAGAATGCCTGTTGTCACAACAACTTTTGATGCAACCGGTGCCAGAAAGTTTGCGAAACTGACAACAGATCACGTTAATGAACGTTTCGCAATAGTTCTGGATGGTAAGGTTTTGTCCGCCCCCGTTATCCGAGAACCAATACCCGGAGGACGCGGTCAGATTTCAGGTGGCTTTACTTTACAAGAGGCAAAAGATTTAGCAGTTCTATTACGTAGTGGGGCTTTGCCGGCACCGCTGCAAGTCATAGAAGAACGTACCGTCGGTGCAGGATTGGGGGCAGATACTATTGCAGCAGGTAAAATTGCTTCTCTGGCGGGTATGATTTTTATAATGATTTTTATGATATTCTGTTATCGGGCTTTCGGCGTTATAGCAAGTTTCGTGCTGATAATAAATCTGGCAATGATTATAGGAATTTCTGCCGTACTCGGTGCAACATTAACTTTACCTGGAATTGCCGGTATCGTATTAACTTTGGGTATGGCGGTTGATGCGAATATTTTGCCATTTGAACGAATCCGAGATGAAATCCGTGAAGGTTCAACTCCTCTTAGAGCAGTAGAGGCAGGGTTCCATAGGTCTATGAAGGCAGTAATGGACGGTAATTTAACTAATTTAATATGTTCTTTGGTTCTTTTCCAGTTCGGTGCCGGTCCAATTCGCGGGTTTGCCGTAACGTTATCTGTCGGTGTGCTGACAACTTTATTTACCTGTGTTTCTTTGTCTAAGGTCATCATCGATTGGTATATGAACGGTAAAAATAAAAAAATCGGATACGTGAAAAATAAGTAAAAAGGTTGATGTTATGAAACTGAAATTTATGAAGTATCGCAAATTATCATACTGGCTTTCGGGCTTGTTGGTTGGGTTATCTATTTTATCCTTGGCGACGCGCGGGTTAAATTACGGAATTGATTTCGCCGGTGGTATTTCCATGGAAGTTACACCTGTTTCTAAGGATTATACCATTGATAAAATGCGTCATGATTTAGCAGAATTTAACCCAGAATTACAATCCATTGATGATAATAGGGCTATTTTAGTTCGTGTCGGTTTGCCGAAAGGTGCAACAGATGCGCAACAGAATCAACGCGTGGCAGAAATAAAAAATATTTTAGGAGATAAAGTACAATATTCTCAGGTGCAAATCGTAGGACCTAAGATAGGAGGTGAATTAGTCCGCGGTGGTATTTTGGCTATATTGTTTTCTTTTATCTTGATGGCCGTTTATGTATGGGTTAGATATCGCGGCGGTTATGCAATAGGTTCGTTTTTGTCTTTGGTTTTAGACTTCATAATCATGTTCGGTTTCTTTTCTGTTACAGGATTAGAATTTAATCAGACTTCTATCGCGGTAATTTTAATGGGGGTAGGGTACTCTATTAACGATAAAGTTGTAAACTATGACAGAATAGAAGAAAATATTAAAAAGTATCATAAAATGCCGATGTCTGATTTGATAGATTTATCTGTAAACGAAATGTTACGTAGAACTGTTATGACAGGTGTTTCTACTATATTAGCCATGGTTGCTCTGTATCTGTTTGGTGGAACTATGCTTAAAGAGTTTGCAATATCTATGACTTTTGCCGTCTTGATGGGTACTATGACGAGTATTTATATTTCAAATGTAATCTTGTATCATTTTAATTTGCGGGATAACGAAGGAAAATAAAAAAAGTATTTCATATCAAGGCAAAAAAGGGGGAGTAAAATGAGATTTTTTAAGTTCGTTTTATGTGCTTTCTTGGCCTTTGGTATAACATCGGCAAATGCAGAAGGGTTATTCTTTGAAGACGAACCTGTACAAGATGGGCTAAATGTTTTTGATGTTTCCGAAACCTTTGCGGATATTTATGAAAAACTAGATAATGTAAGTTGGGGCGGTAAAAATATAAATATCGCAATAGAAAGCCTTGAAAATTTAAATAAGAATGCTCATATCGCTGCAACAGATGAACGAGTTGTTCTTGTCTGGAACGATGCAATTATTGCAAATTACCCAAGACCAAAACACGGTGATTGGAAAGGGTTCGGTGAAATTACTACGGCGCTTATTTTAAAATTACGTGCAAACGATCCGATTCTACATAGTTCCAGTGAAAGTGAAATGTATCAATTGGTTGTCGATAGTCTTATGCGGGGAATAGACGAAAATGGACGTTATATTTATTCGCGTGAAGCGGAAGTAACAGAAGATGGTAGAATCCTTACAAGCGTTGGGTTGGAAGGAGCACGAGATTCTCGTGGAAATTATCGAGTCTTAGGTATATACAAGGATTCTCCTGCTGATACGGCCGGCATAAGAGAAGGAGATTTAATCGCAGAAATAAATGGGGTTCCTGTCTCGCAAATGTCAGATGCAGATTTATCCGGTGTAATGTCTGGTTTTAATTCAGGAACATCAAAGATAAAATTATTAACTCCATCAGGTGAAAAGGATGTCGTTCTTCGTCGTGCAACAATAATTCTGGCAGATGCAGATGTCGTTCATCGTAGTAATCTAGATACAGGCGGAATATTAGAAATCATTGTTCATAAAATATCAGACAATTCAGTAGCAATTGTAAACGAGGCTTTACTTAAATATCCGGATATAGACGGTATAATATTAGATTTACGGGCCACCACAGGTGAAGATGAAAGAGCCGCCGCAAAATTAGCGGGATTATTTATCGGTCCAGAACCTGTTTTGCGGGTAATTGAAACCGCAAGAGAAGAAATGGAAGTTGTCCCTGGTGGTAACGCTGTTACAGATGCACCAGTTGTTGTATTGATGTCAAATATGACACGTGGTACTGCCGAAGCGGTTGCGGCCGCATTTTATGAATATGAACGAGGAGTACTGGTAGGAACACCAACTGCTGGTAACGCCAGAATTGCAACTGTAATAAATTTGGAAAATGGCGGTGCTTTGGAGTTACTTAATAAATCTGTCAAAACAGGAAAAGGTAAGGTTATTGATGGGCGCGGTTTATTTCCTATTGTATGTTTGTCTAATATTCGCACAAAAGCTCAACAACAGGTATTCTTTTTGAATGTTATAAATAACGATTTTAACTCAAAAGATTTTAATCGCGATACCGATGTAAGTACCGATGAAATTAGACGCGGATGTCCGAATATAACAAGTGGAACCGATGAAGATGCACTTGCTACGGCCGTTGCGGTTAAGATATTAACCGATAAAAGGGTTTATAACAAATTAATTGCAGAATAAATTACGAAAGGCGGGTAAAATGTTTTTAACAAAAGAAAATAATATAAAATGGAACGTGATAGGATATGCCGGAATAATAACTATTGTTTTGGTACTTTTAGGAATATTTTGGTTTGATAAACCTCTTTATTTATTTATGCGTAATTTTGACTTTAAATTATGGGGGCTATTTAATGCCGTTTTTGATGCAAAAAATTGGTTAATTGTATCTGCCGTTGTTATGCTTTTCTTTTATTTGAAAAAAATATGGAAACAGAAACCGTCTTATAAAGACGAAAAGAGTAAGTTCAACCTTCTTGTATTCTGTAAAGACATTTTTCATAAAGTTCGTAATAGTTATGCGTTTTATGTGTTTTGTTCCGTATTAACCGCTGGTGTTATAGGTAAGGTCTTGAAAATAATTATAGGTAGGGCGCGCCCAATTTTTTATGAGGCTTTGGATATGACGGGTTTCTTTCCTTTTTCTACGGATTGGGCGTTTAATTCTATGCCGTCTGGTCATACTTTCGCCTCTTTTGCAGGACTTGTAATGTTAGGGTTATTGGCTCCGAAAATAAAATGGTTCACTTGGTCGTTGGCTATTATAATAGGATTATCAAGAGTCTGTTACGGTGCTCATTGGCCGACAGATGTTATTCTGGGGGCGTTTATAGGTATGGTAACGGCAGATTTGGTAAAGGCTGCGTTAAAGTCAAAATTAGTTGACGGGAAAAAACAACTTTTATAACAATTATGAGTTTTTTGTGATAAAATATATTAAATGGACAAACAATCAAAATTTTTACCGGATAGAGTTTCTGGTGCATTGAAATCTTTAATAAAACGTATAACCGGTGGTGCGTTGCTCGCAATTGGTATATGGGCTCTGGTGGCGTTGTTTTTGTTTGACCCTTATCTGGATGGGTTCGCGGTGGCAAGTACTTTTGGTGAACAGTCTGTAATGGGACAGGTCGTAGGTTTCTTACGTTATAGCATCGGTTTTATTCCTGCTGTATTTATGATTCTTTGTATTGCAAGATGGGGAATCACATGGCTTGCGGGTTGGAATGAAAGCTTGGAACCGGAATATAATTTTTTACGTTTTTTTGTAGCTTTATGCTTAGGAACAGCGGGTTTGGGTTTGTTGATTCCGTCTGCTACATTCGGTGGTTTAATGGGCAGTCTTGTTGCAACAGATGTTTCTTCGGTAATCGGTTCTTGGGGGTTGCTAATAGGTGTTTTATGCCTGGGTGTGTTTTGTTTTTTAGGTGCAAGATTACTTCATATAAAATGGGAGCATATTAAAAACTTTGGAAATATATTTTATAAATCGATTCGTTGGGTGTTATCAATTTTCCATTTAACACGAAGTGATGAAAGTGTTTATGTTGAAGATGAAGAAGAAGAAACAGAAGAAGAAAAAGACGAAGAAAAAACGAAAAAAACAAAAACTGTGAAAAGAAAAGTTGCTCGTAGTACAAAAAATGTCGCGGTTGCCGATGTAGAACATGAATATGAATTACCCGATCCAGAGTTTTTAGAAAAGTCTTCTTTTGGGAAAAACTCTATTACACCGGAATTAAAGCGAAATGCAACCGCTATGGAATATCATTTTGCCGAATATAATGTACGCGGACGCGTTGTTGGTATTAAACCAGGTCCAATCGTTACTTTATACGAATTTATGCCGGAAAGTGGTGTTCGTATGGTTGATATTAATAAAACCGTAGATGATATGACACGCGCAATGGCTACGGCTCATATCAGAATTGCTCATATTCCCAGTACTCAATTGATCGGTGTTGAAATGGTAAATCTTAAACGTCAGGAGGTGCGTTTTAGATCTTTGATTGATAACGATACGTTCATTAATTCTAAATATAAAATACCTTTGGCATTGGGGGTTGATATCGGTGGTAATCCTATGTACTTTGATTTGGCTAAGATGCCTCATGTATTAATTGCTGGGCGTACCGGTTCCGGTAAGTCCGTTTTTGTTCAGTCCATTATAATGTCTATTTTATATCATTTTACGCCGGATAAATGTAAATTGATGATAGTTGACCCAAAAGGCGTCGATTTTACTTTGTGGAACGATATACCGCATTTAATTACACCGGTTTTAACCGATGCGAATGCTTCTGTTAACGCATTGAAATGGTCTGTTGCAGAAATGGAAGAACGATATAAACGTTTACAATTGTTGGGTGTGCAAAATATCGCAGGTTATAATGAAGCGGTTGCTCAAAAACGTGAAAAAGGTGAAAAATTAACGCGCCAGGTCGCCGTTGGTACAGACCCTGAAACAGGAGAATTGGAATTTGAAACCCAAGAGGTAGATTTATCTGATATGCCGTATCTGGTGGTGATAATAGACGAAGTTGCAGATCTTATGTCTGTTGCCAGAAAAGAGGTAGAGGCCTGTGTGCAACGTTTAGCGCAAAAAGCCCGTGCGGCAGGAATTCATTTAGTTGCCGCAACTCAACGTCCTGATACATCTGTAATTACTGGTGTTATAAAGGCGAATTTCCCGACGCGTATTTCTTTCCAAGCACGTAGTTCAATTGACTCTATGACGACTCTCGGTGAAAAGGGAGCAGAGCAATTGCTGTCTTGTGGCGATATGCTTTTTAGTGAAGCAGGTAGAGTCCCTGTTCGTATACATGGGGCCCTGATAGAAAATACAGAAATAAATCGTGTTGCAGATTTCTTACGGCAACAGGGGGAACCGGAATACGAGGAAGGCATTTCTTCCGGTGAAGATGGGGCAAGTGCAGGATATACAACTATACCGGGTATGGCTCCATCAAAGGCGGATAAAGACGCTGACCTTTATACGCAGGCGAAAGAATATGTCTTGCGAGATAAAAAACCTACAATTTCATATATACAACGTAGACTAGGTGTCGGCTATAATAAAGCAGCAGGATTTATGGAAAAAATGGAAGCAGAAGGTATCGTTAGTCCACCAGATGCTAATAATAAAAGGCATATTTTGTAATAAAATTTGGGATAACAGTGATTGGTTTTACCGATTTTTTATTTTTAAATGCTTTTTTGTTTCATATTTTTATGGTATAATTTTTCTAAAAGGAGTTTTGTAATGAAAAAACAAATATCTTTATTTATGATAGGTTTTACTTTGTTCGCAATAACGCCGGTTTTGGCGGCAACAAATTTGGGAACGCGTGCAGGTTCCAGTGTCGATTTAACCGGACAGCCGGCCGTACGTGAACGTACTCAGGTTAACTACGAGAAATATGAAACTCGTACTTCTTCTAAAACTTACGATCAGAAAGACGGTAAAAATTTATATTATACTCAACCCGCCGATCGTAGCGAGGTTTATAAACAATATGCAAGCGGTACAGATTCTTCCGCAACAGTACGTACAACTCGGGCGGAAACATATACCAGTGAATTGAAGAGAAAATATTATTTGGCTCATCCTTTCTTTCAGCCACTAGAAGGTAAATTCGGTTCTGTTACAGATTTGTCTTATTCTATGAGTTCTTATGATGTTTTATTGAAACCAATCGGTGACGGTTCTGTTTCTGATGCAAACGGCAAATGGGATATGAGTCAGTTTTCAATCAAAGAGGATTTTAGTTACGGAATCACAGATCGTATAGCATTAATCGCAATGTTAAAATATGATATTTCTAAATATAAATTTGATTGGGAAACTGCTCCGGATGACGAAATGGACGATAACGATTTAAGCGTTTTAGGTTTAGGAGCACAGTGGCGTTTTGTCGATAATGACGACTGGATTGCTACGTTGTCCGGATATTATCAGTACCAGAAAGATATTTCTAATAACTTTATTTTGGACTTAAAGGCCGGATATAAGGTTGGGTCTTCAACGATTTATGGCTTGGCCCGTACATGGTTCGTAGACTTTGACGGTAATTCATACGGTAATGGTATAGAAGGTGAAACAGCAGAAGGGACAAAGGCTTCTTTATTCTTAGCATATGATACAGACGTAAATACTGTCTTTTATTTTGAAGGCGGTTTAGGTATTTTCAGTGTGTTGGATGAAGACTGGACTCTGAACTTCGAGGCGATTTTAGGAAACTATGATTGGCATAACCAAGCAAGTTTGAAGGCGGCAATCGGTTGGCAACCAAACGATTGGATGGCTTTGAACTTGTATGCCAAGACTTCTGTATACGATTCAGCAAATGGTAAAGACCTGACTTTCTGGGGAACAGATTTTGATACAGGTGTATTTACTCATATGGGAAATGCAAGTATTGATAATATTTCTGAAACGTCAGTAGGTTTGCAAGCAATATTTTTATTCTAGTAAGAAAGCATATTCAGGTCTGTGTATGACCTGAATATGCTAAATAATTATTTTTTATGTCGGGGGAGAGAATGCGTAAAATTTTTTCAGTTTTTTTTGCACCTTTATTGGCTCTTACTTTTATAAATAGCCCTGTAAATGCAAATGTTTTAGACAGAGATACTTCAGACCCTTTATATATGTTAAAAATAGAAGACGTCCTTTCTCAGACTTCTTTAACATATTGGGATAACGTCTTACGTTTAGGACAAACTTTTTCTTACGGTTTAAATAATCGTCTTACGATTTCTGCTAATGTTCATTATCAACAAGATTTTGACGGGCCAGAAGACGGTTTTTCTAGCATAGATTTAGGCGGAATTTATCGTGTCGGCATGGCAGATGGAAACAGTGCACACCTAATTTCAGATGTGTTATTCGGTTTGAAATTTGGTGGCAGTTCTCGTGTTCGAACTCCTTATTTTGCTGATTCTACATACTATGCAGGGTACCGCTTTGGACGTCAATGGGCAGGGCTTACTCTGGCCGCAACAATTAAGTCTAGTTGGATCTTTGACGAGGTTCGTGGTATGGCCTATATAGATTTCGTACCAGAAGCGTATTTCCGGATAAACCAAGATTGGCGCTTGGGAACAAGTTTTACTTTACGTAAAGCAACAAATCCTCACTATAATCAAGAGTGGTTGGGTGGAAAAATCGTCCGTCAATATGGACGTACACAGTATATCGGACATCTGGATTATGAATTTGAAAGTAATGAATTACAAGTCGGAGCAAAGGTAAATATTTTATTCTAAAATACTGATACCATTGTGAAATTAAATAAAATCACAGTGGTATTTTTTTTATTTGATTTTGTTGACATTTATCAGTTTTTGTGTAATTATCGTCGCTTGTGATGAATGAAAAAATTATTTTTGTATTTCCTGGACAAGGTACCCAGTATATTGGTATGGGTAAGGACTTGTTTAAGGAGTTTGCAGTTGTTAGGTATACATTTGCAGAGATATCTGATATTTCTCATAGGGATGTTGCAAAGATTTGTTTTGAAGGACCGAAAGAAGATTTAAATAAACCCGAAAATACTTCTTTGGGAATTTTTGCTCATTCTGTATCTGTTTCAAGAATAATAGAAGAAAAATTTGATTGTCCATTATATGAAATGGGATATGCAATTACGGGACATTCAATGGGGCAATATTCTGCACTGTATTGTGTCGGAAGCGTTTCAATGGCAGATTTTGTTCATCTGTTGTCAGCCAGGGCTTCTTATATGTCTATGAATAGTAAAGAAAAAGGTGGCGGAATGGCCTGCATAATTGGCTTGTCTAAAGAAGATGTGGAAAGTTCTTTAATTGCTACAACAGGTCATGGATATGTAGCAATTGCTAATCATAATGCGCATGATCAATTTATAATTAGTGGGCAAAACGGTGCGCTGGAAGCAGTTATAACACGTGCAAGAGATAAGGGTGCAAAGATTGCAAAACGATTGAATATTGCAATACCTGCTCATTGTGCGTTGATGCATAATGCGGAGATTTTATTACGAAAAAAATTGGAAAACATTAATATTAAACCACCAAGAACTAATTGGTTTTCAAATCAAACCGCAAATGTTATGGTTAATCCGTTAGATGTAAAAGATGCTTTGGTTAATCAAATTACGCACGGTGTTAGTTGGATGGAAATAATGGAAAATTTCCCGAAATACAACATTACATGTGCGTACGAATTAGGACCTGGTAATACTTTGACCAGATTAATAAATCGCGCAGATGTAGGGTGTTTTGCAACTTCGACAGACAATATTGATAATGTTAAAAATATGCTTAAAGAACTAGAAAAACAGAAGGCTCGTTAAATTTTTTTATTAATTTTTGCACGCAAAGAATCCCAATACTCTAAACGTTTTTTAATTTCTCTTTCAAAACCGCGTTCTATAGGATTATAAAATTTTTGACGCGGCATTTTTTCCGGGAAACAATTCTGACCACTAAAACCAGATTCTGTATTCGGTTCATAAATATATCCTGCGCCATACCCCATTTCTTGCATCATTTTTGTCGGTGCATTTAATATGTTTTTAGGTGGCATTAAACTTCCTGTATCCCGCGCTGACCTGTATGCAGCACTTTGCGCACGATAATTTGCAGTGCTTTTTGGAGCCGTACCAAGATATATTACAAGTTCCGTTAATGCAAGATCCCCTTCGGGACTACCCATACGTTCATATATTTGCCATGCTGTTAAGGCCATTTGCATAGCATTTGGATCTGCAAGGCCTATATCTTCCATTGCAAATCTGCTTAGGCGTCTAAATAAATACATCGGATCTTGCCCCGATGTCATCATACGAGCCGTCCAATATAATGCTGCATCTGTGTCACTAGCGCGTAAAGATTTATGTACCGCAGATATTAAATTATAATGCTCGTCTCCGCTTTTGTCAGATAAAGGAGCGCGTTTTTGTATTGCTTTGTCTAATGCCTCAGACGTCAGAGGCTTTTTAAAATTTGCAGATAATAAATATTCTATGGTATTTAATAGAAATCTGGCGTCTCCGTCTGACATCTGTGCAAGATGTGTTCGTGCACTTTCGTCCAGAGGTAATTTTTTGTTTAGAAAGTTTTCTGCCCGAAGCATAAGTTTCATCAAGTCTTCTGTTGATAAAGGCTGTAATACGCCAATGTGACATCTTGATAGTAAAGCATTATTTAAATTAAAACTGGGGTTTTCTGTTGTTGCACCCATAAAAACTACTGTACCATCTTCCAAATACGGTAATAGAGTATCTTGTTGAGTTTTGTTAAAACGATGTATTTCATCGATAAACAATAAAGTGTTTCTACCTATTTCGCGATTCATTCGCGCGGCTTCCATCGCTTTTTTTATATCTGCTGTGCCAGAAAATACGGCGGACATAGGGACAAAGTCCATGTCTACTGATTTTGCAAGAGCCCGTGCAATTGTCGTCTTCCCACATCCTGGGGGACCCCAAAGTATTAGATTTGATAATTTGTGGTTTTCTACCATACGTCTAACCAGACCGCTTTCTCCAAGTATCTGATTTTGCCCGACAATATCATCTATGCTTGTAGGGCGCATTAAATCTGCAAGAGGTCTGGTTTCGCTTTTCATTTTTTGTTTTACTTGTATTTTATTTATAATTTATTTGTGATATAATTAATTGTATTAAATAAACAAAGGTTTATCAATTGTTAAATAATAATAAAAACTCAGATTTTACTTTGGCTGTGGCTAATCTAGCAGCAGCGGCTATGTCGGCGAACCCATCTCTTACAATAGAGGCCGCAGTAAAGGCGGCACGTGAATCTTTGCGCGGAACTTCTGTAACTCCGCAGCAGATTGCCGATTCTGTTCAATCAGATAAAATTCAATGCCTTGAAGACGGAACATGGCACGTTATGCTGAGACGTTATATAAAACGAAAATTTAATTTAACTCCCCAACAGTATCGTGAAAAATGGGGATTGCCAGACGATTATCCATTCGTTGCCTCTAAGTATTCTGTAAAACGTTCTAAAATAGCCAAAAAAACTGGACTTGGGAAAAATAAATAAAAAGGCTCAGATAATGACAGATAAATTTAGAAATATTGTTGCACAACCAGAAGAGCTAGCAAAAAAATTACGTAAAGCAATAGAAAAAACTAAACCCATAAAATTTATTGATGAACAGAGTAAAAATAAATCTGGTGAACCAAACAGTCGTGAAAAAGTAATTGATACTGCAAAAAAAACTGCTTTGGTGACTGCCAAAGGAGTAGGGTGGCTTGCAGCAGGTGGGGCGCAATTTTTACTAACTCTGTCCAGATGGATCGCACTAGATAATTCCTTGTTGCGAAAAATGGAAGATATGTACAGAAATAGAAAAGTTCAAAAAAATAAGAAAGGGAAAAATAAAAATTTACAATCTTTTACTAAAAAGTATCCGAATTTATCGGCTCATATACTTTGGTATTTTTTGCTGGCAGCAGTAATAGGTGGTGTAAAAGTATCTGTAGATAATGGAAAGAAAATCGTTTCTACATATAAAGAAATGAAAACAGATAAAGAAATAGCAGAAAGCACAAAAGGAACTTACGCGGCATTTTTAAATAAAATGAAGCCAATAACCCCATTTTTAATAGCAGATTTAATAGCGAAAGAAGGTGTTCATATTGATAAAAAAACAGGTTTACATACACCTTATAGGGACTCAAAAGGGATACCGACAATCGGATTTGGATCTACAATTTTGAAAGATGGCACCAGTGTTACTATGAACACAAAACCAATAACAACTGAAGAGGCTTATGAATTAGCGCGTTGGCATTTGGAAGATGGTGAAACTTATTTTGTATTGTATTGTTATGATGTTGCAATTGATGGTATAAACGTTAACACGACAAACGAGGCTTTGGGTATGAGTTCTATAATTTATAACTCTTATTCAAAATTGATAGAAAATAAAAACGACAGAAACCATAGGGAAAGATTTAGCGAATTAAGACTTTTATATGATAAGTATGGTTATGCTTTACCAGATTCTTTGGTGAAAGAAATATTTGATAAGTACCCAATAAATTCTCCAACAAGTTTTGGTAAGTCTTGGTTGGAAAACGATAATAAAGAGATTACTGCTAATAAACTTGGCGGATTTCTTGTCGGGGGAAGAGGACTTTTTTGGAGACGTTGGTTAGAGGCAGGGCTTTTTACAGGTTATATTACGCCACAAATGTTATTGGAATGCCCGTCTAATGGGATGTACGAATTTTTTAAAGTAATGGGAAAAAAGAAAAACGCTTTTTTTACGGGTGATATAGAAAACAGGCGTGTTAATAAACAAACATTCGAGATTTTTAAAGAATGGCTGAAAGATCCTGTTGATGAGAAAGGTAATTCTCTAGAAAACTGGCCAAAGGTAAAAGAACATTTACCAAAAGAAGTTTTAGTTTTTTGTGAACAAGGTAAATGTGAATTTGGTAACGAATATTTTGAAGAAATAATTAAAAAACGAGAACCAGAAGAAATAAAAACTTATGTTCTGGGTTATGATGATATGTATAATCAAGCTTTAAATGCTTTTAATAATGAAGATTTTAAATTGGCCGCAATCGAGTTTGAAAAGATGATTCGCAAATATCCTAATAATGCTTTATTGCATAATGATTTGGCTGCAACTTATAACAAACTTGGAAAATACGATGATGCAATAAAACAGGCTCGTATAGTTTTGTTTGAGATTGGTGATAAAAGTCAATATGGAGCAGCCCAATATAATGCCGGTATTGCATATGAAAAAAAGAACGATTTAAAAAATGCTTTAAAAAATTATAAATTAGCCGTTAAAAATGGTAATAAAAAAGTCAAATATAATCTAAACAGAGTGCAGAAAAAACTGCAAAAAAATAAAACCATTGAGTTTTTTCAGGCGGAAAATAATATAAAGAAAGATAATGTTATAGATAATAAAGACACAATATTTTCTATTTCAGATAAAACAAATTTATTATAAGGATAGTCTTATGAAAGTTTTTATCAGTTATAATGATAATAGATGGAAAAAATACCATATAGATTTTGCAGAAATTGCAAACGCCGTTGTTGAACATACTAATAAAAACGCCGAGGTTTCAATTGTTTTAACAAACGATACAGAAATTCACGAATTAAATAAAAAATATAGAAATATTGACAAGCCCACTAACGTTTTATCTTTTGAATTAGATGATGATATTTTATTGGGAGATATTTATATATCTTTGGATACCGTTTTTCGTGAAGCAGATGAACTAGGTATATCTGTTGAAGACCATACCGCTCATATGGTTGTACACGGGGTTTTACATTTATTGGGCTATGATCATATTAAAGATGAAGACGCAATTGTTATGGAATCAAAGGAAATAAAAGTGCTTAAAAAACTAGGTATAAAAAATCCCTATGAATCAGAGTTAAACATTTGTTGTGATTCTTCTTGTTGTCCTGGTGGTCGTTTGCTTTCTTGGTTAAAAAAACTTAAAATTCGTAAAAATAGTTTAGAGCAATATATTTTATTGTTTCTATTAGGTGGTATCGCTTCGCTTGGCTTTGCACCGTTTTATATGTGGTGGGCTACTGTTATTGCCATTGCGTGTGCGTATAAATTAATTGTGCGCTCTGCAAATAAGAGTGACGGTTTATTTAAATGCTTTTTACGGGTCTTGCCGTTTAGTGCAACTTATGCAGTTTCTATGTTTTGGTGGGTTTTACATTCTATATACGTTGTACCAGAATTAGCAACTCAGTTTGCAATATGGACTGCACCTGGAATATTGAGTATCGCGCTTGTCGGAGGTTTTGTTTTTTCTATTCCTTTTGTTGTAATATCTCGTATGTGCACGGTTCCTGCATATAGACCGATTTTTTTCGCTGCAACTTGGACTTTTGTTTTATGGCTGCGAGAATGGTTGTTTACAGGTTTCCCTTGGAATCCAATTGCAAATATAACAATGACTTTACCTGTTTTGGCAAACTCTATGTCTGTGTTTGGGGCCTTGGGATTATCTTTCATTATAATAGGTTTAACCGCAACGATAGTAGAGTTGTTATCAGATAAAAAATCAAAAATAAATTGGTTAAATTTTTTAATTTTTATAATGCTTGGTGTTATAGGATCTATGCTCGGATATCGTAATATCCAAATTGCGCAAAAAGAAGAAAATATTTCTCCTGTTATTCGTGTCGTGCAACCCGCACAAAGTGCTGTTCAAAAGGCGTCTCATTCCAGAGCTGAAGCACTGAAAAACGCAGAAGAAAATATTAAAAATTTAATATTACTAGCAGTTGCTCCATATAAACCTGATTTAATAATTTTCCCCGAGACCTCTTACCCTTTTGTCGTAGTCAGAGATGATGTTTTGCCTATTGCTGATGCTATACAGGCTAAGGTTTTAATAGGCGCCACATCTTATGATGAAAAAGGTTTACATAATTCTATGCTAATTCTTTCGCCAGACGGTGTAATTCAAAATATTTATAGTAAATCTCATCTTGTGCCGTTCGGAGAATACAGACCTTTCGGAGATCTTATACCTACTCCGGGGCAATTGGTTGCAGGTAACGGACCAGAAATTTTTACTTTAAAAATTAATGAAAAAGATTTTTCATTTATCCCGGCAATATGCTATGAGATAATTTTTTCTGATTCTTTGCAACCCCAAGAAAATATGCATATAGACGCGATAGTTAATATCACAAATGATACCTGGTTCGGGAAAACACCAGGAACATATCAACATCTTGATATGGTGCGGAGATATGCGATTGAATCTGGATTACCTATTATAAGAGCAAATTATTCTGGAATTAGTGCCTTTATATCTTCTGATGGTGAAATAATTTCTTATTTACCAATAGGTCAAGTTGGTCATCTGGACGGATTTGTGTGGGGAGCGCATAAAACTCTATATCGTACTGTCGGACGTGACGGCTGGATGATAATTATATTGGCGTTTTCGATTATATATGTTGCTATATTGGATAAAAGAAGAAAATAAAAAATTATTTTTTTACTTGTTTTAAAACCCATACTCGTATAGCAGAGGATAAATTTTCTTCGGGGCTACGTATAGAGTCAATTTCTGATATTATTGAAGCAATAGATTTTTTTTGCTCTTTTGCAATTTTTTGCAGGCATTCTATGAATTCTGGCTCCATTGATATGCTCGTTTGGTGACCTGATAAAGAAACAGATAACTTCTTCATGTCTTTAATTTTTCCCCGCAATTAAACAATCTGTTAATGCCTTATATGAATCGTCATATTTACGTAATGTCTTTAAGTTTAAGTTGTCCAACATAAAACATTTACCAAAAGAATCAAAAGCAAACCAAAATAAATCATTCCTGCCAAAAACTGTTTTACCACGCATTTGTGGGTGTTTTATTACAGGACGATTTATATCAATAATGTTAGGTACGGGAAAATTTATACCGATATTAAATTCAGATGGACCAAATATATATCCACTACCAAGATTTATGCCTCCTGTTTTTATATATAGTTTTTGTATGAAATCTGGTATCATAGCAGCATACATTTGTTGCAGATAGGTATTTGTTATTTTTATATCTTTTTCAGGTACGCTAGGCGCAAAATAGGCACCTTGGGATTTCATTGTAGATAAAAATTCTTCTTGTGTCACGGTTGCCCCCGTTCTTATATGTCCCTGTCATTTGCCAATTGGGCCGCAAGTTGAGATAACCTGTCTTCTGTTGCATTACCACCGTCGCCCCCAGATGCCGTGTGGGTGGGTACGTAAACCTTTTTTGCCGGATTCGGTAACCATATGTTGTCGTTTCCTTGTTGATCTATGATGAATAAGTCAAGATTATGAGATTGTGGAAATGTTCGGCACATAAAAAGATTTTCTAATTCTAATTTTCCGCCCCATACCAGTGGTATTCTGAAACGTATAGACAGATTTTCAGGTAGTTTTCGCCCCATTATTAATTCCATAAAATCGTCTTGCTTTATGTTCATAAATACTAATTCTTGTACAGAATCGGTTAAAGAAGACATAAATTCTCGGCATAATTTTTTATATGTTTTAAACCAATCTGGTGATACAGTGCATAAACTGGGCGTTATATTCATCAGCGGCATATCTTTCATATTCATACCCGCTAGTTTTTTTTCTGCTGTTTCCTTACTTATCTGCATCAAATTTTCCCTATATATTTTAACACTGTATCAATATATTCTGAATATGCATCAAAATCTCCTTTGTCATCAGAAGATACAGGTGGATTCGGTACATTTTTCATATATTCACGTAATTCAGATATTGTGTTAAACATAAGAATATCTTCGTTTTCAGAAGTTGCGGCATCAGGAGCACTTATCACAAAACCGTTTATGTTTATGTATATGTCATCCAAAGTGTCAGAAAATATTTGCGATAATCTTTCGATTATTGTGCGTAAATTTGTTGTCTTTATTCCAACCGCACCAATCCATAAATTTTCATCTGTACCAATTGCAAATAATGCAATTTTTGTACCATTAATATAAGGACTTGGTTTTACTACATATCCTGCATTAGAAAATATTTCTTGTATTTCTGGGTAGTCTTGAATTGGTGTTTTCTCAGTATTCATTGTATTTTCTTGGACTTGTGTTGATTTTTGTGTGCTTATAAAATTATTGTTGTTAAGTGTCGGTAGATTTAATCTTGGTGGTCGCATACTGACCGGTGCCACAGGAGTTTTCTGTACAGGAGCATATTGGTATTCGGATGGCAAAATATCCAATGTAGATGCGTCGTTGTTAATATTATCGCCCATTGATTTATTTGATTCTTGCCCAATTTCTGATTTTGTATCTTTTTTTGAAGGGGTATATATCTGAGTCAGTTTCATTTTACGTAGTTTTGGACGTAAAATCGCATAAAAACCAAATAGTGCTATAAAAACAATTACGATCATGGATACATAAAACGTGTAATTTATAGGCGATTTTGCTGCTTGTAAATATGCAAGGTACTCCCAATGATGTATAGAAAATATATTAAAACCAAAAATTGTGTTGAACCAAAAACTTGCCACCAAAGTAACGGCAACTAACCATAATAAGCCAAGTAAAATATTATCTATTCTTTTTTTCATTTGTTTTTAATTATATCATATTTATGATAAAGTAAAAAGAGTTATGATGAATACAGACTTTTTTCTTGATGAGGATTTATATACCATTGCTTTATGGTGTCGGGCAGGGGCAGAACCTACGGATCTTGCGTATGCGGCAGAGTGTGCAATTGAACATGAACTTGACGTTATATCCGTAGTACCTGAGGCCGTATCTATATTATGGCCGTGGTTAGAAACAGAATCAGTAAAAATTCTTGCTAGATTTTATTTGGATGACTTCATAGATTCGGATTCGATGTCAGAGTTTACTGCAAATGTAAATACCGTATTAAAACAGGGGGCCGATGGAATACAAGTTTTTATTCGATATAAAGATTTAGAAACTTTTGTGGAACAAATATATTCTATTCGTGATGATTTGTTTTTTAATAAAGAATTATTCATAGGTATAGATATAAATGACATAAATCCTTTTGATTGGGAAAATGTTTTAGAGGCTTTGAATAAAATTCATGCAACTGGTTTGATTTTGGTTTTACCTAAAGACAAAGGTGATAAGTCAGATTATGTCGGACGTTTATATGCTGCACTGGAAGCATGGAAAAACGATTTTAATTTATATTTCTTTCTTGGAGATAATCTTCTGCGGATAGAGCAGACCAAGCGTTTGATAAAATCTATGCAACCGAATTTATTAGACCGTGTAAAGTTTTTTATAAATGTTTAGTTTTTGATTATCAGATATTTAGGGTGATTTGTTTCTGCCATATTTTTATTTTGATATCTAGTTTGTATGACAGGTATATTTAAAAGGTCTATTTTTAATTTTGTCTTTTTTATTTCTTGTATAATCCAATCGTAATATTCCCAATGATCTGTTCCGATTATGATTTCACCTTTGTTTGCTAGATGATCAGATAAAGATTTTATAAATTCTGAGTGTAATAATCTGCGTTTTTCATGTTTTGCCTTCGGCCATGGGTCAGGATGTAATATCCAAATCTGTTTAAATTTCGAATCGGTATCTTTTAAAAATTTACGTACGTCATCTGGATATATACGGATATTTTTATATTCAGGTCGAATTGAATTTTTTTCATCTGTAATTGCAGATAATAAAGATGCGATGCCATTCATAAAAGGCTCTGCGCCAATTATGATTTTTTCCGGATTTTTTATAGCAAGTTCCCGTAAATGCTCTCCTGCACCAAAACCTATTTCTAGTATGTTTAGTTCGTTTCCCGATTCGTTTTTAGGTAATAAGGTTGGCAAAATATTATCCAACAGCCATTGTTGCCGAGCAGATAACTTTTTCCCGTGTCTGCGTCCAAATGTTCTTATTTCTTGTTTTTCCATATATTTAGTATAAAATTCAATAAATAAGAAAACAAGGGGTTATAAAAAAATGATAGAGTTTCCCAAAATAATAAAGGGTGACGGGTTTGATTTGGTTAAGGTTGAACCGACGTTTGATACCGCAAAATATTTATTTGAATTAGTAGACGCACAAAGAGATTTTCTGGCTAAGTGGTTAGAGTGGGTTGATAAATCGAATCGTCCAGAAGATATGTACCCACATATGATTAAATCATCAGAAACAACAAACGGAAATTATTATATTGTTTTAGATAATAAAATAATCGGAGTCATAAGTTTTGTTGAGTTTTCAGAAAAACATAAATTTGCGGAAATAGGGTATTGGTTATCAAAAGATTATAATGGTCGTGGTATAATGACTAGTGCTGTTAAAATGCTTGAAAAATTTGCTTTTGAGGTATTGGGTATGAATCGTGTTGTGATAAAAGCAGATTTTGAAAATAAAAAATCGCGGGCTATTCCGGAAAGGTGCGGATATAAAGAAGAGGGCGTGCTTCGTCAAACTAGAATATTACGTGGGGTTTTGCGTGATATAGTTGTTTACTCGAAATTAAAATCAGAATGGGAAAAATAAAATGCGTAATGGGTTAAGTAAAGATTTAATTACTCGTGTTTTGGGCGCGGAGCCTAAATACACGTTGGTAGAACTGGAAGAAAAATATCCGTTGCGCGATTTGCCAGATGGGGCTTTTGTAACGCGATTCGCACCAAGCCCAACCGGATATATGCATATAGGTGGTTTATATCAGGCGTTGATAGATTGTAAATTGGCTCTACAATCTGGTGGAGTTTTTATGCTTCGTATAGAAGATACCGATACAAAACGAGAAGTTGAAGACGCAGTTAAGATAATAGAGGACTCTATCCATCGGTTCGGTCTGAAATATAATAATGATGAAAAGTATGGACCATATTACCAATCGAAACGTAAAGATATTTATCATAGCGTTGCTGCAGATTTATTGGCACGTGGCTTGGCATATCCTTGCTTTTTGACGGCAGAAGATATGGATAAAATTCGTGAAAAACAAAAGGCTGCTGGCTTTGCAACAGGTATTTATGGCGAGTTTGCACGTGACCGTGATTTAACAGAAGAAGAAATAATTGCGCATTTGGATAATGGTGAAATACCAACGATTCGTTTATATTCAATGGGTAACCCAGAGAATAGAATTTTTTGCAAAGACGCCGTGCGCGGCTCTATCGGATTTCCTGAAAATAACGAAGATATCGTTTTGATAAAATCTAATGATGGGTTACCAACTTATCACTTTGCGCATTTATGCGATGACCATTTTATGCGTACTACGCACGTGGTGCGTGGAGAAGAATGGTTGCCTTCGTTCCCGCTACATATACAGTTGTTTCGTATGATGGGGTGGACACCGCCTATGTATATTCATACATCTACTATTGATAAAATTGATTCGGAAACAGGTAAACAAAGAAAATTATCAAAACGTCATGATCCAGAGGCAAATGTTGCATTCTTCTTAGCAGACGGTTGGCCGACCGAGGCTGTGTTGGAGTATCTCGGTAATATTGCCGCATCTGGTTATGAAGAAGCAAAAGCAAAAGGGCAGGTTAAATCAATTTGGGACTATGAAATGAAACCAAAGAAAATACCAATGTCTGGTGCGTTGTTTGATATGAAAAAATTAGAATGGTGGTCAAAAGAATTTATCGCGTCGTTGCCCGTTGAAGAACTTGTTAAGCGCGTCGTTACTTGGGCGGATGAATATGATGCACAGTGGGCGGCACGAATCGCAGTCAATCCAGAATACTTAAAAAGTATTTTGGCAATTGAACGAGATAATCCAAAACGTATTCGTAAAGATTTTATTACTTGGAAGCAAACTTTACAGGAAATATCTTACTTCTGGGACGATTTGTTTGCTCCAAATAAAGAGTATAATTTTAATTCTGATTTATTATCTGCATTTTTAGAAAACTTTGATATAGCAGACGATAAAGACGTTTGGTGGGGAAAGATAGTTTCAATTGCGACAGAAAAAGGTGTAAGTAATGGAGAGGTTGCAATGAACCTGCGCGTTGCGCTGACAGGTCGCACGAATACACCAGACTTGTATTCTATTATGCAGGTTATGGGGCAAGAACGTGTTGTGCAAGGAGTAAAAAATGCAATTTAAACCAGACGAAACTTTAATTGATATGGGAAAGCCAACGGAAGCTGGTATGCGTCGGCCACCGTATGTTGCAGTATTTGAACGAGACGGAAAAAAATTATTTTATTTAGCGGAAACGCATTCGACTGTCGAATCGTTTAATATGGTTAATGATTGCTTTAAACATAAAGATTTGCCTGATGTTTTTGTTGTTGAGTATGAAAGTTCCGGGCGAAAACTACATGATTTAGATAGCGATGCATTGGTATCTCGTATAAAGTTTTATAACATATTATCGGCGATGCAAAAATTGGAACCCGGTAAAGAATTTACAATTAGTAGTGATAAGAGTTTGAATACATTAGAGTACGGAGCGGCTATGGCCACAAGTCTGGGTGTTCCAGTCGTCTTGGCAGATATTGGGCACGATGCGTGTCAAGCGGCATTAAATGATGCATTTCCTGGGCATAAAATAGATGTTCGGGCAGCGGTTGCGGCGACGCCGAAAACTGGATGTACTAATATGGTTAAGGCGTTTGAGCTTCAGGTTTTTAATGCATTGCAAGAAATTTATCCCGGTTATAAATTTGATAGGCAGAAATTATTGCGTGTTTTTAATGCTGGATGCGGGGAAAATTGTAATGTAGCGGATATTTCGGTTCAAAAGTTATTACGACGAAATATGGTACGCGCATGGAATGAAAATTTCCCAGATTTACCAATTGATATTAATGGTATGAATAATATTTTGAATTCAAAGTGGGTTCAGGATTTTGAGTTTTTGAAACAAAATCCAAATGCATATCTGCAAATGACTATGCTGTTTCGTGATACGTATATGTTGAATCAAATTGCTGATGCGTTAAATAAAAATGATACTGTATGGTGTCATTTTGGTGAAGGGCATTTCCGCAGCCAGTATAAAAATCTTGTTAAGTGGATGGGTATGCCAAAATATTATATTGATTATGCGAATAATCGTAAAAATAAAGTAAATTTAAAGCAATTGGAACAGGAGTACGATAAATGACAAAAACAACAAAAGTTATACGTAAAAAACTGAAAGAAGTAAAGCATAATCCTCGTGGTAATCGTTTGTTGCGCATTCTACGTGCTACGGGCTTGTTTCGCTGGGAAAGACCCTCAACAAAATCAGAAGAAGTATTAAATATACTTACGCATGGTATAGGTATCGGCTTGGCAATAGCAGGATTAACGTTATTAGTTGTATTCGCTGCTTTGGCAGGTAATGTGTGGGCTATCGTTTCTTGCGCTATTTTCGGTTTGACTATGTTTACATTATATTTCGGTTCAACTATGTGTCATGCAACAATAGGACAGAAAAGTGAGTGTTTTTTTGAGGTTTGGGATAGTGTTGCCATCTATGCCTTGATAGCCGGCACATACACGCCTTTTTTACTAGTTAATTTACGTGGTTGGATTGGGTGGACTGTTTTTGGAATATTGTGGGCGGTAGTTGTATTCGGAGCAATCATGAAAATTCGTAATCCAAAACAGCAACCGAAGTGGATGGTTGCATTATATCTGATTATGGGTTGGACTCTGTTGTTCATTTTACCGGCAATGTTACGTTCTATACCTGTGCGAGGTTTGTGGTTCATTTTAGCCGGAGGTTTGTCGTATACTTTGGGGGTTATTTTTTACTTGTGGCGTAAAATGAAGTACTCTCATGCAATTTGGCATATATTTGTAATTGGAGGAAGTGTCTGTTTCTTTTTCGCGGTTTTGTTCGGTTGTATCATAGATTTTCATGTTTTATAAAAGTTGACTTATTTTAATAACAGTATTAATATATTTATTGATATGATAAAAAATATATTGTTCTTTATCACAGCAACAACCCCTTTGGGGGTGTAGTTTCTATTTGCTGTTTTTCTTATGTAATGTATAATTAAAATACTATAATTATAAAAATAAGGGTTTTATTATGTCTTATCCAATCGAAACGGTACGTCATTCTCTGGCGCATGTTATGGCGGCTGCGGTACAGAAACTTTATCCGGATGTAAAATTTGCCGGTGGACCAGCAATTGAAAACGGTTTTTATTATGACTTTGATACAGAACATCGTTTTTCAGAAGAAGATTTTGCAAAAATAGAAAAAGAAATGCGCGACTTGATAAAGTCAAACGGCAAATTTGAACAACGTAATGTAAGTCTGAACGAAGCCAAAGAAATTTTTGCAAATCAACCTTATAAAATGGAATGGTTAAATGAATATGATGCAGCAGGCGAGGATTTGTCTATTTATAAATTCCGAGACTTTACGGATTTATGTCGCGGGCCGCACGTTGAAACTTCCAAAGATTTACCACGTGACAGTTTCAAAATTCGTAATGTCGCAGGGGCATACTGGAAAGGCGATTCGAAAAATAAGATGTTACAACGAATTTATGTAGATGCTTTTGCAAGTAAAGAAGAACTTGATCAACATCTGAAAAATATGGAAGCAGCCGCCGCTCGTGATAATCGTAAACTTGGTAAAGATATGGACTTGTTCCATTTTGAACCAGATTATGCACCGGGGGCTGTTTTTTGGCATGACAAGGGCTATAAAATATATCGTAAACTTATAGAATACGTTCGTCATCGTCAAGAGCTGGCAGGTTATCAAGAAATTTCTACTCCATCCGTTATGGATAGGTCTTTGTGGGAACGCAGCGGTCACTGGGCTAAATATGGGGAACATAATTATTCTGGAAAAACTCAAGATGGTAAAACATTCTGTGTTAAGCCAATGTCTTGCCCAGGGGGTATGTTGGTATTCGGGCAGGGCATTAAATCTTATAAAGATTTGCCGTTGTATTTGGCAGAATTCGGAAAAGTTAATCGTTACGAAGCGGCTGGCGGATTGTCCGGACTGATGCGCGTTCGTGAATTTACGCAAGACGATGCACATATTTTCTGCACGGAAGAACAATTAGAAGAAGAAGTTGTTAAAATATTGCGCTTTATTAAAGATATTTATTCCAAATTCGGCTTTGAAAAAATTTCTACTAAATTAGCAACGCGTAAAGAATCTGAATTCCGTATCGGTTCAGATGAAATTTGGGATAAGGCCGAAGGGGCTTTAAAGCATGCTTTGGATGCAAATGGTATCGAATATGAAATTGCAAAAGGTGACGCCGCTTTTTATGGTCCTAAAATAGACATTTATTTAAAAGATTCTATCGGACGTACTTGGCAATGCGGTACTGTGCAGTTGGATATGAATTTGCCTGAACGCTTTGATTTGTCCTATATAGGCGAAGATGGCGAAAAGCATCGCCCAATTATGTTACACCGTGCAATGCTGGGTTCAATTGAACGTTTTATGGGCGTTTTGTTAGAATCAACAGGTGGTAATTTACCGTTATGGTTATCGCCAGAGCCCGTCGTTGTGACCCCTATTTCCGAGAAGTTCAAAGATTATGCAATAGAGATAGTTGATGAATTGCGTAAGAACGGTGTTTATTGTCGTGCAGATTTGCGTGATGAAAAAGTTAATTATAAAATTCGTGAATTATCTTTGGCTAAAACTCCTATCATCGCAATCGTCGGTGAAAAGGAGGCAGCAGATAAAATGGTAACTTTACGTTATCTTGGAATAGAAAAACAGGAAACGAAACCGTTGGCAGAATTTGTAGAACAAATGAAACGCGATACAAAAATGCCTTTGTGATATAAAAAAATATGGCGCGTTTCTTTACGCGCCTTTATAATTACTATGTAAAAGAAAGGGAATATATATGAAAAAAATATTTTTTTTGGTTTTTGTTTTAGTTACACCTATGGTGTTATCTGCTTGTGCGACTAAGTGCGAGACCGAGCCTATTGTAGAGGAAAATCATAAATTGATTGTACCACCTAATTTTGGACAAAAGCCAAAATAATGTATAGATATTCTTTGTTAAGTGGCTTTTTTTGTGATATAATTAGCACAAAGAACAAATGGGAGAGTCCAGATGAATAATGATGATAATTTAGAATTATTAGACTTAAATGACGATGATGCCGAAACTATGGATGCATTACCAGAGGCAACTCCGTTCGCTGCACCCCGTCCAAAGAAACCTTGGTTATTACTGGGGGTAGGGGTATTGGTAATTGTTTTGGCTACTTATATCATCATACGAGTAATTGGTGGGGACTCTTCGTCTTCAATAGAGGTTGATTTAGACGCGCCGGCCGTTATAGTTGACGGTGAAAGTACTGTGCCAATTGACTTAAAACCGGCACCGATGCCAGTAAACGTTGAAACAACTGGTAAAGCACAGAAGTTGGTCGTACCAGAAAAACAACCGGCAAAGCGCCCGGTAGAACCGGCCGTTGTACAAGCACCAAAAACTCCGCAGTATGCTCCGCAACCTGCACCTGTTCCAAAACAAGTACAACAGGAAAAAGTTGGTACGCCAGTTCGCGTTGTAGAAGATAGAAAGGAAGTTACGTTTAATCCTGATAAACCAGTTGCACAGAAACCTGCTGCAAAAACAGCGACTCAAAAACCCGTTGTAAAACAACAGGTTGCGCCAAAAGGTAGTTGGTACGTCCAATTCGGATCTTATAGTACGCGTGCTTTGGCAGAGTCTGCACAACGTAAAATTCAATCTGCACATCAGAATCTGTTTTCGGGAAAACAATTTGTTATCTTGGCAGCCGTATTGCCAAATGGAACGACAACTTATAGATTACGTATTGCTTTCTCAACATCTGCGGAAGCAAACGGTTTTTGCAGAAATGCTAAATCTGATGGTTTAGACTGTTATGTCGCAAAATAAATAAAAAGAGGTTAATATGTTCGGACGTTTCGGTTGGGCTGAAATTCTTGTCATTGTTATACTGGTTCTGATTTTATTTGGTCATAATAAAATTCCAGGTATGATGAAAAACTTGGCAAATGGTATAAACATTTTTAAAAAAGAATTGAAAAATACCAAAGAACAGCAAGTTAAAAAAGATGGACATAAGACTGAAAAGCCCGTTAAAAAAACTACGGTTAAAAAGAAAAATATAAAAAAATAAAAGTCATATAAAATTTAAATAAAAAAATAATCGCGATAATTTTCGCGATTATTTTTTTTATTCCCTTTTTTCATATTCTTCTTGTTCTTCTATTGTCATTGTTGCCAAAGGACGAGCCAGCATTCTAGATAATCCGATTTCTTCTCCGGATACAATGCTATATCCGAAAGTCCCGTCTTCTATTCGTTCCAACGCAGCGTTTATTTTCTTTAATAAGTTATTATCTCTTTCAGACATACGCAAATTAAGTGTAATATCTTGTTCGGCCGTCGCATTGTCAGAATCATCACCAACGCCGGCACTTTCGTTTTTCTCTGCTAATCTAACGGCGCTTAGTACGGATTTTGTATCATGCATTAATTCTTCTTTCTGTGCACTTAGCATCTGATAAAAATATGCCAAGTGTTCTGGGCACATATACGGCTCAGATTTTTTTGGTACGTATTTTGGTGGTAGTTCTATATTTTTATAATTTTTCTCTGCCATATCAGGCTCCTTTTAATTCATTTACCCAATCAATTAATGTTTCCTCGTCCATTAAACCGGTGCGAGCCTCGATTAATTCGCCGTTTCGGAACGCTAATATGCTTGGTATGCTACGAATGCCGTACTTTGCCGGAGTGCGTCTATTCGTTTCATCAATTTCAAATTTTATGAATTTTACGTCAGATATTTTTTCCGATGCAGATTCGAATATCGGTCCGAACATTCGACAAGGTCCGCACCAAGAGGCCCAAAAATCAACCAGTGCGATACCATCTCCTAGAAGAGAGGTAAATGTTTCATCATTTGCATGTTGTAAAGCCATCTTTTTCTCCTTCTTTGTTGATATTTTTCACGAGTGTATTATAATCAAACTAAAATGCAAGGGAAATAATAAAAATGAATAAAATCATATACTTAGATGCGGCCGCAACTGCCCTGAAACCGAAAGTTGTGATAAATAAAGAAACGGATTTCTTGAAAAACGACTATGCAAACTCGGGCCGAGGAATATGTCCAAGGGTGGCGGCTGTAGATAAAATGCTGCTTGAAACAAGAAAAAAAGTCGCAGATTTTATAGGGGCAGAAACATCGAATCAGGTAATTTTTACTTCTGGTGCAACAGACGGGTTAAATAGAATCGCTCAGATTTTAAAAACTAATAAAAAAATAAAAAACGGTACGACCGTTGCCGTGTCTGATTTAGATCATCATAGCGCAAGGTTGCCTTGGGAGGCTTTGATCGAATCAGGTATAAATATTTTAACTATGCCTTTGAATGATAAATATGATTTTGTGCTAGATGAAATTCCACAAGCAGATGTAATGATAATTACTGCCATGTCTAATGTAATCGGAATGCCCGTTGATGTAAGAAGTGTAATTCAAAGTGCTCGAAAAAAAAATCCGAATGTTATAACTGTTGTTGATGCGGCTCAATTCGTGGTGCATAAAAAAATAGATGTGAAAGACTGGGATGCAGATTTCGTTTGTTTTTCTGCTCATAAAATAGGTGCAGATACAGGGTTGGGAATAATGTATATAAAGAATCCTGATGATTTATTACCAGATAAATTCGGTGGTGGTATGGTTAATGCTGTTATCGATAAAGACAGGTTCTCGATTAATGCCACACCAGATAAGTTTGAAGCCGGAACTTTACCAATTACACAAATTGCAGGTCTTGGTGTGGCAGTCGAATATATAGAAAAAAATAGACCAGATTTAAATTTAATAAAGTACTTGTATGATGAATTGTCTAAAAATAGCCGAATTAAAATCATTACTCAACGTGATGCAACTTTATTAACATTTACGATTGACGGTATGCATGTACTAGATTTTGGGGCTCTAACTGGTACGGCCGGTGTATGTTTGCGTGTCGGTAATATGTGTGCTGGCTGGATTCATAACTTATTGGGAATTAAAGGTTCTGCTCGTATATCTGTCGGATTTTGGAATACAATGGAAGAAATGCAACAGGTGCTTGATTTAATAAATAGTATAGTAAAATAAAATCATGTTAACAAAAAACGATATTATAAACGTCTTAAAAAATATTTACGATCCAGAGGTTCCTGTAAATATATGGGATATGGGGTTGATATATGACATCTTAATTGAAGAAGAAAGAGTCATTATAAAAATGACGTTCACAAGTCCTACGTGTCCTATGATGGAAGAGTTATTAGAGCAAGTGAGATCTGATGTCGCCGATATAGCCCAAGGACGAACTGTAAAAGTTGATTTGGTCTGGGATCCTCCTTGGGATTTGTCGCGAATGTCCGAAAGCGCAAGATTAGATTTAGATTTAACCGAGCAGGGTTGGTAAAATGAAATATTCAGAAATGAAAAATTTATTGTCAATGGTTTCTGAGCCAGTTGAAAAGTTGGAAATGGTAATGGATTTCGGACGGCATATGTCCCCTATACCGAAAAGCGCAATTTGCTATGAAATTAAGGGTTGTGCTTCATATGCAGAAATATGTATAGATGGAAATAAGTTTTATGGTAATGCCGATTCGGATCTGGTTCGCGGTATATTAGCCATAATTACTGCGATGGTTGACGATAAAACCAAAGAAGAAATAAAAAAACTTGACTTGGAATCCGAATTTTATAGTTTAAATATAAACTTGGGAACCGGAAGATTAGGTGGTGTTAATTCTATGATTCGTTTTTTAAAAAATTTATGATAAACTTAGATAAAAATCATATTACAAGGCGGACGAAAATGGGTGAAGATGAGAAAATGTTTCAAATAGGTTTGTGGGCGTTCGTATTGGTATCTGTTTTGGCGGCGGTATTGCAGGTGTGTTATAGAACCCAGAATCGTGCTCGTAATCGTGTTAGGGCAGAAATAGTTGAAACTCAACAGGAAATCGCCGTTGCTCAGGCTAATTTCGCTTCATACGTAAGACCCGAAATTTTAAGGAATTTGGTCGTTTCCGTTGCACCAAAATCAGAGGTTATAAGTTTTCATAAGTCTGTTTCAATTAATGATTTACCAAATAAAGAACTACAACAATAAATGTTCGAAGTAGGAAAGGATATTTTTAAGCGAGGTTTTAAAGGGTTCGTCAGTGACCATGTTTCACGTGGTCGATTACGTTTTATATACTCGTTATTTTTATTAGCGTTTGTTATTTTTACAGTACGGACTTTATGGCTTGGCGTTCAAGGAACAGATAGATCTCGTTTGGCGGGTGCTGACGGAGAGTGGACAGTTAGGCGAGCAGATATAATTGATAGAAATGGTGATATCTTGGCAAAGAATGTTATGTCAGGACATATAACTTTGCGACCACAGTCAGTCAGAGAAAAAGATCGTGATAAAGTCGCCTCTGTAATACATCAAGCCTTGCCATATCAATACTCTTTGGTAGATGCTTTGAAGTTGGTTAATTCTTCGCGAAGATTCATTTATATTAAAAAGTATGCCAGCGATGCTCAACGTAGTCTTGTTACGCAGGCGAAATTACAAGGACTGGAAATTGAACCAGTGCAAACACGTCGATACCCTAAACGCAGATTGTTCTCGCATGTTATCGGCTTTGTCGGTGTAGACGGTCACGGTTTGGAGGGGGTTGAAAGAGTATATGATGATTATTTAAGTGAAAATCAAGACCCATTACAGTTATCTTTGGATGCTCGTATACAATCTGTATTCTATGAACAGTTGTCTTTCGCAATGCAAAAATACCAAGCAAAAGCAGCAATGGGATTGTTAATGAATTCTCGTACTGGTGAAATGATTGCGATGGTATCTTTGCCTGACTTTGATCCGGAAAATATAAATACAGATCCTGCTTCTAATAGAATGTTTTTACCTTTACGAGGCGTATTTGAAATGGGGTCTATATTCAAGGTGTTTAATACCGCCATGGCTATGGAAAACGGTATAAATAAGGAATATTACATTGCAGAGCCATTTAAAATACCCGATAAGTTCGGACGTACCGCTGCAAAAATCGGAGATGTAAGAAGTTTTAAACCGCCAAGACCGAATTTGAATGTAGAAGAAATTATGTTGCATTCATGTAATGCTGGTAGTGCCCAAATTGCTTTGGACTTACCGGACGGTACGCAAAAAGAATTCTTTCATCGAGTACATCTGGACGAACCGCTAAGTTTAGATTTCGGTACAACAGAAAGACCTTTGATGCCGGCAAAATGGGGGCCTGTGGAAAAGGCGACTTTATCTTTCGGACACGGAATTTCTGTAACGCCTATGCATTTATTGTTGGCAGTAAATTCTATGACAAACGGTGGAATATATATTTATCCTACATTGCTTAAAAGAAATGTCGGAGTGGTAAAGGGAGAACGTGTTTTATCAGATGAAATTTCATCCAGATTACGAGGAATAATGTTGCGAATCGCAGAAGAAACCAGCGGTAAACAAGCCAGAATTGCAGGTATTCAAATAGGCGGAAAAACCGCAACCGCAGAAAAATATATAAACGGACGCGTAGATCATAAGAAAAACTTAACCGCATTTGCCGGAATTTTTCCGGTATCTGCACCACAATACACTCTTTTGGTAATACTTGATGAGCCCAAGGGGACAACAGAATCTTTCGGTTTAAGAACCGCCGCTTGGAATGCTGTGCCGACCGCCGGTAAAATACTTGATAGTATCCTGCCGTTGCTATTTGAATAATTTTAGATTATAATTACTAAGATAATAAAAAAAGAGTATAGCGTGAAAAATATTGTAGATAAGTCCGTGCTGGGAAAAGCATGGGCGGTGGCGGTGTGTCCTGAGGAAGATGAAACTTTATGCCAAGTAGATAATTTACTACAAAGAATACTTGCTCGTCGCGGAATTACCGATATGGCGGCGATGGAAAAGTTCTTGAACCCTTGTGTAAAAGACTATATGCCAAATCCTTCTGTTTTATTGGATATAGATAAAGCGGCAAAAATAATTGCAGATAGTATCTTAAAACATGAAAAAATTGCAATATATGGCGATTATGATGTTGATGGAATTACATCTACTGCTATTTTTGTTAAGTATTTACGCGCATTAGGCGTAGATGTTGTATGGCATTTACCAATGCGTGAAGGTGAAGGATACGGTTTAAATATGGCCGCAATAGATGAAATTGCTGCCCAGGAAGTAAAACTTTTAATTACTGTTGACTGCGGAATAAGCGGTGTAAAAGAAATAGAGCACGCAAAAAAATTAGGTTTGAGTACGGTTGTCACAGATCATCATTCTCCGGATGCGCTTTTGCCGGCTGCCGATGCAATAGTAAACCCCAAGCAGCCGGACGATAAATCAGATTTGTCTTATTTGGCGGGGGTTGGTGTGGCCTTTTTGGTTTTGGTCGCGCTGAGAAGAGAGTTAAAAAATAGGGAAATAGATAAAGAACTACGTACTAGATTGGAAAGTACGAATCTTATGAATTATTTGGATCTTGTCGCGTTGGGTACAATTTGTGATACTATGCCATTAATCGAATTAAATAGAGCTTTCGTAGCCACAGGTTTGAAAGTTTTAGCGCTGAGAAATAATTTAGGTCTACGCGTTTTAATGGACGTTGCAGGTATAAAGAAACCATCAGTTTATGCAGTAGGATTCGCTTTGGGGCCCAGATTAAATGCAGCAGGAAGACTGGATTCGGCTAACCCTGCGTTAGAATTATTGTTGACAGATAATGTTTTAATTGCTCAGGACTTAGCGAAGCGTTTGCATTCAATGAACCAAGAAAGAATAGATATTCAAAACGCAATAATGCTATCGGCGACGGATATGGCTCGGAAATGTTGCGAAAGCGGACGGTGTAGTCTGTTCGTTTGTGGGGATAATTGGCATGGTGGCGTTATGGGTATCATTGCAGGAAGATTGAAAGATAAATATAATTTACCTTCGTGTGTGGCAACGCGCTGCGATGGAATGATAAATGGATCAGGACGTTCCATTCATGGAATTGATTTGGGTAAGATAATTCATGATGCTTTGGCACAAGGAATTATAACAGAAGGTGGTGGACACGCAGCAGCAGCAGGATTTTCATTATCCGCCGATAAAGAAAATTTATTCTGTGATTTTTTGGAAAATGCTGTTAAAGAACAACTAAATGGTGAATATCCTCATCAAGAGATTCTTGTCGATGCGGAGTTAGATGCGGGTAGCGCAAATATGAAATTAGTTAATAAAATGTCCGCTTTGGAGCCTTTCGGACAGGGGAATCCAGAACCTACTTTGGTTTTATATGGTGCTACACTTAGATATGCAAGTACGATGGGAAAAGGTGCTCATTTACGCGGAACCGTCGGAACCAGTAATGGAACTTTGTTATCTTTCGTCGGATTTAATTTAGTAGGAACACCTGTCGGAGATTTTTTACTGGACGAGGCAAATGTAAATACTAAAATAATGATGCTGGGTAAATTAAAAGAAAATGATTATAATGGAAGAATAAGTGCTCAATTCGTATTAGAAGATATTGCGGTTTGAATATGAAAAAAAATGTAAAGGATTTTATAGATAAAATAAAAACTGCGAAATCTATCGCAATTGCTGGACATAAAAATCCAGATGGGGATTCTTTATGTTCTGTGCTTGCTTTGGCAAGGTTGATTCATTTGAATTTTAATAAAAAAACTGTTTGCGTTTATGATGGTAATATACCAGATTGTTTAGATAATGTACCAGATAGAAAAAATATTATATATTTTGAGCACATAGATTTAAAAAAAGTTTTTGATTTAGTAATTTTATTAGATTACGGAACAGAAAATCATCTTGGTGGTTTTTTAGAAATATGCAAAAACGCAAAAGTTATTGCAGAAATAGATCATCATAAAAATGACGCACCTCTTGCTGACATCTGTATAGACGATATTGAAGCATCTTCTGTTGGTGAAATTATTTATGATTTAATTTGTACTCAAAAACTAAAATTTGATGATGCTATTTTGGAATTATTGGCTACATCGATAATTACGGATACCGGAAATTTTAAATATGTATGTCATGGAAAAACACTACGAATAATGGCGGAAATGGTTGACGCTGGTATAAGTATAAAAAATATATCAAACGCGTTAAATAATAAACCTAGAAAAAGCGTTATTACAGAAGCAGGCGCGGCAGCAAATACAGAGTTCTTTTATAAAGGACGTTTGGCGCTGGCAACGGTTGACGAGAAAGACTATAAAAATTTAGATGGTCGTGGCGATCTTATATTAAGTATTTTAGAACAAATAAAAGGTCTTGAATACATCGTTCTGCTGAAACGTCAAAAGGAAAATCAAACGGGGGTATCACTGAGAAGTAAAACAAAACCGATAGATCATATTGCTAACGCTTTGGGTGGTGGCGGACATCTGAATGCTGCCGGTGCCGTAGTTCGTGATACTATTGAAAATGTACGCGAGAAAGTTTTGACTTTGTTCAAGGGGATGAAATGAAAAAGTTTTTATCTGTTTTTTCTGTGTTATTTTTTTGTTTAAACGCAAATGCTGCTGTGGATGCAGATTTGGTAAATTCCGCGGAAAATTATCTAAATTCTATAACGGGTTTAACCGGGACATTTATTCAGACGGCAAATGGTAAAAAAGAGCAGGGGACTTTTTCTATGCTCCGCCCAGGACGCGTTCGATTAGATTATGATAATATGCCTGTTCAGTTAATCGCAGATGGGCAAGATTTATATTTTTTTGATAAATCTTTGGATCAAATTACAACCGTTCCATTAACAAGTACTCCGGCAGGAATTTTGATTAGAAAAAATATAAATTTGAAAAACGCAGATATAAATGTTTATGAAACCTCTGCCGATAAAAAAACTTTTTCGTTAAAAATGAATTTGCGCGGACAGGAAGGTCTGGGAAATATGCAGGTTGTATTTGATAGAGAACCTGTAAAATTAAATTCTTGGACTGTGATTGACGCAACAGGTGCAAAAACAGATGTAGCGTTTTCTAATCTCGAAAAGAAAACAAATTTTGGAAAGAACTTTTTCCAGATTCAAAGACATAAAACAATCAGTACAAGTGGTGGTGATTCTTTTTACGATTAAAAATGTTCGGAATAAGTTGGGCTGAATTTTTAGTTATTTTGTTGGTTGGGATTCTGGTAATCCCTGCGCGAATGTGGCCCGATGTAGCAAAATTTTTGGCTCGATTAGTTGGTTTTATTCGTAATATAGTCTGGAAAATTTCTGATGCTTCTGAAAAAATGAAACAGCAAATAGATCTGGAAAAACCCTTGGACGAATTATTAAAAACAACAACGGATGATATATTAGCCGATTTTTCTACTCCTATAAAATCTTCGAATAAAAATAATAAAAAGAAGAAGATAAAAAGAAGTAAATTAAAAGCCGGAAAGAACAAATGAAAAAAATGACTTTAAGCCAACATTTCGTCGAATTACGTAGTCGAATTCTGTGGACTTTTGCGTTTTTTGCCGTTTCTTTGATTTTGGGGTGGTATTTATCACCTGTCATGCAAGAATTTTTGACCGCGCCGTTATTAAATGTCTGGTCTGATGGTGCGTTTCTATATACAGGCGTTGCAGACGGTTTGATGATTCGTTTTTCTTTATCGGTTTTATTTGCTTTATTCTTGGTAACGCCGTTCGCTTTGTGGCAGATTTGGGCTTTTGTGGCACCGGGACTACATAAAAAAGAAAAAAATATTGTCTGGCCAATTATGATTTGTTCCCCAGTTTTATTTTTAGCAGGTGTGGCTTTCGCTTTTTATGTTTTATTCCCATTTGTTTTTTCTTTCTTTATCGAATTAAATCAATCGGCACCAGTACCTTCGGTAATTTTACCTGTTGCAAAAGATTATTTATCCTTTTCAATAGGATTGCTTAAATTGTTTGGCCTCGCTTTTCAATTGCCTTTGGTAATGATTCTTTTGAATAGAATCGGCGTTTTATCTAAGACACGAGTAGTTAAAATGCGCAGATATGCAATAGTTTTTATTGTAATAATTGCCGCTGTTCTGACACCTCCGGATGTTGTGTCACAAATTTTGCTAGCATTGCCGATGTGGGGCTTGTTTGAAATAAGTATCCTTTTTATGAAGTCGGATGAAAAATAAAATCTTAGTTTGTTTATTTAATCATTTTTTTATGATATAATTTTCGTGTGAAAAAAATCTTTTTGTTTTTTTTGGGGATGTTAATGCTGACTTTTTCAGCATGTGATTTGCAACCTAAAATAATCGCCTTACCGGATACGGTCGGAGAATTTATTTCTGCCCGATATCCTGCTTTGCTGGCAGATCCGGATACTCAACCAGAAATATATAATTCTGCTGCAATAGACTATGGTGTATACGCGTCACCGACTTTATACGGTTCGGTACAAAGCCAGGAATATGTGGAATATGCTAGCGTAGACGATTATATTGTACCGCCACAATATGAAAATTCTTCGTACTTATCAATGTATGGCGATACTGCGGAAACTTCTATAAGTATCGATTATGGTGCTCCTATATCGGACGAGACCTTTGTTGCACAGGAAGAATATTTAAATGTACCTATGTACGGCGGTATGAAAACTTTGCAGGCAGATACTGAAATTACGGTTGTTGCAGGTGATACATTATATTCTCTGGCAAAAAAATATAACGTAAGTGCAGAAGAAATTGCCGAAATAAACAACTTATCAGAACCGTATGTTTTGTCTGTCGGTCAGAAACTAAGTATCCCGAAAACAATTGAAGTAAATACCGTTCAAACGGTGGAAGTGGTTAAACCTAACAACATAGTTAACCAAACAAAAACGCGAGTCGCCTTACGTGAAATTACTGTTGAGGCAGGAGATACATTATATTCTATATCTCGTAAGTATTCTGTGCCGGTAAATGATTTGGCTGTTATGAACGGGATATCCGCACCGTTTACGGTATCTGTCGGACAGAAATTAAAAGTTCCGGATTTAAGTAATGCACCTGTTCGTAGCGCTTATGTTTCACAAAAGCCCGATGAAAAAACGGTACAAAAAAATGTAAAAAGTACAGATGCTTCTACGGTAAAAGCAAAGGAAAAAATATCCTCTGACCCGACGAAAAAATTGCCGGCCATCAGTGCCAGGTCGTCATCAAAATTTTCTTGGCCAGTTCGCGGAAAAATATTGTCGGAATATGGTGCAAAATCAGGTGGTTTATTTAATGACGGAATAAATATCGGTGCATCAAAAGGAACTGCCGTTAAAGCAGCAGAAAATGGTGTGGTTGCCTATGCTGGTAATGAGGTAAAAGGTATGGGAAATTTAATAATAATTCAGCATTCTGGTGGATGGATGACTGTGTATGCCCATATGGATTCAATGACTGTTCGACGCGGAGCAAAAGTTTCAGTGGGGCAAAAGATAGGTACTGTCGGTGCAACAGGTAAAGTTGATCAACCACAACTGCACTTTGAAATAAGAAAAGGAACGAAAGCGTATAACCCGTCTTCTTATTTGAAAAAATAAAAAATAAACCGCGGTAGCGGTTTTTTGTTTTGGTGGGCGCGCAGGGACTCGAACCCTGGACCCACTGATTAAGAGTCAGTTGCTCTACCAACTGAGCTACGCACCCGAGGGTCTTTTATTTTTTAACTTGGTTGATTATAGACTTTTTTTCGCTAATTGCAAGGTTTTTTCTGTAAGTATAAAACGTTGAATGCGTCAAGGTATCCATACCTATGCAAAGTTTTATCGGTGTTTGATAGAATGATTATGCTGACATGAACTTTATAAAAAACTTAAAAGGAGAGAAAATGAAAAAAATAGTTATATCAACGTTGGCTGTTTTGATAGCATGCCCGGCGTTTTCTGCACCAGGATATCAGCAGAGAAGTAGTGGATGGCAACTTTTTGGTTGGGATCCTTATATCGGCATCCGTGGTGGTGCAAGTTATTCAAACTTAAATTATAATTTTAATGATCATAAAGAAACTTTAAGCGACATGGCTTTCCAAGGTCGTGCGGCAATGGGTTTGGAAATATGCGATACGGTTCGTTCTGAAATAGAATGGTCTATTTATAGCAAAATAAAAGATAGCGCAGATTTCGGTGATATCAATGATGTAAAAATAGAAACCAAAATGCAAACTTTGTTATGGAATATGTATTGGGAAATTGGCGAGTATCATATAGTTCGTCCCTTCGTAGGTTTAGGTGCGGGTGCCGCCTTTACAGATGTTAAACGTATTGTACCAGATGTCGGACATCATAGCGAAAGTAAAACACGTTTCTCGGCAATGGGAACGTTGGGGGTAACGTTTGATATGGAACGTTTCGCTGTTGATTTAGCCGCACGTTATAATTATGTAGATATTGAATCTGGTCTGCATAACTTTGGCGGTGATGTAGGTATAAGATTTATGTTCTAAGGTGTCTTTTATCCCGTGTTTTCACGGGATTATCTTTATTATAAAATCGCTTGGGTTAATACCAAGCGATTTTTATGTATATGCTAGGAATCCAAAGGTTTTATCCTTTATGTCCTATATATTTTGAGGCTCAGAATTGATACCATAAAAGAGTAAACAATAAGGAGGTTTTTATGGCAAAAGCAGGTAAAAGTACCATTAAACGAAATCCGAAAAATACATATGTTTATATGATCGGATCTGGAATAGGTTCTCTGGCAGCCGCAGTATATCTTATAAGAGACGCAAAGGTACCAGGTAAAAACATTCGTATATTTGAAACCTTGGATGTAGACGGGGGAAGTCTGGATGGGGCAGGAGATGCAAATAAGGGTTATATGATACGCGGTGGTAGAATGCTCAATATACCAACGTATGAATGTTTGCAAGATATTATGAGCAGTATCCCGTCAATAGAATTTCAGAATATAAGCATGGAAGAAGAATTCTTGGAATTTAATGAAGAATTTAAAACGTGTTCGCGTGCACGTCTTGTTAGACGTGACGGAACCAAGGTAGATGTTACAAAAATGGGCTTTTCGTCCAGAGACCGAAGAGAAATGGAAAAGTTAATTTTATTAGAAACAGAAAAATCTTTGGGAGCAAAAAAAATAGAAGAGGTTTTTGGAAAACATTTTTTTAAAACTAACTTCTGGTTTATGTGGCAAACCACTTTTGCATTTCAGCCTTGGTCCAGTGCTGCTGAGTTACGTAGATATATGATACGATTTATGCACGAATTTCCGCGTATACATACATTGGCGGGTGTGGCTCGTACGGTATATAATCAGCATGATTCTATTGTTAAACCTATTGTAGATTGGCTGAAAGAAAATGGTGTACAGATTACTTTTAAAGCAACCGTGAAAGATGTTTCTTTCGTCAAACTACAAAAAGGCGAAATAGTAGCGGATGAAATAATATATTCTCTGTCTGGTAAAAAGAAAACGGTTAAGATTTCACCAACAGATTTAGTAATTTTTACAAATGGCTGTATGACAGATAATTCGGATCAGGCTGGTATGGATACCGTTGCAAAATATAAGAAGAACGAAATGCCCCCTTCATTTGAGTTATGGGAAAAAATAGCCGAAGGAAGACCAGAGTTCGGCATACCCGCTGTTTTTTATGGTGCTCCGGATGAAAGTATGTGGATGTCGTTCACGGTAACAATTAATAAAAATCCGAAACTTTTAAATTATATTCAGGATTTTTCTAGGAATCACCCCGGTGGTGGTGCATTGATGACGTTTAAAGATTCTTCGTGGCTTCTGTCCATTGTTGTTGCAAGACAGCCTCATTTTAAAAATCAACCGTTAGATACACAAATATTTTGGGGGTATTCATTGAATATGTTTGCAAATGGTGATTATGTTAAAAAGCCTATGTATAAATGTACCGGACGAGAAATAATGAAAGAATTGATGGGGCATTTGCAAATACCTAAAAAAGAACAAGCAGAAATGATGCGAGGACTTATATGCAGAACTTCTATAATGCCTTATATTGATTCTCAGTTTCAACCAAGAAGAATCGGTGATAGACCATTAGTAAACCCGAAAGGATATGAAAACTTTGCTTTTGTAAGTCAGTTCGCTGAAGTTCCAGAAGATGTCGTTTTTACAATGGAATATTCCGTGCGTGCAGCACAGCAAGCAGTATATTATTTGATGGGTGTTGATAAAGAATTAACGCCTGTCAGTAAGCATCAATATTCACCAAAGGTTTTATTAGATTCTTTCTTTAAATTACATAGTTAAATTTATCGCTAAAAAAAAGCCCTGTGCAAGGGCTTTTTTTATGCCAATTTTGCCAAAGCAATTTTCCCAAGGAAGCCTTCTTCTATGGCGCTAAGTTGTGATGTCATACCTTCGTTTAATTCGTCATCATTTAATAATTCTTCTAGTCTTGATATTATGTTTTCACACATTTTTACTAAATCTTTATCAACAAGTTTAGGGTTTAGTAAATCCGGTTTAAAGACTTTTTTATTATCCATAGCCATGAAATAGCATTCTGCTATGTTGTCAATCCAGGTATCTAAATCTTCTGTAAGTCTGTCGTATAATAAGTGTGGTGAATATTTATCAGTAGACCAATGATTTATTTTACAAGCATATTTAAATGCGATTAAATGTTGCATAAGTTCATACATATTTTTCTCCTTTACGGATACAAATTATCAGCATTTGTTTTAAATGGTTATAGGACAGTATTCAAAACGTTCTATATGCATTATTTTCAGGCTTTTCCTAGGTATTCAAACCTGACGAAAAATGATAAAAAATGTTATACAATTAGTTTCGTAACCATAAGAAAAAAGGAGAACTTTATGAAAAACTTAGTAAAAAAATTTTTGGTTTTATCATCTGTCTTGGGACTTGCGATTTTGCTGACCGGATGTAACGGTTGCGGTCAAAAGCGTATGATGTCACCGCAAGGACACCCACAACAGATGCAAATGAAAAACAAAAATATGCAAAAAGCACCTGAAAAAGTAGGTTTTTACCAAACTTATGAAGATGCAGATATAACACGTGTTCATGCAAAAATGTATACTCACAGTAGTCACGGTGGTGAATCTAGAATGGGGTATATAAAATTTAATGAAACAGATGCCGGTTTAAAAATGGATGTTGATTTAAAAGATTTGCGCCCAGGGGTAACTTATAATATGCGCATATATCAATGTGAAAAATGTTCAACTGGTATGTGCTGCAGTGATACAACGCTTGCGACAGGTTTGCCGACTTTACGTATTGAAAAGCCAGGGAAACTGCAAGAATCTTTCATATTACGCGGTATGACGGCAGAACAACTGAATAACGCTAAAATTTATCTTGAACGCGATGGCGGTTATAAAGCCGCGTGGGGTACTCTGGAAAAGGGTATGATGTTATAAAGTTTGTATAGTTGTGAATTTTTAACCCTCGATTTTTCGAGGGTTTTATATGTTTTTCCTTTAAGAAAAAAATCTTATGTGCTAGTGTTTTGTTTGTGGAGATTAAAAATATATTTATTTACGTTTTTTTGATGGTGTTACTCCCAATAAGCAACGCCTGGGCGGATTTTAATAATGTTATACAGGGATATCTTTTTGCTAATAATTATGAAATATCAGAAAATACGATTTTTGCAGAAAATGCTTTTGTTTTTGTTAATACTCTGGAAATTGTGAAATCTATTTCAGTAATAAATAATGGAACAATAAACGGTGATATAAATGTGCTTTCTGGGCATCGTTTGTTATTACAAAATAAAGGAGATATAAACGGAAGTTTTTATCTGGAAAATAATGCCAAATTAACTCAGGTTATTCATAATGAAAATGATTTTAATTCGATTAGTGTAAATGGTGGATATAATCTTTTTATAAATAGTTCTGAAACTTTATCTTTGAGTTCTGTTATCAATTTCGGCAGAGATGCAGAAAAAATAATTTTCGGCGATTCGGTATTGTTTTTCGATAGTCTTACATCGCTTACACGTTCCGGAGACGCACCGGATATAGAATTATCGGGAAATGTAATTATTAAAGTAAATTCTTTTCATGATATTGTTAATCGCCCGATATTTTCTAATGTCTCTGGCGACGGTACCGTTCTTTTTTATCCGGAAAACCTTGATTCAATGTATGTCATTCAATCTTATAAAGAAGACGGTTCTGTATATGCAAGGTTAATTAGGGAAACAGATTATTCCAAAATTTTTAATACTAAAATGGGCAATTTTATAAACTTTTTAAGAACGGAAAATTCAGATGATAAATTATTAAATGCTTTGGATTCGGCTTCTTCAAGAACAGAGTTAAATAGAATTATCGATGAGTCTGTAAAAACAAATCCGTTAAAACTTATGACACCGATTCGGATATTTAACTATTTTGTGGGCTTTTCTGATTATGCCGATGATAATGTTATAAATTTTATACCGTTCAGTATTTTTAACGATGATTTTCATTCTTTGGGCGGTAAGATTGCTCTTGATTTATCTGTTTCTGATAAAGTTTCTGTCGGTATATCTGGTTATGCTGCAGATATGAATTTTTCTGATAAATTGAACGATTTTTCGCGCTTTATTATATGGTGGTAATTTAATGATAAATTACAACGATAAAATTTGGGTCGCGGATTTAATTGCTGGTATGACATTGGCTAGTTTTGATACTGGTTTTGTTTTTTCTGATGGGGCGATAGAATATAACCCGAAAGGTTCTTCGTATTATTTTGTTACGAATATAGGAAAGATTTTTAATGTCTTAGAAAATGTAAGGTTGATTCCGTTTATAAATCTTGGTACAGATTCTGTTTATGTTTTGAATCAGAAAGATACAGATTTTGTCGCTGGCGTTGGTGCAGAAATAAAATTTATATCAAACGATTTTGATATTAAGTATGATTATGGGTTAAGATTTCGTATGTTAACTTCGGGACAAGTGTTGGCTTCTTTTCGTGTAAACTTTGTATCGCCTTTTGATAGGGTAGGGGGTAATGCAGAAATTGCTGCTATATATGATGAAATGGGCCTTTCATATAATCTTAGGTTAGGTGCAACCATAGAATTTTAATTAGTCCACAATATCGCCACGTAAAGACGCTTTATTTGCAGCAGTTATACGAATGTTTGCAAGTTGCTTTTCTTGGTTATCTTTTATGGTGTTAACGATACATTGTTGCATGTATGGAGTTCTATAAACTAGATGTTTACCGGTTTTGTCTGGTCCTTCGCATAAACACTCCATTGTTTTTCCTATGCATGATTCATTAAATTTTCTTTGCAGTTCGTTTAGGTAAGAATCCAGTTTTGCTAATCTATCTGCTTTAACAGATTCTGGTATCTGGTCTTTCATTAATGCAGCCGCTGTGTGAGGGCGGGGCGAGTATTTAAAAGAATAAGAATTTATATATCTTATTCTTTTTACTATTTCCATTGTTTGCTCAAAATCTTCTTCTGTTTCACCTGGGAATCCAACTATAAAATCACTTGATATTTGAATGTCTGGGCGTGCAGATTTCAACCCGTTAACTATATCTATATATAGGCCCAAACTATAAGGTCGGTTCATCCGTGTCAATACATTCTGAGACCCGCTTTGTATAGGCATGTTCAAAAACGGTAAAAGTTTAGGTTCTGTTCTGAACATGTCAATCAGGTCATCGGTCATTTCTGTTGGATAACTGGATGTAAAACGAATTCTTTTGATGTTAACCAGTTTTGCTGTTTCTTTTATCAAGTCAGATAAACGATATGTTTTGCCTGTTGTTTCATCTGTGTATTTATAACCGTTTACATTTTGACCCAGAAAGCATATTTCTATTGCGCCTGTTTCCGAAGCGTGTTCGGTGTCGCGTATAACATCTTTAAAAGGACGCGATAACTCGCGACCGCGAGTGTAGGGTACAATGCAATATGTGCAGCAATGATTACATCCTTCTTGGATAGGTATATATGCCACTGTGGGTGATTTTTCCATTTGAGGTAGTTCATCAAATTTTTCTAATCCTGTTAAATCAATATTGAACAGTTTTATATCAGGATTTTCTAATATTTCTGGAAGTTTATGATAACTTTGTGGTCCTAAAACAAAATTCAAATCAGGAATTCGTTTAAAAGCCGTTTCACCCGCTTCACGTGCTACGCAACCGACTATGCCGAAAAGAGCATCTGTTTTTTTTGCGCGACGAACACGCCCCAATGCAGAAAAAACTTTATTCGTTGCTTTTTCTCTAACAGCGCATGTGTTTAATATGATTATATCAGCGTCTGCAAGGTTTTCTGTTTGTGAAAAACCGTGCTTGTTCAGCATTGCTGCGATTCGTTGACCATCATATACGTTCATCTGACAGCCAAAAGTTTGAATAAAGAATTTCCTTGTCATTGTTTTATTTACTTTTTGTTCTTTGATTCCTGATAAACTTTTGCTTTGTCTTTTGCAGTTTATTGAAATAGTTTTGTGAATGTATTTGTTTTATGGTTGTACATGGAACTTCTGGTAAAAATGGGTTCTTTTCTTGTGCAAAATATTTTGAAATAAATGATATAAATTTAATTCTTGATTTTATGCTCATTTTTTACTCCGTAATTAAAATGTCTTATGATAATTTTTGTTTTAAAATTTCGTTAACTACACTTGGGTTTGCTTTTCCGCCTGTTGCTTTCATAACATTTCCTACAAAGAATCCAAGCAAACCGACTTTGCCAGATTTGTATTGTTCAACTTGTGACGGGTTTGCATTTATTACATCATCAACTGCTTTTTCTATTGCACCTGTATCTGTAATTTGCTTCATACCGAATCGGTCTGCGATTTCTTTTGGTGTCCCCGATTCGCCATCTAACATTTTTATAAATATTTCTTTTGCTTGTTTACCGTTGATTTCAGATGCAGAAATCATATCTACTAATTCGGCTAAATTTTCAGGTGTGATAATTCGCGCTGTGCCTTGTTCAGATGTATCCACAGCGTTTTTTACATCCCAATTTTCTGGGTGTGCAAATAGTTCACTTATCATCCAGTTCGCAATCTGTTTTGCACGTTCAGGTTTATCACCAACTGCTGCGTCAAACCATTTTGATATATCTGTCGATTCTGTTAAACGTGCTGCATCATATTCACTTAGACCTAAATTGATATAACGTGCACGAGTTGCTGCCGGTAATTCAGGCATGGTACTGCGAATTCTTTCAATTGTTTCTTCACTTATTTCCAGTGGTAATAAGTCTGGGTCTGGAAAATAACGATAATCTAATGCGTCTTCTTTTTTACGGGCAACAGATGTCGTACCGTCTTCTTGGTTATAGTGCATAGTATCCTGTGATACCTTACCACCGCTTTCATATATTTCTATTTGACGACGTGCTTCGTATTCAATGGCGGACTTTATAAATTTAAAGGAAACCATGTTTTTTGTTTCTGTACGTGTTCTGAATTCTTTTGAGCCAACTGGTCTGACAGATACATTTACGTCGGAACGCATAGAACCTTCTTCCATGTTTGCTTTTGATACACCAAGCGCACGGGCAATTTCACGAATTTCACGTAAATAACGTTCCATTTCATCAGGAGACGATATATAAGATGTGTTATCTGGGTTTTTAGTATCCAGATAAGTTACAATTTCTAATAAAGCAACACTCGTTCTATTAAAGTCAACAAATGATTTTGTTGGATGAATATCATGTTTTAATTTTGCAGCGTCTTGCTCCAAATGTGCACGTTCAATTAAAATCTTTTTAGGTTTTCCATCGTCCCCCATAATTTCGACCCAACCACGACCGACAATTGGCGGTTCTTCCGGAGGTTGTGAAATTTGATAACCTTGTGGCAGGTCAGGGTAGAAGTACTGTTTACGAGCAAATTTGCTTTTTCTGGATATTTCTGCATTTAACCCCAGTCCCATACGAATCGCCTGTTCAACACAGTATTCGTTTAAGACAGGCAACATACCAGGCATAGCAACGTCAACCATAGAAACTTGGGTGTTTGGTGAAATGCTGGGATTATAATCTGCGGACGCACCACTAAAAAGTTTGCTGTTAGACAGAACTTCTATATGCGTTTCCAACCCTATGACTAATTCCCAATCTGTTGTTTTGCCTTTTATTGTAAACATTTTTATTTTTCCTTGCTTTTTGTCTTTTGGTATTTTATTATTCGTTTCGCGTTGGCTAGATAGCTCAGTTGGTAGAGCAAGGGACTGAAAATCCCTGTGTCAGTGGTTCGATTCCACTTCTAGCCACCATTTTTTTATTTCCCCATTACTTTTGTCGGTCTGTTATCAATTCCTGCAAATTGTTCAATATGTTTTGCAAGTTGTAGAACCTTTAAATCATCAAAGCGTTTGCCAACAACTTGCATACCTAGTGGTAAACCATTTTCTGCCAAACCACATGGTACACTGCAAGCAGGAATACCCGCAAGATTCATCGCAACGGTAAACATATCTAATGCATAATATTCCAGTGGCGTTAAATCTGAATCAAGAGGTAATGCAGTTCCTGCACTGGATGGACATACTATTAAATCACACATTGTAAATGCATGATTAAAACTTTCTGATATCATTCTGCGAACACGTGCCGCTTGCATGAAATATACTTCGTATGACTCACTAGATAATACAGCGGTACCGATAATTATACGACGTTGAACTTCTTCACCAAAGCCCGCCGCACGAGTTTTCTTAAATGTATCATAAATATCTTTGCCTTCTACGCGCAGTCCATACCTCATACCGTCATAGCGCGCAAGATTAGACGATGCTTCTGCCGGAGCAATTATATAATATACCGCCAATGCGTCCAGAATGTTCGGTATAGATACTTCAACTATTTCTGCACCGTTTGACTTTAAATCTGCTATTCTTGATTCAAACAGTTTTTTCATATCTTCCGAAATTTTTACGTCCATCAGTTCTTTTATAATTCCTATGCGAAGAGGTTTATCTGATTTATTTAAAATCGGTTGCAAACTGCCGTCAAAATCAAAATTTTTATTTGAACTGGTAGAATCTTTCGGATCATGTCCTGCCATCGCGGATAATAGCAATGCTGTATCTTCAACTGTGCGTCCAATCGGCCCCGGAGTATCTAAACTTGATGCGAATGCAACACAGCCCCAGCGACTGCATAAACCGTATGTAGGTTTCATACCGACTAACCCTGTTATTGCAGAAGGAAACCGAATTGAACCACCTGTATCAGTTCCTGTGCCACCAATTGCCAGACCGCTTGCAACTGCGCTGGTTGTGCCACCAGATGAGCCACCTGCGGTTAAACGGTTTTCAAGTTGCCATGGATTTACCGGAGCACCAAAATAACTTGTCTTACTGAATGTACCCATTGCAAATTCATCAAGATTTGTTTTACCTAGTAATACAGTTCCTGAATCAATGAATTTCTGTGAAACGGTCGATTCGTATTCCGGTACAAAATTTTCTAACATTCGTGACGCGGCAGTTGTTCTGATTCCACGCGTAGCAAATAAATCTTTCATACCAATCGGAATACCATCTAAGGGTAGGGCGGTACCCGCGGCATAGCGCGCATCAGATGCCGCCGCGTCTGCCATTGCACGTTCTGGTGTGACAGTTATATAGCAATTTAGTTCTTTGCCGTATTGTTCTATTCTGTCCAGATAAGCACGAGTTAATTCAACTGCACTTATTTCACCCGATTTTAATTTTTTTAATGCTTCTGTAATTGTTAGGTCTATCATTTTTTTCACTTTGAGGTTTATTAATTATTCGTCCATAACTTTGGGTACTGCAAAATATCCACGTGAAACACCTGCGTTGTCGGGGGCATTTGCTAAAACTAAATCTCTGATATTTCCGTCTGTTACAATATCTGCCCGTCGTGGCAGTTTATGTTCTGCCGGATTTAACATAGGTTCAATACCTGTGGTATCAATCTTTTGTAGTTTATCCAACCATTCAATTACAGAGTCTATATTCATATGTTCAAGTTTTTCTTCTGTAATTTCTAATTTTATTAAATCTGCAAATTTTTGTAATTGTTGCTTGCTAAAAGGCATTTCAAATCCTATTCTATTTATGTTAATAATTAACCGAGGAAATTATACAATGATTTTGCCAGATTTCAAGGATTTTCCGCGCAAAGGGCGTCTTTTAGGAATAGATTGGGGGGCGAAAAGAACTGGTGTTGCCGTTTCCGATGATTCCCAAGAGTTTTTCTTTGTTCGTGAACCAATTGTATCATTAAAGAAATCACAGTCTGTTGCCAGACAAATTGCTGACACGGCAATTGCAGAAAAAGTCGTCGGCATAGTTTTCGGTTTACCGACATATTCAGACGGTAAAAATTCTAGTACGGCAAAATTGGTTCGTGATTGTGCAATAGAAACGTCTGAATATGTAAATTTACCCATAGTTTTTATTGATGAGACTTTAACCAGTTTCTCTGCTCAGGAAAGTATGGGTAAGATAAGACTTTCTGATATAAAAGAAAAGTTAGATTCTGAATCTGCACGCGTAATTCTTGAAAATGCGGTGGCCGTTTTGAATAGGCTAAAATAAGAATCTTGTCTTTTTATTCTTCTTCTTTTTTATCAGGAATTTTTCCGTCCGCAGATAGTAATATAGCAATCCAACGCGTAGAATCAAATTGCGCCGTTATTATAAATGTAGCAACTAACAGCGGTACGCTGAAAAACATTCCTGCAATTCCCCATATCATACCCCAGAATACTAGGTTTATTAATATTGCCAGTGTCGAAAGGTTTAAAGTCTTTCCCGTTAACTTTGGTTCTAATATATTACCAAATATTATCTGCAGTCCTATTAAACCGATAGCGGTTAATATGGGTTGATGTAATGAAGGTGCGGTGATTAACGAGTATAGTATCGGTAATGCACATGCAACAATCGCACCAATTGTAGGAATATAACTAGTTATGAATACTACAAAAGCCCATATGCCCGCAAATTCAACACCTATCATCTGTAACCAGAAATAAGAAAGAATACCAGTAATTCCGGATAATAACGTTTTCATAAATAAGTATTTTTTCATATTTGTATCAATGCTTTCTAATATATAACGCATTTTTTTTGATTGTGTTCGGTTAGGAAACAAAACAGAAAATTTTTTGTTAAAAGTACTTTGTTCAATGAATATGAACAGCATATATATGATAATCATTCCCGCAGAAGTGACAAGGTTTGCCGCAGATGAACCAATATTTGTAGCAATGTTTGCTATATTAGGTAACATACTGGCGTCAAAGCGTATGCCAAGTGATTCAGAAAGGTATTTTCCAAAGTTTATAAGGCTGTGTTGTATTGCCGGTAATGCGTTGACCAGTTCTTTAAACATTGGTTGTATTTGTGTGATAAAGAAATATATTACGGCACAGAATATTAAAGTTGCAGAAATTCCAGATAGCCAATCAAAGACATGCCCAATAAATGGTTTTTCTTTTCTTTCTTCTTCGGAATTTACAGGCATAATTTTTCGAAAGTATGTGGATGTTGCGTTTATAAGATACCAAAAAAAAGTTGCAACAAGTAAAGGTATCAAAATAGAACGACCAAGCCATAAAAAAAATATTAATGCCGCAAAGAAAATTATTCCATTCATAAAATCCTCCATGCCTTGTTTTTGTCTATATAGCGCGTTTTTATTGGTTCGGAATCACATATGAAATATCGCTGATATTTATTTGTAAGTTATTATTCTTATGTATAGTCGAATATGTTGTTATTCCTATAAGTAAAAGTAATAGAATTATATTTACTAAAACCGCAAAATTTGCGTATTTATTAGGAACAATTTTTTTAAAGTTATCTTTACCCACTATATTTAACCATATTGAAAATAATACCGCCAAAAACATTGTTAACAATACAGAATTAAAACCAAAGAAAAAAACGGAAATGAATGTTAAAAGAATAAATACAGTTAAGGTCTTTGTGATTTTTGATAAAGTCCAGTTTGTAAATTTTTCATACCATTTAGTTTTTATTTGCAGTATAGGTTTGTTTTTATTCTGTTCGGGTACAATGTATCCTGGTATCCATAACAACCCGAAACCCAAAGGAAGTGTACATATTATTTTCCAAGAAGATACACCCATTGCTCTGCAACGGCGATATTTTGCGTATAAGTTAGATATAAATACTCCCCCCAGATACAGATAAAATAGTATCATAAATACTATTATAAACATTGCAGTAATGTTAAGGTTTACACCTATAAATAAAAGTTTGTTAGCATTTGATGCAATTATAAGGCCAGAAACAAAAAAGGCGACTGATATTAAAAATATTTGTGCATTATTTAAAGCCACAAAACTTTTTCTATCCAGATTTTCTGACGGCATTTTTTTTAACATAATGTAAGCACTTAAAGCAAACACGATTGCTAATAAAATTAACTTTATACCGTTTCCTGCGTCTGCACCGTTAAAAAATAAATTTGATAATAAAAAATATAAAAATCCCATACCAATAATCATAAAGAATGTGATTATGCTAAATCTAAGCGGAGCCCATAAAAGCCAATTTATCAGAGTATCCGGTTTCTTTCCTGTCATAATATTTTCCCCTTTGTATTTATCTTTTATTCTATCATAAGTTTCCCTGATGATAAAGAGGTTATAGCAGTAGGTTTTATTAAAGATGTAAAACTTGGTTGGTGACTTATGAAAAGAAATGTCGTATCTCGCATTGCTTCAATAGTTTGTACGATTTGTTTTTGTACCGTACTGTCTGCGCCAGAATCTGGTTCGTCTAAAATAGCAAATTTCGGTTCGGTCATTATTAAACGTAATAACATAAGTTTTTTTCTTTCTCCACCAGAAAAACCTACATTTATGCTACGATTCAGCCATTCTTTAGGAATATCCAGTTTTAATCTAGATTCTTCAAGTTTTGTAAGAAACTCCCCCATGGATAAGTCTTTGCCCGTCCTAAAATGCGTATGTGCAGACATAGAATGTTTCAGAAAACTTAATACCGTAAGCCCAGGAATTTCTGGTACGTTCTGAGCCCCTAAGAAAATTCCAAGTAATGATCTGGTTGTCGCATTTTCTTTTGTAATATCTGTTCCGTCAAAAATTATTTTACCTTTGTCTATTGTATATTCTGGATCACCTGCAATTACTGATACTAATGTCGTCTTGCCAGAACCGTTATGACCAGATAACAAATGTCTGGCACCCTTTTTTATCGTCATATTTATATTCGATAATAAAGTTTTATCGTTAAAAGATACATATAAATTTTCAATTCTTAACATGTTTTTCCCTATTAAAGTTCATTCTTTTCCCAACGCCATTTTAATTAGTTGCTTTGATTCAACCAGAAATTCCATAGGTAGACGAGATATAATCGGTGCCGCAACAGCACCAATTATAAGTGCGGTTGCTTCGTCTTCGCTTATTCCTGCTTCCATTAAGAATAATAGTTGCGTTTTATCTATCGTTCCGGTAGTCGCTTCATGGCTCTGTTCGTTCTCACCGTTAGAATGTATTATTGTCGGTAAAGTATTTACAATAGCTTTGTTGCCTATTATGCGAGTATCACATTTCGAAGCATTTTTGCTATGCGTACCACTAAAACTTACTAGACTGCGAAATGTCTGACGTGATGAATCTAATGCTACTCCATAAGAAACTATGTTAGAAATAGTTCCGTTTCCGAGATGCAACATTTTTGTTCCTGTATCTGCTTGCTGACCGCCACGTGTTATAGTTAAAGAATAAAAATCACTTTTTGATTTGTCACCCGCAAGAATTGTGGACGGATATTTCCATGTTATTGCAGAACCTATTTCAACCTGAGTCCAATCAAGACGAGCGTTTATACCGCATTTACCTCGTTTAGTGACAAAATTTAGTATTCCTCCTTTTGAATATGATGTATTTTCTTTAAATTCCCCAGCATACCAATTTTGTACAGTTGCATATTTTACAGTAGAGTCATCCAATGCAATTATTTCTACTACGCCGCTATGTAATTGATGGTTAGGACGGCGCGGAGCACTACAACCTTCCATATAACTTAACGTTGCACCTTTGTCCGCAATTATCAGAGTTCGTTCAAATTGACCTATTTTAGCAGTTTCAATCCGAAAATAACTTGCTAAATCTATGGGACATTTTACGTCTGGCGGAATATATACAAAAGTCCCATCAGAGAATACCGCAGCGTTTAACGCCGCAAAGAAGTTATCTGTTGAAGATACAACTGTCCCTAAGTATTTTTTTACTAAGTCAGGGTATTGCTTTACGGCTTCTGATAAAGGTAAAAATATTATACCTAGTTTATTTAATTCCTCTGTGTAAGAGGTATGTACAGATTTGCTGTCTATTACAGTATCTGTTGCCATACCAAGTAATGCCCGTTGTTCGCTTTCGGGTAAGCCCATTTTTTCATACGTATGTTTTAAATCAGAATTATCTAAACTTTTCTGTTCGTTATAATAATTTAATGAATCATAATCTATATTTTTATAATCTATTTCTGCCCAATGAGGTTCAGACATTTTCTGCCATATATCAAAAGCGTTAAGACGCCATTGCAATAACCATTTGGGTTCTTGCCTGCAAGACGATATTTCGCGAATAAGTTTTTCTGACAATTTCGGCATAAATTTATACTTCATTATGTTGCGCAGCAAGTTGTTTCGCCTGGGCAAAGAAAGTCAAAGATTGCCCCAGTAAACCGTCCGTGAATGTTGCAGAAAGGATACCGTCTGGATCTGTGGTAGTCAGGTAATGCAGGAAGCCGTCCGCACGATTTATATAATTATCCACACTGCGAGAAACTTCGGAATCTAGTTTTATGCACCTGCGTAATTTTTCCAAAGCAAAAGGATTCTTTGCGTACTCGTCCATTATCCCGCCAAGTGCGCGCCATAACGGATGTTCAGAAGTACTACGTGGCATTATATCAATTGCCGCCATAATAGGAATTAAATTTTGTAGCAAGTCTTGATATATCATTTCTGCGTTTTCTGCAACCGCATTTGTTGCAGATTTTTTCTTTAATATAGATTGAATTTTTACTATCAGATTATATTGATGAGTCAATGTCTTTGTTGCTTCTCGAACGCGACGATTTATAATAAGCATAAAACATAAAAGACCGACGTTCAAAATAACTAACAAGATGATTCCACCAAAAATCCATAAATCGTGCATAAATTACTCCTGAGTGTTTCAAATTACAGAGCACAGTATAGCATCTTTTATCGATTCGTGCGATTTTATCTTAAATAAAATTATGATTTTAAAAGAGTGCGTTTTGGTCTTGCACAGATTCGGTCAAGTTGTTATAATAATCTTAAAATAAGAGAAATATTCAGTAAAGGAAGATTGATGTTTCGTAAAATTTTAATTGTCGCAATGTTTGCAACTGCTGCGGGTTATTGCTTTGCCGCGGAAAATTTACCTCAGGTCGTCACGTCAGAGGTGTTTTATGTACAGGGTTCTAATGTTGATACTTCGCAACAAGAACAGTACACATCTAATCAATTTGTAAATGAAACTCAACAGGTCGCACAAATTCCTGTTTGGCCGATTGCAGGTTCAGAAGCAGATGTGGAGGTTTCTTGCGAGGGGGCAATATGTTCTAAATCAAAGCAAAATGATAATATAAGAATCGTTTCAAAAATAGGGGCTGATTTAGTCGTTGAAAATAACTTTAATCTGAAAACTTTCGGAGACGGTGGTTTCGGGGGCTGGTCTGGTGGTGCAAATATGTTGCACGGTAATCAAATACCTGTGGGGTTTGATAATGAATGTAATAACGGTTCTGAAATGCCTCTGTTGCATAGAGAAATGCTAGAAGACGATGGTGGCTCTGTGTTGGCTGTTTCACGGAGTTCGCGTAATACTTGTACAAAGTATAAAGATGGTTATGATGCGTTTAACGCAAAAATGGGGTTGACCGAAGAAGAGGTTGCTATGGTAAACGAAGAAGACGATTTATTCGCTGGAACTGCTTCTGGAGTGTCCGCATCCGGAGAGTATATGACAGAAAGTTCAGAAACGGAAATTTCTGTTGATATATCTGCCGATGCAGAACCACCTGTGGTTCTGATGGATCAGGTCAGATCTTGGGTTGTTGCCAGCGGTCAAACTTTGCGTGAGGTTCTGCAGAACTGGTGTAATAAAGAAGGTTGGGATTTAGTTTGGGCTACTTCACGTGAATACCCCATTGAAGCCAGTGCTGTATTTAAAGGACGTTTCGTAGATGTTGCGTCTGCGCTGGTCAGAAACTTTTCACGTGCGACCCCCGTACCTTATGCAAAGTTTTATAAAGGAAATCGGGTGTTGGTAATTTCTACGTCAGAAGAATAAAGTGTTTTTATGGCTTGCCAGAGGAGAAAATAAATGACCAAACTAATTAAATTTTTTGTTATGTGCGGTGTCGTATGTGTTATGGCAACCGGTTGCGCCAAGGAAGAATCTGCCAAGGTCGCAGCATCAGTAGATCAAGATTTTATTAATGCATATGATGCTTTTGAAATGGCAAAAAACCCGCGCGCAAAAGTTGCAAGTGGTGATACCGTTTCTGTATCAGAAGGGGTTTGGTTGGGGGCTTCGTCAACCGTTTTGGAACATAGAAATAATTTACCGTCCAGATTTGAAACAGATACTGGAATTACAATTTTATTAGATGAACCAGTTACTTTACAGGTTCTGGCTAATAATATAAATTCTATTACTGGAATACCTGTAAAAATTGATAGTCAAGTTAATCAAGATAAATTAAGAAAGACTATAAATATTGCTTATACCGGTAAATTGTCTGGTTTACTGTCTCAAATTGCAACCGATTTAGATATTTTATGGTATTATGATAAAACTTCTATTGTCTTTTATGAAACAGAAACGAAAACATTTACTTTATATGCTCTTGGTACAGATGTTTCTTATCAGACAGCCGTAGAAACAGATGATGGTAATCAAGTTTCTTTGGAATCTACTTTAAAAGAATGGGATGAAATAGAAAATGCCATCGGTGCAATAATCGGTGATAATGAAAATACGAAATTTACTGTATCGCGTAGTTTGGGGACAATTACGGTAACGGCGCCTCCTTCTATTTTAACTAGGGTTGGTGAATATATCGCGCGTCAGAATAAACGTTTGTCGCAACTGGTTACAATCGATGTCAAGGTTTTACAGGTTTCTATATCTAATGATTCTGCGTTTGGTTTGAATCTAGCCGCCGCAATTAATTCTGCGTCAGGTTTAAATATAGTTGCAAACCCAAAGAACAATTTGGCCACAACGGAAGCAAGCGGAATGAATATCGCTGTGTTATCTAATACTGTATCGGCAATGACGGGGGCGACTCACTTGGTCGGTAATGAAGAGGTCGCCGGTGCATATACCCAAGACCAAATACAGAACGGTTCTTTATCCGGTGTTGCAGGTAGTAATGCTTTGATTCAGGCTTTGGCAAAGCAGGGTAAGGTTTCTTTGGTCACAAATGTAGGTGTGACTACACGTAGCAACCGTGTTGCTCCGGTTAATAACACAAAGACAACCGGTTATATCAAACGTTTTGAATCTCGTAACTTTACTACTGTTGAATCTAGTACAGTTGATCAAGATGATTTGGAAACTGGTTTTTCTATGCAGTTGTTGCCGAATGTTTTAGAAAACGGTAAGATTCTGTTGCTGTTCAGAATGTCTGTGCGTGAATTGTTAAAGATGTCTACTCAGACAATTGGTGAAGTTACCTTGCAGTTGCCAGAAGTAGAAGAACGCAGTTTCATGCAAGAAGTCATTATGGAATCTGGTCAGATGTTAGTGGTTTCTGGATTTGAAAAGCAGACAAATAATGATACTCGTTACGGATTAGGAGATCCAGACTTTATGGCACTTTCTGGCTCTCGCGAGACTACCGCAACTCGTGACGTGCTGGTTGTTATCTTGACGCCACAGGTTTTGGTAAGTCCGATGGATGCGGAAAGAAATATACAGCAACATTGGGGGGCTCCGTTAAATTAATAAAGAACCGCCGTTATGGCGGTTCTTTATAATTTTTGAAGATTAAAAAGCACTCAAAAAAGAGTGCTTTTTATAAAATTAATTTTAAGAAAATTATGCTATTTTAGCGACTTTCTTTGCCAGACGAGATACTTTGCGAGCAGCACGTTTTTTTGGCATTATTTTTCCGACAGATTTCATAATTTTACTTTCTGCAATGCGTACCGCATTAACCGCAGCAGTTTTATCACCGGTTTCAATGGCGGCTAATGCTTTTTTGGTAGTTGTTTTTACCGCACTGCGACGTGATGTATTTACGGCGTTCTTTTTTGCCGTTACTAAGATTCTTTTTTTAGATGACTTATGATTTGCCACTTTATTTTCCTTTTATTTGTTTACGTTTTCTGATATTTTATAGAAAACAAACATAAAATCAAGGAAAAATAAAATGGCATATATAATCGGAATAATTATTTCTTATTTACTGGGTTCTATACCAATGGGGTTATTATTAACTAAATTTATGGGGAAAGGCGATTTACGTAAAGTCGGTAGCGGTAATATCGGTGCAACTAATGTTATGAGGGTTGGTGGTTTAAGAATGGCGGCTATGACATGGGTGTTGGATATGTTGAAAGCAATTTTTGCCGTATTCGTCGGATATATTATAGGAGGAACTGTGTTCGGGGCTTGGTGCGGATTTTTTGCTGTCTTCGGGCACTGTTATCCTGTCTGGTTAAGGTTTCATGGCGGAAAAGGTATATCTTCTTTATTTGGTGTTCTTCTGGCTATAAGTCCTATGTCTTTTTTTGTCTGCGGAATTGAGTGGTTGTTGGTTGCGTTATCTTCTGGGTATTCATCTTTGGGTGCGGTTGTTGCATTTTGTGTTATGCCTTTATTAGGTTTCTTTATCGGATGGCAGGTAGGTTTACCTTTCTTGGCAATTGCTTTATTATGCTTGTGGCGCCATCGTGAAAATATAGGAAGATTGGTGGCAGGAACCGAATCAAAAATTGAATGGAAATGGAAAAAATAGTAAATGAAGGTCGCTTTTTTCTTAATAAGCGGCTTTTTATCTTTATTTAATACGGTTTTTGTGATATAATAAATTTAATAATAAGGAAGAGAGAATAATGAAAAAACTTACATTTTTTATTATTTTTTGTTGTGCTGTTTTTCCTGCATTGGCGGCGGTTCAGGAAAATCAGGCGCGTCGTTCTGTCGCGTCTCAGATGGTGATGTCTGCACCGCGCGCGACAGCATCTACTAATGATATTAGTGCTATTGCCGGTGTTGATAAATCAAGTGTGCGTGTAGAACCAATCACCACAACAAATACAGGTGCGGTCGTAAATAATAGAGATAAAGAAAAAGAGGTTTGCATAAATAGCAATATAGGAATTGGTGATACATTTGTTTGGGCGTCTCGTTATAGTAATTCTAATAATTATGCGACTATGGTAGAAGATGTAGAAAATCCGGACAATAATGTTTGCTTTGCCAAAGTTTCTATAAAGTCTAACGATTCAAAAATAAATGTAAGTGATATTCCTAGTCGTTATTTTGAATTGGGGCAGATTGTAACTTGCGGCGAATGGGCAGATGAAGATGCTCTTCGTCAACGTATTTTGGACGCAAAAAAAACTGCACGTACTTGGGCAACTGTCGGCGGAGTTGTCGGAGGTGCTGGTATCGGTGTTGGGGCAATGGAGTTATTTGGTAACACTTTAATCGGTGGTAAAGTTGAGGGCCAAGAAGATTTAACTCCGGACGAGAAATTATTGTCTCATTTGTTGGTACTTAAAAGGGATAAGGACCCTCAATATGATGAATTTGTAACTGCTTTGAAAACCTTAAAGACAGAATGCAAAAAAATTGAAGAAAATGTACCGTCAGAATGTTCCAAATATAATTATGAATATTTACTGAATGTAGAAAATATTAATTAAAAAGTCCCTTTGGGACTTTTTTTAATATGTTTTTTGTATCTAAAATAATGCTTTTAATATAAACAAGATGTTTTTATAGTTGTGTTATGTCGGATTTATTTCATAAATTATTGATTCTTCGCACGGCTGGAATTGGACCGGTGAAGTATAAAGAGTTGATAGATAAGTTTGAAACTATCGAAGCAGTAATCGATTCGTTAAAATGTGGCGACGGAGTTCGCGAATCTGTTCTGCGTGAGATGGAACTTGCAGAGAAGAACGGTATACATTATATATGTGATGATGACGAAAGATATCCTGCTAAACTTAAAGAAATAAAAAATCATCCGCCAGTAATAACAGTGCGTGGAAATTTAGATGCTTTATTAAAACCAGCGGTTAGTATTGTTGGTACTCGTCATGCAACTGTTGCGGGAATGGAGTTTACAACGGCGTTGGGGCGAAAGTTTGCAGAAAAAGGTTTTGCAGTTGCATCTGGTATGGCTATGGGGACAGATTCTGCGGCTCATCGAGGAGCGTTAAAATCTGACGGTTCTGCGCAAACAATCGCTGTTGTTGCAGGAGGGGCAGATTATATATGGCCTCTGGAAAACGAATCTTTATATTGGGAAATTGTAAACAGTGGGGCGGTCATAAGTGAAATGCCTGTCGGTTTGGTTCCTGTTGCGAATAATTTCGTGCAGAGAAATAGATTAATTGCCGGAATATGCGAAAAATTAATATTGGGCGAGGCGGATTTGAATTCAGGTAGTATGACAACAGCCCGATTCGCAATTGAATATGGACGAGAGATTTTTGCAATTCCGTCACATCCTTTGGATTCTCGTGGAAAAGGACCGAATTCTTTAATAAAAAAAGGGCTTGCAAAAATTTGTACGGGTTTAGAAGATTTCTTTGAAACGGAAAATTTTGAATCCGAAAAGAAAAAAAATTATGAAAAAAATGAAGACGAAAATAGTTTACTTGATGTCCTAGGAACGATTCCCGTTTCCGAATCTGTATTGGCAGAGATTGTCAAAAAAAGTATTGCGGAAATTAAAAGTATTTTGGTTGTCTTAGAATTACAAGGGTTGGTTAAAAAAGTGGACGGTGGTTATATTCGCAATTGAAACTTTTTGTGTCTATACAGTGTATATACAAAGCGCAGAAATCAGGTAAAAAAACGAATCGTTGTCAAAAAATAAATGTAAAAAAATTTGTTAATAATTAGTTGCAAACAAGAATTAATCTTATAACTTATTTGACGTATCCAAAACGATTGAGAGACGCTCAATCACCGAAGCGAGAGAGTTATAAAAGTAGGAATCATAAAACGCTGTGGTTTATTAGGTCTTGCGGATTTAATGAATGACAGTTTTATGGCAAGGTGTTTTTTATACTCTTGCGCTGGCAGGAAACTCTTTTAAGGAAGGAAAGGAGAAACGACATGCAGGTAGCGGCAAAAAAAACAATGATAAATTTAGACCAAATAAAAAAGGTCATAGCCGAAAAAATGGACACCGCAAGTTATTCTTCTTGGATTTCCCCATTACAGTTTGATATATCCGATGATAGTTTAGTACTGACAGCACAGAATCAGTTTTCTGCTGATTTTATCGGCAGCGTACATTTAAATGTTTTATCTTCTGTTGCGGCAGAGTTTGGGCTGGGCGTAAAAATATGTGTTCGCAGTGCAAATATAAGTGCTCGTGTTGCAAACGATAATTCCGTTCAGAAATATTTACCTGAATCAGCAGAAAAAGTTTCTTTGACCAGTAAAAAAAGTGCATTTGATGCGTTTATACCATGTGAAGAAAATGCGTTTGTTTTATCTGCATGTAAAAAAATGTCGGCGGGGGCGGTTTCTTTTTCTCCGCTGTTTATTTATGGTCCGGCGGGATGCGGTAAATCTTTATTAGTAAATTGTATAGAATCTGCATCAGAAGGTCGCGTGATAAAAATGTCTGGCGGACAATTTGTTGCAGAATTTACACGTAGTTTACGTGATAAATCTATATTTGCTTTCAAAGATTTTTGTCGTAATTGTGATACTTTTATTTTGGATGATGTACAAACATTGTCTGGCAAGCATGCAACTTGTGAAGAGTTTATGCAACTGATTGTTGATTTACGTTCTTTAGGTAAAAATATTGTGTTAACTGCAAATGTTGCTCCGAATAATTTATCTGGATTTGATCGTCGTATGCAGTCTTTGTTTGCGTCCGGGTTGGTTGCAGACGTTGTTGCGCCGACGACAAATGTAAAATGCATCATGTTAAAACGCGCGGGTGTTGCGGACAATGTTGCCGATGTTTTGGCTTCACGTATTGCGGCTGACGGTCATCTTTTATCTGGCGTTGCAACGAAGATCAAGGCATATTCAGAATTAATGGGGGAAGAAGTTAACTTATCAGTTGCACAAAGGTTATTGGCTGATAGTTTACAGAAATCAAAGACTCCGATTGCAATGGTAAGGGCAATGTGTGAGAAACTGGGTGTTTCATACGATGCCGTATGCGGTAAGGGACGCAGTCGTGCAGTAGTATTGGCGCGTCAAATGATGATGGTTGTATTAAAAGGTGCGACGAATATGTCTTTGACGGAAATAGGTCGCGTATGCGGTGATCGTGATCATGCAACAGTTTTGTATGCAGTTTCACAGATTGAAAAAATGAAGCAGACAGATTTGGTATTGGCTGCACAAATAAATCAGATGATAGAAGAATTTAAATAAAAATAGATTGATATTTATTTATTGGTTCCCCAGTGAAAATATGATAAAATAATATGAAAAGGTTGGGTGTAAATTATCTAAAATAGTTCGTAAATACGAACAAATGGGGGAGAAATGAAAAAGTTTTTATTAACCGTAGTGTGTTTAATATGCTTTATGCCGGCAATAGGCTTTGCCGCGTGTGAACCGGTTAATTGTAATACAAGTACGGGTAATGATAGATTGAATGCAGATACATTAGAAAATACCAGAGAAGCTAGAAGAACGGCAGCAAGTTGCTATATTTGTGAAGATAATTATTGTGAAGATGGTGATATAGTTTATATGGCAGATATGTCCAAATTTATGGTATGCCGACAAAGCAGAGGTTGGCTTGGTGATGACAAATGGCAAAATTATACCCCTGAATATTGTAAAGACAGACCGGATTATAAAACCGCTTTTAACAAGGGAGATTCTGGTTTGACGAAATATTGGCTGATTGATGGGGTGTCTTATTCTGATACAACTGAAACAAAAAATGCGGCTACTGTAACAAAGGCAGGGCAGAACATATGTTTTTATTATGATTGTATGGAAGGATATTCTTTTAATGCTGCTGAAGAAAGATGTTTGCCAAATCAGTCAGAAAAAACTGATGAAAAAGAGGAAGAAAAAACTGACATAAAGCTTTCTTGTGTACAACAAAGATGCAGTGGTTTGACTGGCAGTCAGAAATCTGAATGTGTGACTTGTTGTTATGTCCCAGCATCTCTTGCAAAGTGGGAAAATGGTGTATGTAAGTGTCAACAAAATCCTGATCAAAAGTTTAATCCTGCAACCTTAAAGTGTGAAGATGATGCAACTGTTGCATCGCAACCTGTGGCGTCTCGGTATAATTGCGATGCAGAAAAAATTAAACAAGTTAAAGAATGGGAGACAGAGTACTCTTATAATAAAGAAATATCTGATTCTAAATCTAAAATAAGTACTGCGGTTGAAAAATTAGATGAAATTTCGGAAAAATTTGAAGATTCTGTTTGGAAAACCGCGGAAGGTAAGTTTAATACATCGCGTTTAATCTCTGATTCTTTTGCAGGTGTCGTACTTGGTACCGCAGGGGGATTGATTACCAGTAAAGTCGTTAAAAAGAATCAGGTAGAAAACGGTTTTGAAGATATAGAATGCTCTATCGGTGGTCAAAAAGTTGCCGATTGGGGCGATCAATTCCGCGTCGGTATCCAATAATCACAGATGGGGAAGACAAAAATACCGGACATACAGTCCGGTATTTTTTATTTATCTAGTTTTTTCTTCGTTTTTCATGCTTAACATATTTAAATATTTTTCACGTATATTTGCCTGTCTTTCAAGATCTTGACGTGTCGCATGATTTAATCGTTGTTTTAATTCTTCTAATGACTTGTAAGAGGTAGAGATTTCATTTGTTGGAAACAAGAAGGCTATTGGTTTTTTTGTTTCTTTGTCATGATATTCAATAATGGTTGAAGCCAATTTCTTACCCATAATTGGTTTAAGTTGTTTATACATGTTTACCATTGTTGTAGCAGGTGGATTAGGAAACAACATGCTTCCATTCCAATTTGTGTTTTCTTGAAGTTTTTCGCCGTTTAAAGTAACAACTGCCATCGGAGTGTTTTCACAAAGACAAAATAGTTCAAGCGGACACAATGTTGTGTCTAAATTTACTACATATGTGTTTTTCTTCTTTTTTGTAGATTTCATATTTTTATACCTCTTTGTTAATTTCAATGTTTATAATATACTAAAAATAACATTTGTCAATATTTTTTGTCGTTTAAAAATGGAACTTTTTGTGTCTTTGGGTATTGTTAAAAGTGCTTTTTTATCAAAAGTTTTTATACAAATAAATCTTTTACAAATTGTGCATGTTCCGTAATGAATTTAAACCGAAATTCTGGTTTTTTACCCATTAACTCGGATACAATCAGCCGAGTTTTTTCTGTATCTTCTGCGCCTTCGTCCGTTCTAGGAGGCAGGTCAACGCGTATCAAACGACGCGTTTTTGGCGACATAGTTGTTTCTTTTAACTGATTCGGCATCATTTCCCCCAGACCCTTAAATCTAGATATTTCTACTTTTTTATTTTTATACTTTCCATTTTTCAAATTTTCTAGTTCTTCGTCGGTATCAACATATATAGATTCTGTTCCACAAGTTAATTTATACAACGGAGGACATGATAAATATAAATGTCCACCATAAATTAGTTGTGGCATATGTTGATAGAAAAACGCCATTAGCAGTGAGGCGATATGACTACCATCAACGTCGGCATCGGTCATTACGATTATCTTTTCATATCTTAATTTGCTTTCGTCCCAGTCTTTTGCAGTACCGGCACCGATTATATCAATCAGTTCATTTAATTCTTTGTTTGCCCCAAAGCGTTCATCAGAGTTTGATATTACGTTTAATACCTTTCCACGAAGTGGCATAATTGCCTGCGTAGCGCGATCACGTGCCTGCTTTGCGGTACCACCAGCAGATTCGCCTTCTACAATAAATAACTCTGTCCCTTCAACGCCGTGCTTTGAACAATCTGCCAACTTTGCAGGCATTCTTATGCGTTTTGTCGGAGTTTTTCTGGCAATGTCTTTTACTTGCTTGGTCTTTATTCTGGCGTTTGCAAGATTTATGACAAATTCTAATAGTGAATTCGCCGTCTTCGGATCGGAGGCCAGAAATATATCCCATGGGTCACGCAACGCGTTTTCTGTATATCTTGCAATTTCTGGATTTGATAGTTTTTCTTTCGTCTGACCCAAAAATTGCGGTGTCTTATAAAATACAGATACTATCGCAGCAACTGAGTCAAATACATCTTCACCTATTATAGATGCTGCTGATTTATTATTCGTTTTTTCTCCGTATGCCTTTATCCCCTTTGTTATGGCAGATTTAAAACCTGTTTCATGTGTTCCACCGTCTATTGTCGCTATCGTGTTGCAATACGATGAAAAAAATCCGTCGTCAGATGCGGCGCCATTCTCGTCGGTTAAAAAAGTCAATGCCCATTCAACGCGACCCATATCATCTGGAAACTCTATACTGCCACTGAATATTTTCGGTAAAATTCGCGGTTTGTCTTTCGTTTTTTCTTCCAAGAAATCTGCAACGCCGTTCGGATAATAAAAAGTAGTATCCGCAGGGATGTTCATATCTTCTGTTAATAAGTTCGGATTACAATGCCATTCAATCTTTACCCCCTTGGACAGAAATGCTTTTGCCCGAGCCATTCTATATATTTTTACGGGTTTGAACGATGCGCTGGAACCGAATATTTCATCATCTAATGAGAATCTTATCTTTGTACCATGGTTTTTAGTTGCTGCGCCTTGCGTCATCGGACTTGTAGGTTTCCCGCGTGAGAAAGTTTGACGCCATTCATATCCGTCGCGAGAAATGGTCACTATCATTTCGGATGTCAGTGCATTTACTACCGCACTGCCGACACCATGCAGCCCCCCGCTGGTTTTATATACATTATTATTAAACTTCCCACCAGAATGAAGCGTGGTTAAAATTACTTCCAGTGCCGATTTCCCAGGATATTTAGGGTGTTCGTCAACCGGTATCCCACGACCGTCATCTGTAATTTCTATGGTTTTTGCGTCGATTAAATTAACGATGATTTTCTTAGCAAAACCTGCAACTGCTTCGTCTATGGAGTTATCCATAATTTCAACAGGTAAATGATGCCAGGCCTTTTCATCTGTCCCACCAATATACATGCCAGGACGCAGACGAACGGGTTCCAAGCCTTCAAGTACTTGAATATCTGATGCGTCATAAGAATGTGTGTTTTGTTCTGTCATAGCATATTATTATTAGAACATTATTCGTTTCCTTGCAAGCGAAAGAATTTTCTTCCTCTCATAATTTATCTTTAATAGACTTGATTTTTTCAAGAAATAACCTATATATTTTGAGAAATAATTTATATAAGTATAAATGTAGGCATAAAAATGAATAAAAATCCTTATGAAGTGCTGGGGGTATCTCGTGATGCTTCGGACGCAGATATAAAAAAGGCGTATCATAAATTAGTTTTAAAATATCACCCAGATAAAAATCCTGGGAATAAAGAAGCAGAAGAAAAATTTAAAGAAGTAAATAATGCGTTTGATATTTTAAAGGATCCTCAGAAACGGGCTGCGTATGACAGATTCGGAGATGCTGCTTTTGCGGGTGGAAACGCATCTGGGGCAAATCCTTTCGGGGCCGGCGGAAATCCTTTTGGTAACGGTGCTTTCCATTTTAATATGGGGGGCGGTGCCGGTATGGAGGATATTCTGCGTGAAGCCATGCGAGGATTCGGATTTGACGGTTTCGGGGGAACAGGTCGTAATGAAAGCCGTCGTAGCGGACGCGATTTATTAGATGAAGTAGTTATTGATTTAAAAGATGCTTTTTTTGGGAAAAAACACACCGTTAAATTTTCAAGCGATGTACAATGTGATAAATGTCACGGATTCGGTACTGCTGATGGGAAAGAGGCTCCTGTTTGTTCTACCTGCCATGGTTCTGGTTACGTTCGTGCAAATCGCGGTTTTTTCGCAATGGAAACTCCTTGTCCAGATTGCAACGGCTTGGGGCATAAGATAGATAAAAAGTGTTCTCAGTGTAATGGAGACGGTACGGTTAGAAAAAGCCGAACGTTAGAAGTAGAAATTCCTGCTGGTGTAGAAGACGGTACTCGTCTTCGTTTGGCAGGACAGGGTGAAGCAGGGCAAAATGGTGCACCTGCTGGGGATTTTTATTTGGATGTACATGTCAGACCTGATAAAAGGTTTGAACGTGACGGCGTTGATTTAATAACAAAAATTGATGTGCCTTTTACTACGCTTGCCCTAGGCGGTGAAATAGAGGTTGAAACAATTGATAATAAAAAATTGTCTGTGAAGGTACCAGCCGGTACCCAAGTCGGCGAAAAACTGCGCGTTCGCGGACACGGTATGCCAGGGAGACGCGCAGGTAGTTTTGGGGACTTGTACATTTATATAACTATGACAGTTCCTACAAAGTTAACCGAAAAGCAAAAGAAACTGCTGAATGAGTTCGCTGGAACAAAATCAGAAAAAAAAGGTTGGTTTTAAAAAAAAACCGGCGTTAAGCCGGTTTTTTATTTCTTTATTTGTTTAAGTTTTTTTGTAAAAGTAAAAGTATATTGAGTTGCAGACCATAAAGATGCAACTAATGATAACCACATACCCCAAATGCCTATCTGAGGTAAAACATAAATTGCTAATGTCAAGGTTCTACTTGTTATATCTGGTGTAATTAAAGTTCCTATTGCAAACAAAAGTAAGAAAGCACAAATTGTTATCATTTGCAGAGTCGTTTTAATTTTCCCCATTGAAAAACGTGCTTTTGGTACGGGCATTTCTATTTTTTGTGTTCCCAGAAATTCCCGCAAACCACTTACATAAAGTTCGCGTGCAGTCATTATTATTACTGGTACAACAACAAACCAAACAGGCATCATAATAGCCAACATAATAAATGTGTTTACAACCAATAGTTTATCGCCTATGTGATCCATTACACCGCCGATTTTTGAGCAAACATTGAATTTTTTTGCCAAAAAACCGTCAAACCAGTCGGATATTGCAGCCAGTAGAAATAATATAAAACTTGTCCAATATAAACCGAACATCAGTGTCGGTATTATTGCAAACGCCGCTGCAATACGAAAAGCAGTTAAAAAATTAACAAAAAATTTCATGGGATTCTCCTTTTTTAATCATCAATTTAAATTATATCACTTCTGAATGGAAATATGCATAGATTTTTTTTGCCGCTGATTTACCAAGCCCAGGTACCCGTAATAAAGCTTTCATGTCTGCTTCGGATACAGCGCGTGCAGAACCAAAGTGCGTTAAAAGAGCCTTCTTCCTTGACGGACCGATGCCTTCTATGTCGTCAAGAACAGAAGAGGTCATGGTTTTTGAACGTGTCGTTCTGTGAAAAGTTATTACAAAACGGTGCGCTTCATCACGAACGGTTCTTAACAGCAAGAATAAATTTGAATCTTTCGGTATGTTGTTACAGATTGTCCCATCGGGAAGTACAAAATGTTCATCGCCATTGCGAACTTCCCCTTTTGTTACGCCAAGAATGGGAATATTTGGTGCGGTTCTATGTGCAATGTTCCATTGCGCTATTCCACCGTCAACAATTATTAAATCTAATTTTGGTCCGTGTTCTACTGCACGTGATATAAATTCTTCCATCATAGCGATATCGTTTCCTGCACGTGCAGAGTCGTGTAGTTTAAAATGTCTATAACCAGATTTTATAAAACCTTCATGACCGAATGTTATCATTGCACCAACAGGGCTCTTCCCGAATAAGTGAGAATTATCAAAAACACCAGCACAGTTAATTTTTATTTTTAAAAAATCTTCTAATAAATTAACTTTTTCATTCCAATTAAAATCTGTGCTATGTACACGATTCTGCTGTATACCGCGATTTGATGTGTGAGTCAGTTCGGCTATTTTATCCCGACATCTTGCCGCAGATTCAAAGTCCATATTCATAGAATGCTTTTTCATTTCTGCGGTTAAATCTGCTATTATCGGTTCGCTGTCCCCAGTTAAAATTCTTCGTGCCATATGTACGTTTTCTGCGTAATCTTTTTGCAGAATTGTACATGGAGCACTGCATCTTCCTATCTGATATAGCAAACAAGGACGAGTCCTGTTGCGCATAAATGTATCAGTACAAGTTCTTATTTTGCAAACTTTTTGAATCGTTTTTATGGTTTCATTCAATGCGGATACAGAAGGATAAGGACCGTAGACATCACGTCGCTGAGATATCTTTCCACGGAATTTTAACAGTCGCGGATATTTGTGATTCGTTAAGGCTATCATCGGGTACATTTTACCGTCTGTCAGCATAATATTATATTTAGGTTTTTCTGTTTTTATTAATTTCTGTTCTAGTAATAATGCATCCGATTCTGTCGCAGTTGTTTCCCATTCTACGCGAGTAACCAAAGAGCGCATAACTTGCTTATGTGGTTCTAATTTTGATATGTCCATGTACTGACGTAAGCGCTTTGATAGATTTTTCGCTTTACCTACATATAGTAATACACCGTCGGCGTCATACATTTTATATATGCCGGGTGCACTAGGACTGTTCTCAATCAAATCATAAAATTGAATTTTCATACCATTTATGATAGAATATTATAGATTAAATAGCAAATAGGGGTTTAGCATGAAACAAGAATACGGTCGTTCAATGATAGAAATGATGGGGGTCTTGGCAATTATGGGGGTTATAACCGTAGGTGCCATAGCCGCAATTTCTAGCGCGATGAGTTTACAAAAGAGAAATACTGTAAACGACGAGGTCTTGCAAATGGTTACGCAGGTTCGTCAGTTGTTTAGCGAATATGACGATTATTCAAACATAAATAATTCAACAATTTTTGGCGCCATTGGTATGTCTAACAAGAACCCTTATGGCGGGACGTATGAAATATCTGTAAATCCTTCAAATTCGCGACAGTTTGTTATTTCTGTAAACGGGTTATCTCAATCCGATTGTGAATATTTCGTAACAAAGGGTTGGGACGGTTCGGTCGGTTACGAAATGTCAGGGCGTACTGCCAGTGGCGCGTCTGGTAATTGCAATAATCAGAACGGTCAGAACGTTATTCAAATAACTTATGGCGAATAAGTCATTCATCGGGTTGCTATATGGCTGAACTGATAAAAGTTTCCATGATAGAAGAGGGAACGCGCTTATTGCGGTGGTTCTTGCGGCGCTATCCGTCAATGCCTCAGCGTGAGTTTTATAAGTTATGTCGCGGTGGTCAAATAAGAGTGAATTCTTCCAGAGCGCACGGACAAGAAATTTTAAGAGAGGGCGATATCATCAGGGTTCCTCCTACAATAGAAAGTTATGCAAAGACAAAAATAAAAAAAACAGAATCAGGAGAAGCCTTTTTTTTAACGGATCTTGAAAAACTTCGACAATGTATAATTCATAATGATGAGGATATTGTCGTTTTTAATAAACCGGCAGGACTGGCGGTTCAAGGTGGAACCGGTATCAGAAAATCCGTTGATAAAATGGCCGCCGCTTTGTTCCCGTATGATAAAATTTCTTTGGTTCATCGTCTGGATAAAGAAACTAGCGGTATTTTAGTAGTTGCAAAAAATCATAAAGCCGCTCAATTTCTTGCGGACGCATTTCAGTCTAAATCTGCACATAAAGAATATCTGGCGTTGTTAAATGGGAACGTAAAACCTAAACGGGGGATAATAGATAATTATATTGTAAAAGGGCAAGTGTCAGATACTGCAAGGCGAATTAACGACGGAACAGGACAGAAACCGCAAAGAGCAATTACAGAATATCAGGTTTTAACGCAAGCAGGAGAACATCTGTCTTGGGTTTTGTTTTCTCCTCTTACTGGTCGTACCCACCAGTTACGTATACATAGTGCTTTGTCTTTGCGGGCACCAATAGTCGGTGATACTCTGTATGGAACAGAAAAAAAACTGGATGATACATTAAGGTCTTTATTATCAACAAATAACTTGTTTTTATTAGCGTATAAGATAACCTTTCAACATCCAACTACGGGGAAAATTATAACTCTGAAAGCCGATGTGCCAGATTTTATGAAACCTGTAATATCGTTTTTAGAACTTAAATTACCATGAAAGATGTAATAAAATGGTTAGAAAAAAAAACTTATTTTTTATAATATCGCGTGTAGTCGCATTGTTTTTTATGGGACTGGTTGTAGCAATTGTTATTGCATTATCTCAGATAAATCTAGAAACTTTACGCGGTGACGTTTTAAGTATACTTAAAGACGCAACGGGTTTACCCATAGAAATTGATGGCAGTGTGTCTTGGAAGTTATCCTTGCGACCGCAGATAGAACTGAACAAAGTTCGGGTGCCTAATGCAGAGTGGGCAACGCATAAAGATGCTTTTAGTGCAGAAAAAATAGATGTGACTTTAAATTTAGTTTCTTTATTTCGTGACAGACCGACAATTCAGAATGTAAAGGTTTATGATGCTACAATCTGCGTGGAGAAAAATAATAAAGGCGAATGGTCCATTATGCCAGAAAAGAAAATATCGGAAAATAAACAAATAGCAGAACAACCGGATTACCCCTTTGAAGACCTAGGATTGGGTGGTGTAGAGGTTAAAAATCTAAGTCTGGATTTCCTTGGCAATATGTATTATTTGACTGGCTTCCAAGTTCATTATATGCCACGTGAAGACAACCGAGAATATAGCGGATGGATAAAATCAGATAAGGATGTTTTCCCGTTCATCATTTCCTTGTCTAAGTATAACGCAGAAAGAAAAGTTTATCCTGTAAGAATTGCGTTCGCTACCGGTGGGGATGCTTTGATTGCAAATATTGCGCTGGAAGGAACAAGTAAAGCACCAATAGATTTTATAATAAAGGGCGATATTACAGATATTGCTGCAATAGGACAAGTATTTGATGTAACTTTGCCAAAGTTATCAATTATGAAATTGAATATTACTGGGGGATTTGATAGAAATAAATTAAGTTTTAGAAATTCTTCAATAAAAATTAAAGAAAACGATTTAGATTTTTCTGGTAATATAGATTGGTCTAAGCAGAAAATTGCTATAAATATGTCTTTGAACTCAAAACGTATAAACCTGAAAGAGTTATTCCCAGATTTGTATTTAAAGACAAAAAAGCAAAAAGAAAACCTAAACGTTTTTAAAGATATCCCATTGTTCGGAGATGTCTTCCTAAATTTGAATTTGGATTTACACATAATGTTAGATGAATTAATTATTTATCGTGATTTTAATATAAAAGATATAGATTTAACGGTAAATCTTAAAGATGCACACGCACGTGTTGATGCAACTAATGTTATCGGCAATGGATATATAAAACTTGGCGGAACAGTCGATATAAATTCGGACGGAGAAATGTATGTTAAACTTGGGGGCGCAGGTCGTTATATATCAATTGGCGAAATTTTAAATCAGTTGCAAATAAATGATTTAATTTCTGAATTACCAGTAAACTTTGAAACTTATGTAGAAGCAAATGGAAAAAATCTTTCCGAATGGATGCAGACAATAACCGGTCCTGTGAAGGTCTATTCCGTTGCACCTGGGTATGCGCATTCTACATTGGTTGCAAATATGTATGGAACCGATTTCTTGACGACGTTGCGTCATAGCATCCAAGATTTATTTAGGTCTGAAAAGAAATATAATCAAATGAAGATATCTTGTGTTGCGTTCAACACAAAATTACGAGACGGTGAATTTGAAACGGAACATGGGGTTGCAATAGAAACAAATGCTATAAATATTCGATTTGCAGGAAATCTTAATCTGGGTGACGAAAATTTGAAAATGTCTTTAACAACGGTACCGGTAAGGGGGTTAAAACTTTCTTTAACCGGTAATGTCGTTAATTCTATGGAGTTTAGCGGTAATTTGGCAGAACCTGATATTAAAATTAGTGGTGCTGCGGTTGCCGGAAAAGTAGCCTCTGCAACAGGTATTGGTTTGTTGTTGGCTCCGTTTACTGGTGGTATCGGTTTAGTCGCAGGTGCAGGTGTCGGGTTGCTGGCAGGAGATTTATTGGAAAATTGGTTGGCAGACGATCACCCTTGTGAAACTGCTATGAAACGTGGTGCCCCCGCAAATAAGCAAGATCCATATTGGTTAAACCTTCCGGTAAATGACTTGGTGAACAACATTTTAAATAAATAAATATAGCGTTCTTTTACTCTTGCACCGAATCGACATTTTTTGCTAAACTTCTAAAAAGAATGTAGGGTATATTTTAGAATAAACAGGAGCGTATATTATGGAATTTTCAGTGTTTCGTCAGGTCTTGATACGTGCGCTGGGGCATATGCAGTCCATTGTGGAAAAGCGTGCGACTCTGCCGATATTGATGAATGTAAAAATAGAAGTAGCAGATGATTTAATTCTGTCCGCAACAAACGTAGATCTAGAACTGGTAGAGCATGTTGATGCAGATATTACGCTTGGTGGAAAAATAACCGTTCCCGTGCAGATGCTGTACGATATTGTTCGCAAATTACCGGATGATTCAGAAATTTCATTTAAGCAATCTGGTGATCAGTTGGTGGTATCAAGTGGTCGTGCTATATTTCACCTCCCGACATTACCTGCGGAAAACTTTCCGGCAATGGCAGGAAGTAATTTGACTACGAAATTCCAAATGACAACTGGTGATCTGGCACACCTGATAAACCAAACAAAGTTTGCTATACCCACAGATGATGTTCGTTATCACTTGGGGGGAATTTATTTCCACATATCAGACGAGGGAAAAGAAAAAATGCTGACGGCGGTTGCAACAGATGCTCAACGTATGGCGTTATGTGCAATGTCCGCACCCGCGGGAAGTGCTGAAATGCCAGCCGTTATTTTACCTAGGCGTGTAATTGGTGAGTTGTCAAAGTTATTAGAAGATGCCACGGTTGATGATGTTACCGTTGAATTGTCCGATACAAAGGCTAGGTTTGTAGTAGGACCAGCTACGCTTACAAGCAAGTTAGTTGATGCCCAATACCCAAATTATCGTGTGGTCATTCCGAAAGGAAACGATAAAATTGCAGTTATGGATAGAAAGCAGTTTTTAAATGCTGTTGACTTGGTTTCTGTTGCTAGCGTTGATAAAACAAAGTCTGTTCAGTTAACATTCTCTATGAACAAGTTAGTCGTTAATGCGTCTAGTCCCGATGCAGGTACCGCAAGTCAAGAGTTAGATGTTGAATATAATGACGATACATCTTTTACTGTAACATTTAATGTAAAGTTCTTGATGGATGTTGCAGGTCAAGTAGAAGGTGAAAAATTCCAAATGGAAATGCAAGATCCTTTATCACCGACGATAATTAAATCTACCGATAAAAAGACGGATGCCTTGTTCATATTGATGCCGATGAGAATGTAAAAATAAAAACCGCCTTTTAGGCGGTTTTTAAAAAACTGTTAATTTATTTTTAAAAAGGATTCACAATGAATTTAGAAGAAATTTCTGCGGGTAAAAATCCGCCTAAAAAGATGAATGCCGTTATCGAAGTCCCAGAAGATGGTTATGTTAAGTACGAAATAGATAAAACAACAGGTTTGCCACGCGTTGATCGTATACTGCACACTCCTATGGCGTATCCGGCAAATTACGGTTATTTCCCAGGAACATTGGGCGATGACGGAGATCCGTTAGACTGTATCGTAGTGTGTAATGCCCCTTTGCAATCTGGTGTTCTGATTGAGGTCAGACCTATAGGGGCTTTGTTAATGGAGGATCAGGCAGGAAGAGATGAAAAAATAATTTGCGTGCCGCTTGAAAAAATAGATCCTTTTTATGCTAACACGGAATATGTTGAACAATTACCGGCAATATTGCGCTCAAAAATAGAATATTTTTTTAGGCATTATAAAGACCTACAACCGAACTCTTGGTCGAAAGTAAAAGGTTGGGCAGATCGTGATACAGCAGATATGTTAATTATGGAAAGTATTGATAGATTCCAAGCAATGTCTAAAATGCAAAAATAATATTCTTGCGTTTGGTTAATAGTTTCTTATAATTTGAAAAGTTTAAAATAAGAGGTTAAAAATGGCATCATATATAGCTAATGATATGCGCGTGGGTTGGGTCATTTCACATAATGGAAAACGCTATTCTGTTATGTCCATAACGAAAGTTAAACCTGGGAAAGGGGGGGCTTTTGTTCAGGCCGATTTGCGCGATATCGATTCTGGTAACAAAGGCGGAGATCGCTGGCGTGCCGAAGATAAAGTCGAAAAATTAATTGTTGAAGATTTTGATTGTCAGTATTTATATTCTGACGGTGAAAATGCGTTCTTTATGAATTTGTCTGATTATGAGCAATTTACGATGCCGATTGATTCTTTGGGCGAACAAATTAAGTTTTTAGTACCAGAAATGCAGGTGAAAGCAAATTTTGTTGAAGGACAACCTGTTTCAATTTCTTTGCCAAAGACTGTAATTGCGACAGTTGAAGAAACCGAACCGGCATTGAAAGGTCAGACGGTTACAAGTAGTGGCGGAAAGCCGGCTATACTGGATAACGGTATTCGTGTTCAGGTTCCTTTGTTCATAGAGCAAGGTGAAAAGATTGTTGTTAATACAGAAACTTTGGAATATGTAGAACGCGCGAAATAATAAAATTTTGTGATAAAAAATTCCACATTCTGTGGAATTTTTTATTAAATTTTATTTTCAGAATTCATAATATTTTTTATTTCTTCCACACAGTTTTCATATATGTTTTTCATACCAGAAGTCAGAAATTCGCGAGGATTAAAATTTTCTGGTTCGGTAAATAAAGATTTTCTTGTGCCAGCAGTAAAGGCGAGTCTGGAATCGCTATCCACATTAATTTTACATATATTCATTTTTACTGCTCGCTTTAATTGTTCTGCTGGTATACCGCGGGCATCGGATATTCTGCCACCATATTCATTTATCATGTTTACAAACTTTTTTGGTATGCTGGATGCCCCATGTAAGACTAGCGGAAATTCAGGAAGTTCTTGACTTATCTTTTCTAAGATATCAAAGCGAAGTTCTTCTTTGTCTGATTTGCGTTTATAGGCTCCGTGACTTGTCCCAATTGCAATTGCTAACGAGTCAATGTTAGTCGCATTTACAAAATTAACAACGTCATTCGGGTCGGTATAATTAGAATCTTTACTGTTGGTATTTTCGTCTTCTATGCCGGAAAGAGTGCCTAATTCTGCTTCTACGCTGACATCAAACTGTTGCGCAAAGTCGGCTACTTGTCGGCTTAAATTTACGTTCGTATTAAACGGCTTTTTTGAAGCATCAATCATCACGCTGGAAAAACCTAATTTAATAGCGTTAACGCAAGATTCAAAACTTCCACCATGATCCAGATGCAAAGCAATTTTTTCTGATGGCTTTATGTTTAAACCCCATATCATGCCCATTAATAAGTTGCTTCCCATGTATTCCAAGGCAGATTCAGATACCGCCAGAATCACCGGGCTTTTTGTGTCGCGCGCTGCGGATACAATTGCTGATAATGTTTCCATATTATAAAAGTTAAATGCCGGTACAGCATAATGCTTTGAAATAGCATCAGAAAAAATATCTTTTGTATTTACCAAACCGAAATCTTTGTAATCCATGTTAGTCCTCTTTTTCCTTATTATAGCATAATCAATCAAAGTCTGTGTAAAAGAAAAATAGGATTCTTTTGTTTTATAAGCATGCTTGACAACGGAACATTTTGTGGAACAATATATACGAATCGGGAGCCGGTTAGAGATTGGCAGAATTTGAAAAAGGTATGCGCAATGAAAAAAATGTTAGTTTCTGCAATCGCTTTATCTGCTTTGGCAGGTTGTGGTGGTTATTATGATTATTATAAGGGTGGTGTAAGATATACTCAGAGCGGACAAGACTGTATTTATTATGCCGGGGAACGCGGTCGTAATTTATCCAGTTATGTTGACGGCTTGGATAACAGTAAGAAAATTGTTTATCGTAATACAAGTTGTGAAGATTTATATGCTCGCGATATGTTCGGGCAAAAACCACGTAGCGACCGACAGATTTTAATCTCTGCACCTCAGGATGTTCCTTGTGGCGGAGAAACTAAGGTTGAAAAAGTTTCTTGCGGATATAAAACTTGTGGACAGGCGGTTTTAAAACGTAGATATGTCATTATGTAAGTTGTAAAAGCATTCCATGTTAGGAATGCTTTTTTATTTATCTATCTTTCTTGAAAGGTGTTTTTTTTTATGGTATAATTCTAAGAAAGGAAAAAGGGGTTTTGTATGAAGAACTTATTAAAAAAGATTGGTTTTGCGGCTTTGGTTGTTATTGCAGGTGGTGCTGTGGCTTTTGCAGCTTCTCCGGCGGCAGGTGGGGCAGCTAGTGGCAAAGGTTTATGTAATTTGATAGGACAACTGTATGAAGTCTTTAAAATTTTACGTACGTTGGCGTTTGTAGGCGCTGCGTTTATTATAGCCAGTTGGGCGTGGGATTATATTAAATCGCCGCCTAAAGATAGTATAACAGAAGATTTAAAGAAAAAGGGTACAAGTATGTTGGTCGGTTTTGCATTGTTGTTTGGTATAGGTATTATTTTGCAGTTTTTCTTAAGTGATTTTGGTTTAACAGCAATCGGTTGTGATGAAATAATTTCTAGGTGGGGTATGATGTAAAAAAAGACGGGCTTAACCCGTCTTTTTTTATCTTAATTTTAAAGTAATAAATTTTCTAATAAATATTTTTTCTTGTTCTTTTAATTCTTTTTTTAAGTCTGTTATGGGAAAAGTATATATTTCCTCGCTTGGAAATATATTTTTTTGACAATATAGTTTATTCCTTTGAGTGCGGAGTTCGTTCAAAAGAAAATTATAAAATTTCTGAAAATTTACTTCTTTTTGGCTGTCATAGTAATTTATCGCATTTTTTAAAGCAGTTATACGTGCTCGTAAAGAATGTTGCCCTATGTGATTTAAAATTGAACCGGTTAGTTCTCGTTTTCTTCTGTAAAAGGATTCAATGCTTTTTGGGTTGTTGTCGCAGAAGAATACATTTTCTTGCTCGCGATGAAAAGCATTAAGGTCTATTTTGTGTTTATATGCTATTCCATTTATAGTTTTCTCTAATTTAGATAATTTGTCTCGCAAATGAATTCTGGAAAGATGATATGCATAAAAACATACTTGATCATGAGTAAAGGTAGGATTCATAAGATATAGTTCTGTAAAAATCATATTTGGATGTTGTTTCGCAATACACCAAAACGCGTATCTACTTAGTTTTGCGTCCAGACCGTTCTTTTTCTGTTTTATTCCTTCTGGCGTATTTATGTAATAATCGTTCAAGATTAATTCTACATGTGCCTCAAATAGACTTTCAGAATTTAAAAGGCTTTTGGGAATTCCTTTATCTAAGTTTTTGGGCGTGCTTGCAGTAATTGCATCTTTAAGAGTTTTTTCAATATATCGGTGTTGCCCAGTTATGTTCGGACCAAAGAAGTTGTATATATCTGAAAATAGCCAATACTGTGAAAATTCGTTTTGAGTATATGTGGAAAAATCTGGGTAGTCAGAGCGTGACTGATTGGTTAAATAATTAAAAAGTTTATCGCTGTTTGGGTAACTTATTATTTCTGTGTTCATTGGTGTTCTTCTTCTATGTTTGCAATAGAAAATAATACTGAAGAAATTAATGATTGATATGGTACATGCTGTTTTTCTGCTAGTTGCTTTATGCTTTCTAGAACAGGTCGTGGAATTCGCATATTTATCACGCAGTCTGATTTGTTAAAAGTTTTATAGGCCGCATACTCTCTTAATAAAGATTCTATGTTCATAATGAACAGTTGTTGCATAACGTTTGGCATATACACAGTCTCCTATACGAATTGCAATACCGTAGTCTTTACAATAGACTATATCATTGTATTGGCGCTTGTCAATACAATTGTAATTGCGTTTGTAATTACTTATGTAATGGCTTTTGTGGGGGCTGTTGTGTGGTCTTTTGGAAAAATTTTTTCTCGCGTGTTATTAGTCGATTAAAAATTTTTCAAGGGAGTATATTTTAATTATTTGCTGGCGTTTTTTGTTGTTTTCTTATCTTAATATTTTTTGTGATAAATATCTTTTTATAAGAATTCATTTATCAGGCGTTGGATTAGGAATTTTTTTATCTGATAAATTTTTAGCGTATCTTGCTTTTTTGAAATTATACATATAAAATTAAAACAAATTTATTTTCGGGAAAGGATATCAGATGTTTAAAAAAGTTTTATCGTTGTTGGTTTTGTCTTTGTTAAGCGTTTTTCCGGCACGGGCAGAATTAAAGGTGGACATAATAGCAGGTGCAACAGAACCTATTTCTATCGCCGTACAAAAAATTGAAACAGGTGGTAAAGTTTCGGATAGTGATGCGACTATGATACGTAAAGTGGTAGAAAATGATTTAAAATCTACTGGTTTGTTCAGAATAATATCTCATGATGCGATGCCAGAATTCGTAGAAATTGGAAATATGCCAGATTTTAATTTGTGGAACGCAATAAAAGCACAAGTTTTGGTTCAAGCGAAATTATCACTAGACTCTGATGGAAAGTATGATTTAGAGTTTTTTGTATGGGATGTTAACGGTAAAGAACAAATAGAGGCACAAAGTTTAGTCGCTTCTAAGAAATCTGCTCGAAGGTTGGCGCATATAATGGCGGACGCAATTTATGAAAGACTAACGGGTGAAATAGGATATTTTGATACTCAAATAGTTTTCATTGCCGAGACCGGCCCCGTTCACAATCGTACAAAACGTATGGCCATAATGGATCAAGACGGGTATGGATTAAGATATTTATCGGATAAAAAGACTTTCGTAATGTCGCCACATTTTTCGCCTAATATGCAGACAATTGTTTTCTTGTCATTCCGTGATGACGATCCTATGGTGTGGACTTTGGATTTAGATACCGGTGAACAACGTAGACTAGGGCAATTCGGAGGAATGAACTTTGCACCTCGTTTTTCTCCTGATGGAACAAAAATTGCTTTATCTCTGGTGAAAAAAGGTATTACGCATATATACGAATATGATATAGAAACAAAAACTTTGAAGCAGTTAACTTTTGGTAATTCTTTAAATACCAGTCCATCGTATTCGCCAGACGGGAAAAAACTGGCTTTTAATTCCGATCGTAGTGGAAATCAACAGATTTACGTTCTTGATTTTGAAACCGGTAAGGTAGAACGATTGACTTATGGGGCAGGGCGATATGCAACGCCGGCATGGTCGCCAGACGGACAGTTCATTGCGTTTACAAAAATTGCAGATGATACTTTTTATATAGGAATAATGGATCCGCGCGGCAGAAATGAAAAAATTCTGGCAGGCGGTTGGTATATGGAGGCTCCTTCTTGGGCACCGGGTTCAAGACGTGTAGTTTATTATGAGACAGAAAGAGCACTAGACGGTATAGAACGTATAAGCCATATTCGCAGTGTTGATATAACTGGCAGAAATGTTTATGATATTGAACTGCCAGAAGATGTTAACGGCGTAGAACCAACTTGGTCGCCTCGACTACCATAGTAATGATATGAAATATTTTTTTGTTTTATTATGTTTTATTATCAGTGGTAATGCTTATTCCGTACCTGCTGTGGTTGATTATATTTTTGACGGTGATACTTTTGCCGCAACCGTTCGGCTTGATGATGATATAACTGTTTCAACGCGCGTGCGTCTTATGAATGTTGATACCCCAGAAATTCACAGTTTGTGTGAAAGTGAAATAAAATTAGCCGAAAAAGCAAAAAATAGGTTGGCTGATTTATTGCCTATCGGTAGCACAGTGGAACTAAGAAATATAAAAGACGATAAATATCTGGGCAGAATAGATGCTTATGTATTAACAAATACAGGGCAGGATATTGGAAGTATTCTTATAAAAGAAAAATTGGGGAGACCATATGACGGAGGAAAACGAGAAAGTTGGTGCCAATAGGAATATTTACCAAGATAAAAAAATTGAATGACTTTTCTATTTCTAGTATAATGCGAACAAACATTTGCATTTCGGCAGTGTTTGTATACTAGAGAGATTATTATGACTCATAAGGATGTTTGGGCTGCAATAGATAAGTTAGCCAAAAAAAATAAAATTTCCTGTTCAAAATTAGCAATATTAAGCGGTTTAGATGCAACTACGTTTAATAAAAGTAAACGGTATTCCGTTTTTGGGAAACCTCGGTGGCCCTCAATGCATAGTATATCTAAGATACTAGAAGCAACTTCTACAACGCCAACCGAGTTTGCAAATTTTATTGAAAATAAAGATTATCCTATTGAATAAATTTTTCGTTAAATGAAATTTTCTTAGATTTATTCTACGCGCTGTGACGGTTTATCGCGTTACTTATTTCTTCCAAAGACGCGTTGCACGGTAATAATGGTTCAAACCATAAATTTGCGGTACCACTGCGTATCTGCCCGTGTTTAGGCCAATATAATCCTGCATCTGTACCTACCGGTAAAATAGGAAGTTTTAACTGATGTGCTAGAAATAATAACCCACGTTTTAACGGTATTTTTTGTCCGGGTTTTGCACGCGTTCCTTCGGGGAATATTATCAGAATCTTACCGTCCATAATTTTTTCTGCAACTGCACTAGTTAATTTCTGCATGTTTGTTGCGCCTCTGGTGCGGTTTACTGGTTGTAACCCCATGCGCCAAAACGCCCAACCATAAATCGGTATCCATAATAGTTCTCGTTTTATTATGAAAAAAGAGTTAGGAACTATGTTTGATAAAATTGCAATCTCCAAAATAGACATATGCTTGGCAGCAATTATTGCTTTACCATCAAGACGTAAATTACCATTAGGAGCAACTGGTACACCGTTCTCTTCCAGTAAAGGATAGTGAACGGTATATTTTATACCTGCAATTATTCGTGCCAGTAGCAGAACACCCGCCGCACATTTTAAAACAAAAAACGTATTTAGTTTTTTTGATATTAAGCCAATAAGTAATATCGGTGACCATAATACAAAATATGTTCCTAATAAAATTTTAAAAATTATGGTTCGTAACATTTTATCCTTCCTTTATTCCGAGCATTGTGATTATGTATTTTATATATTCTATGGTCCATCGTTCAAGTCTTTTTGTAGTCGGCATACCAGTTAAAGGTACAGGGCACGCAACAATTTCTGCTTCGGGTAATTCTTGCCTTATTAAATATATTGCGCGGTTCATGTGGTCTTCGGTAGTTATTATTACAATTCTATCTAAGCCTGCCCGAGAAGAAATTTCTTTTATTGCAAGTGCATTTTCGTAAGTTGATTTAGAATCTGATTCAATTTTTACCTTTTTCATAGTTTCATAAGAAAGTTGTGCACCTGTACCGATAATATATAAATCAGCATCGGGATGTTGACGCAATTTGCGCATCGCAAAAGGTATCCTTCGAGCGTCACCAGTTAAAACGAATATGCTGTCGTCTGGTAATATTGTGGCGCAACGATTCGGAGCCATAGATTTAAACATCATGCCTCCGAAAACGAAACAGCAAAGCAATAATAAAGACGGCGTAAGAAGTTTCATCAGTTATTTTTTAAAATGTTCAAGGTTGTGCGCTTCGTGATAAGTATTGCAAAAATTATTATTGCAATGGGTACCAGCATCAAAATTAACCAACCGTGACCAGATATATCAATCATAGCCATTAAGCCTACACGCGCACTATGGGCAGTTGATATTATCAATAGTAATACGGGAGTCGCTATCAAGAAACCTGTTGCAGATGCAATAATACTTATTTTCGCAATAATTTTTTGCATTTGACGGGCAACAAAATTATCACTTGCACCAATTTGATTTAATATTTCTAATTCTCGTCTATGCAGTAAGGCCGTATTTTTCGCAATGTAAGATATGCAGATTCCTATTGCCCCCAGTGTCATAATTAATACGAAAGCAGATATGAAAATCATTTTCCATCCGGCAGAAGTTGAACTTTTAAGTGCCTGAGCATGAGTCAGAAAACGAGCATGTTTTCCAATTTCTTTTCCCAGTTGTTCTAAATCTGAATCGGTTTTAAATTTTATCTCGTACATTTTTGGTAAGTATTTTTCTAGTACGTCTCCGCCACCAGATATCCAAGGACGCATTAGATTTTTCATTTGTTCTGTTGTGACTTCGTTATTTTCAATGATTTTTTCTTTATTTTCATTTAATATTTTTTCTATTATTTTTTCATTCTTTGTGTCCATTATTTGAACCGTCGCAAACAAGTCCCATTGCGTATTCCATCGTATTACCCCGGTACCAATAGATAAAGCAATCCCCAAAGATAAAACTGCCAGAAAAGTTAATAGTGCCATAATCGCTGTCATGAAAATGGATTGCTCGTGTATCAGTGAAAATACAATAGGTTTTTTACTCATGCGTTTCCAATATCGTCAAATTGTTTAGATAATTCTGTGAAATAATTCTGTGGTTTCGGTCCTTTCCATAATTTTTTCTGTTCGGTTGCGGATGACTTTGATGCTTTTGCCCCTATAAAACTTACTTTATGATTTTCAACATGTATGACGGGAAATTTATAGGTGTCCATAAGTTTTGTGCTATGCGTGGCAAGTATTATCGTTGTTCCAAATGTTTTATTCATTTGAATGAAAAGTTCCATCAGTCTGGACGCATTTTCATCATCTAAATTACCAGTAGGTTCGTCAGCCAGTAATATAGAAGGTTGAATTATTATTGCACGAGCGACAGAAACTCGTTGCTGTTGCCCGCCAGATAAAGATTTAGGGTTTGCGTCTGCATATTTTCCCAAACCAACCCATTCTAATGTTTTAGTGACAAGTTTTTTTATTTTCGATTCCGGCAGACCGCGAACCCGAAGCGGAAGTGCAATATTATCAAATACTGACATATGCGATAACAGCGAGTATTCTTGAAATACAATTGCCATTTTATGACGAAGTTTTGATATTTCGTCACGGGTCATATTATTTGTATTTTGTCCGAATAATTTTATTTGCCCGCGACATGGCTTATGTAGTTGATATATTAGACGTAATAAAGTCGTTTTACCTGCACCTGATGCACCCGATAAAAAATAAAACGCCCCATTGCTAATATTAAACGATACATCAGATAAAACTTCGCGTGAGTTATCATAGCGCGCACCAACGTTCGCAAAAGATATTGCAGTATTTTCTTCCATGTATCAGATACTAGTAGAAAAAGGTTTCTCGGTCAAGTTTCAACCTAAAAAAAGTTGATTTTGTGCAAAATAAAAAAGTGCGCTTTTCGCACACTTTTTTATTCATACATTTTTATTCTTCTTCAACAACTTTTGTCGTTGCGTTTCTATTTTTAGCCCAAACTTCTTCACCGGTTCCTGGGTATTGCGGACGTTCTTTACCATAAGAAATAGTTTTTATTCTTTCTGGTTCAATACCGTTTTCTATTAATACATGCGCTGCGTTCCCTGCACGTAATGCCCCCAGTGCCAGATTATATTCTGTTGACCCACGTTCGTCGCAATGTCCTTCCATAATAACGTCTATTTCTGGGTTGGCTTTCATATACAAAGCCTGTTCGTCCAAATTTTCTTGAGCATTATCAGTAATAACCGCCGAATCGAAAGCAAAGAAAACTTTGTCGTCGTTTATCATGTCTGGAACACCACCACAAGCGGCCAAGCCCATAGTTATTAAGCCTAATAAAATTTTTTTCATTTTTCCCTCTGTTCTATATTGTTAAAGTAAGTTACATATAAAGATTTAACAAAATTTATAAAAAGAAGTCAATAATTGTTTTTTATACTTTTTTCATTTTTTAATTTATGATAAAATGCTTTAAAAAGCAGGGGGTGTTTATAATGAAAAAAATGGTTCCTTTTTTAAGTTTAATAGGTTTAATTTCGTATGGTGCAAATGCTGCACCTAGTTATCTTACCAGGGATACAAAGGGTGGGTATATTGTTACATATGATTATACCGACAAAGCAAAGTCTGGATGGTATATGGGTGCGCGTGCAGATTTAAATCTTTGGAATTGGGAAAACAAATATAGCGTAGACGCAGATTTAACTGGGTTGGGTTCTGTTGATGCAGATAAATATTCGTTTGAGCCTGTTTTCGGTGGCAGTATTTTTGCCGGCCATACAGTATCATATTTCTGGCGTGCTGAATTAGAAGCAGGATATATGGGATATTTTCAGGACAAAGATGGTGAGTCAGAATTTTCAATGCAGATACCATATTTGATGTTGAACGGTTATCGTGATTTTATTAACGGCATATATATTGGTGCAGGTTTAGGTATTGCGATGCCTATAACGACAATGGATTTAAGTCCTACTTTGGCAACAACAGATGGTGATAATCGTAAGGAATATCATTTTGTTCCTGTGGCGGGCATTATGGTCGGTTATTCTTACGAATTAGATGATAACTTGGTATTGGATTTGCGTTATCGTTTATCTGGGATGACTGGATTTGATCAGCGTATAAATATGTATGATGCTGGTGAAGCGTCTCATTGGTTACAGAACGATATCGATTTGATTTTAGACAATTCTATATCAATTGGATTGAGATATGAATTTTAAAATAGGAAAACTATTGACGCGATTCGCAAAAATATGATATTATATGATTTGTAGAGAGAATAAATGAAAAACGAACTAAAAATTTCAAGGCTTGCAATAATATGTGTGTTGTGCACGGCGTTTTCTGGTGCGTACGGTGCATCATCTGTACGTTCTTTGGGCGGGGAGGGCACTTATAGCAGTGCATCCAGTGCGACGGCAGCAAATAGTACAAGCAACACAGCGGTATCGCGTAGCGGTTCCGTTCGCGTAACACCAACAATCAGCACGTCAGGAAGCAGTACAACTGCTACGACAGGTACTTCGAACAGTGGTCGTTCTACGACTACGCCAAGATTGTCTATTGGCAAGTATCTTGGTGGGGCTACTTCTGTAAGCGGTGGCAGTTCATTGCGTCCTCAGACGCCAAGTGGTGGTTCTTCATCTGGGGGCGGGGGTTCTGTCGATACCGGTCTTGTCGAAGATATGATAAATCAGGCGATTGACGGTTTGGACGCAGAAATACAAGACTTGTGGGCAGAAAAGCAAAATGTTTTATATCCGTCAGACGGGTTCGTTTCCATTGAGAACGATGAAATTTATTTAAACGTTGATAATTTGAAAGGTGCTCTTGATATTGCGACGGGGCAAGACGGGCGCGAAATAGAAATAGAAAGACAGGGTGATTATATAGTATGGCGCTATGTTGGTGAAACGGCGTGGAATAATTTAATATCTGTTGCGGACATTACCGGACCGCAGGGACCTCAGGGTGAAAAAGGTGAAAAGGGTGAACCCGGTGATGTGGCAGAAGTTGATTTGACAGGTTATGCTACAACGGAAGAAATGAACGATTCTATTGCGGTGGCCGTTGCGAATTTGAGTAGTGTTTATGCGACGGTTGATGCTTTGTCGGGCAAGGCAAACATAGAAGATGTATACACCAAAGATGAAGTTTATAATAAAACAGAAGTTAATGACAAGGTTGCAGAAGTTGCTGCAGGTGACATGCAAGAAGCATTAAAGGATTATGCAAAACAGGATTATGTAGATCAGCAGTTGGCCAACAAGGCGAATACTTCTGATTTGGATGGTTTGTTAACCTCTGATGCATTAACGGAAACATTAGAAGGTTATGCGACAACTGATGCATTGAATTCTGGTTTGAATAGCAAATTGAATGTCGGTGCTCTTACGGGATATGCAACACAAACTTATGTTGATAGTGCTGTTAATGATGCAACCGAAGATTTTATAACTACGTCTGAGGTTGATAGTAAATTAGCAAATAAGGCGGATACCTCTGATTTGAATGGTTTGTTAACATCTGATGAACTTGCGGGTACGTTGTCTGGTTATGCGACGGTTGGTGCTTTGGAGGGCAAGGCAAACATAGAAGATGTATACACCAAAGATGAAGTTTATAATAAAACAGAAGTTAATGACAAGGTTGCAGAAGTTGCTGCAGGTGACATGCAAGAAGCATTAAAGGATTATGCAAAACAGGATTATGTAGATCAGCAGTTGGCCAACAAGGCGAATACTTCTGATTTGGATGGTTTGTTAACCTCTGATGCATTAACGGAAACATTAGAAGGTTATGCGACAACTGATGCATTGAATTCTGGTTTAGGAACAAAACTAGATGCAGATGCATTGGATGCTAAATTGGCTGGTTATGCGACTACGACTGCGGTTGAAACATCAATCAGCGAAGCTACTGAGGGTTTCATAAAAGATTCAGATGTAGATACGAAGATCAGCACTGCAACTTCCGAGATAGCAGGAAACGCCAGTAATGCTTTAAATGTTGCGAATGAGGCAAAGTCCGCGGTTAATACATTGTCAGATTCTTTGTCGACCAAGGCAGACGCATCGGCTTTAACAGAATTAGCAGGTCTTGTTGATACGAACACAGAAGGAATTAGTTCAATAAATACAAAGATAGGAACTGATGATTTTGAGACTTCTGCGAAGAACATAGTTGGTGCCATTAATGAGTTAAAAGGAAAGACAGACGGTTTGGCAACCGAAGGTAATTTTACTGAAATGAATAATAAAATATCTGCGGTTGAGACAAAGGTTACAGAAGCAGTAGCTTCAATAAGCGGCAAGGCAGAAAAAACATATGTAGACGATCAGTTGGCCACCAAGGCGAATACTTCTGATTTAGATGGTTTGTTAACCTCTGATGCATTAACGGCAACATTAGAAGGTTATGCGACAACTGATGCATTGACTTCTGGTTTAGGAACAAAACTAGATGCAGATGCATTAGAAGGTTATATAACTACGTCAGAAGTAGATACAAAGATCAGTGATGCAACGAAGAATTTTTTAACATCAAATTCTGAAACGGTAACGAATATAACAGAACAGATAACCAATGTAACGAACTTGATAAACAACGAAGACACCGGTTTAACAAGCAAGGTTGAAAGTTTGGAAACGGCACTTGGTGCTAGCGATGAAGGTAATTTTACTGTATTGGAAGGTTTAGCGACCAAGGATGAATTGAATTCCAAGGCAGACGCATCGGCTTTAACAGAATTAGCAGGTCTTGTTGATACGAACACAGCAGGAATTAGTTCAATAAATACAAAGATAGGAACTGATAATTTTGAGACTTCTGCGAAGAACATAGTTGGTGCCATTAATGAGTTAAAAGGAAAGACAGACGGTTTGGCAACCGAAGGTAATTTTACTGAAATGAATAATAAAATATCTGCGGTTGAGACAAAGGTTACAGAAGCAGTAGCTTCAATAAGCGGCAAGGCAGAAAAAACATATGTAGACGATCAGTTGGCCACCAAGGCAAGTTCTACAGATTTTGATGCTTTGAAAGAAACGATAGTAAATACTGAAAATGGGTTAGCGATCAGGGTAGATGCAGCGACGGCGGGTTTGGCGGATAAAGAAAATACAAGTAATAGAGTCCAAACAATAGATTCAAGTTCTACGGATACTCAATATCCATCTGCGAAGGCAGTATATGATGCGATAGCAGGCGAAGGGAATCTTGTAGAACCAGTGGTGGATAATTCTGTAAAGATAATACAAGAACAAGTAGATTCACAAGCAGCGGACATAGCAGAATTAGAAGGGGAAGTAGTGGGTTTAGCATCTGATGTAGAAACTTTTGGTACAGCGTTAACCACGGCAGAAGGTAAAATAACCACGGCAGAAGGTAAAATAACCACGGCAGAAAGTAAAATAACTACATTGGAAACAGAGGTTGGTAATAAATTAGATAAAAATCTTGGTACAGGTAAAAGCGGTCAAATCCTAACGGTTGGTTCAGACGGTGCGATTACAAGCAGTGCCACGATTGCACAGGGCAAGGTTTCAGGTTTAACTACTACACTTGCTGGTAAAGCAGACGCATCGGCTTTAACTGAATTGGAAACAGAGGTTGGTAATAAATTAGATAAAAATCTTGGTACAGGTAAAAGCGGTCAAATCCTAACGGTTGGTGCAGACGGTGCGATTACAAGCAGTGCCACGATTGCACAGGGCAAGGTTAATGGTTTAACTACTACACTTGCTGGTAAAGCAGACGCATCGGCTTTAACTGAATTGGAAACAGAGGTTGGTAATAAATTAGATAAAAATCTTGGTACAGGTAAAAGCGGTCAAATCCTAACGGTTGGTGCAGACGGTGCGATTACAAGCAGTGCCACGATTGCACAGGGCAAGGTTGATGGTTTAACTACTACACTTGCTGGTAAAGCAGACGCATCGGCTTTAACTGAATTGGAAACAGAAGTTGAAGGTAAACAGGATAAATTAAACCAAGCCCAACTGAATGCGGTAGATTCTGGTATTACAAAAGAGTTGGTAACGGAATACAACGGCTATGACGAAAGAATTACTAATGCTGAAAACAGTATCGGAACTTTGACAGAAGATGTCGGTTCAAAGGCAAGTACAGAGGAATTAAATACTTTGAAAGATACTGTTGCGACATTAAATAATACGATTGGCAATGATAGCTCTGGTTTGGTAAATAAGGTTACTTCAACAGAAGCCGATTTGGCTAAAAAAGAAAACCTTAGTAATAAAACATCAGAAATTCGCACCAAAGAGAATGGGGCAGATAATATAAGATATCCGACAGAACTGGCAGTAAGAACTTTATTAGACACGAAGGCAAATAAAGCAACAACATTGGCAGGTTATGGTATTGATGATGCTTATACAAAATCAGAAACAGACTCCAAAATTACCGAGGTTTTTCAAGATGTTGCGGGTGGTGACTTTTCAACCGCATTTGAGGGCAAGGAAGACACAAAAAACAAGATAAATGAAATTACCGAGACAAATAAAACAAGTACAGACGCTTATCCGTCTGCCAAGGCGGTTGTAACATACGCACTTCCACAGCCAACAGAGGCCTGTCAGGCAGCGTCTGGTATGTGTGTACTGTCAGTTAATAGGGATACCGGTGTAATTGAGTGGGTTAGCGTATCTAGTCCCGCAAATGAAAATTAAAAGAGTTTAAAAAACAAAAAAACAAAAAAGGAAGGAAAAATGAAAAAACTAACAGCAGGTATTTTTGCAACATTATTAACAGTTGTAACTGTCGGGGTTGCAAATGCAGATATCGCATCAACAGCATGGGTTAGCAGTCAAATAGGTGAGGTTAATACAGGAGTAGATAATAAAATTGAAGGGGTACAGCAGGCAGTAAATGCGGACATAGCAGAATTAGACCAGCAAGTATTGGGTTTAGAATCTGAAGTAGAAACTTTTGGTACAGCGTTAACTGCGGCAGATGGTAAAATAACCGCGGCAGAAAGTAAAATAACTACATTGGAAACAGAGGTTGGTAAGAAATTAGATAGCACGACAGCGTCTAATACATATGCAACGAAGACGGCACTTGATGCTAAAGCAGACGCATCTGCCTTAACTGCATTGGAAACAGAGGTTGGTAAGAAATTAGATACCGCGACAGCGTCTGATACATATGCAACGAAGACAGCACTTAATGCTAAAGCAAACGCATCGGATTTAACTACATTGGAAACAGAAGTTGAAGGTAAACAGGATAAATTAACTACAAACCAACTGGGTGCGGTAAATTCTGGTATTACAGCAACTAAAGTTTCTACTTATGATGGGTATAATTCAAAAATTACTACAGCAACGAACACAGCAAATACCGCAAAAACTGCGGCAGATGCAGCGACTGAGGCGGCAAATGCGGCAAAAACTGCGGCAGAAACAGCAACGAGCACAGCAGATGCGGCAAAAACTGCGGCAGAAACAGCAACGAGCACAGCAAATGCGGCAAAAACTGCGGCAGATGCAGCAACTGAGGCGGCAGAAAATGCAGCAAATAGCGCAAGTAGTGCAGTTACTTCTGCAAGTAAGGCAATACCAAAACCAGCAGATACTGAGATTAATAGTGATGGTGTCTTTGTTTTGACATATAACGCCACTAATAAAGAGTATGCTTGGGAAAGGATTTCTAGATAATAAAAGGCTTGCTTGAATTTGTGTGCGGTAGAAAATAATACCGCACACAAAAAAATAATGCTGGTGTAATTTTTATAATGAAATAAAAAAATTTTTTTGTTAAAATAAAGATGATGAAAATGAAAAAAATATTTGTTGTTTCTTTGTTGACTGTGTTTGCTGTCGGAACGGCAAAGGCGGATATTGCATCAACTGCGTATGTGAACAAAAGTCTATCGGTTACTTCAACTGGTACTGGACCTGTTGTTACAAACGTTACTAATGCAGATGGAAAAATTTCTGTTACAAAAGGACAAGTGCAAATACCTGTCGGCGGTGAAACTGCAACAAAACATGCAACAATATGGGTTGAATAAAATCCACCGAATCGGTGGATTTTTCTTTGTTAAAATTTTTTAATTATATTTCTTATGCAACTTTTTTATTGACTGTTTGATTAAAAACTTTTTATGAAAAATAATTTTTTACCTTAAAATAGCGATATCAGACATACACCTAATCCTGCCGCAATTATCGCAATAATCGTTAACGGCCAAAAGTATTTCTTTACTATTGTGTTGGCGCGCTCTTGAAAAAAATACAGCAATGTCGCAATTATCCCAAAACGACCAGTCCTGAATATCGCAGAGACAAATAAAAATATCCACATCGGATAACCAATAAAACCAAGCCATATCGCAAGCAGTTTATATGGTATCGGTGTTACAGCAGTCAGTATAATTATTAAAATTCCATACTTGCTGAACATAGGTTTTATCGCCGTTTCTATCAAGTCTGGATTCGAAAATGTGTTTATCAGCCATATACCAACAGAATCCCATAACCACGCACCAATAAGATACGCAATCGCACCGCCAACAATTGACCCCAGTGATGTCGCAACCGCAATCGGTAATGCTCTTTTTTTATTCGCAATTATAGGAGGCGTCATAAATACTTCTGGTGGTATAAACAAAAATATCGATTCGCAGACCGTTAATATAAATACTATCCATGAATATGCGCGACTTTCTGATTTCTGTAATATATATTCCGCAAACTTCATCCTTTTTCTCCTTTGACGGTAAAAATTTTACTTGATTGTAATTAAATATTTACTACTTTACAATTAATAAATACATATATGGATTATAAATATGATGAAAAAGCAGAATAACTCTAATCGCGCCGAACGGGTCGCAAGTAAAGTGCAAACCTTGGTCGCAGAAATCTTGCGCGATAATTTCAGTGAAGATTTTTTACTCGCGGGCGTTTCTATCGTCGGTGCGGTTGCTCATGGAGGACTGCAATTCGTCAGACTGTTTTATTATTCGCGTAATGATGACGTCAAGGCGGTTCAGAAAAAACTGGACGATAATACAAAGACAATTCGTTTCGAACTGGCAAAACGTATGAATCAAAAATACGTACCTGAAATCAAATTTGAATATGACGATACTTTGGATAAAGCCACAAGAATCGATAAAATATTGCACGATTTAAACGCAAATAAGTAACGGTAAACTTTACGCGTTTAAGTTCTGTTTCGTTTTGCTTGGTTCTTCTTGGTGGGGTAAAAAATGAATTGCAACTTCGTTTATACTGGTGTATCATTGCCACATAGTGTTGGAACTGGATATGAATCAGAAAAATATCAGAAATTTTGCAATTGTCGCTCATATCGATCATGGTAAATCAACCCTGTCAGATAGGTTAATTGAATTTACAGGTGGTTTACAGTCGCGTGAAATGAAGGCTCAGGTTTTAGATTCTATGGAAATAGAACGCGAACGCGGTATCACAATCAAGGCACAAACTGTTCGGCTGAATTATAAAGCAAAAGACGGGCAGGTTTATCAACTGAATTTAATGGATACGCCCGGACATGTTGACTTTTCTTATGAAGTATCGCGCAGTCTGGCTGCATGTGAAGGGGCTTTGATATTAGTTGATGCAACCCAAGGGGTTCAGGCACAGACTTTGGCGAACGCTTATCTGGCGTTGGATAACGATTTAGAAATGTTGCCTGTGCTGAATAAAATTGATTTACCGTCCAGTGATGTTGACGCTGCTCGTGCGCAGATTGCTGATGTTATCGGATTAGACGCTCAAAATGCTCTGTGCGTGTCGGGTAAAACCGGTGAAGGCGTGCCAGAATTGTTAGAGGAAATCGTTAAAAAACTTCCTTGTCCGCGTGGTGATGAGAATTTACCAACGCGTGCGCTGTTGGTAGATTCTTGGTATGATTCTTACTTGGGCGTCGTGATACTGGTTCGAATCGTAGACGGTACTTTGCAACGAGGGCAGAAAATAAAATTCATGGCAACCGGTGCAGAATATGTGGTTGAAAAAGTAGGTTTCTTTACGCCTAAGATGGTTGATGCGGATGAGTTATATACCGGTGAAGTCGGTTTCATAATTACTGGTATGAAAACTATACACGACTGCAAGGTAGGCGATACCATCGTCGACGCAAAAAAAACAGCGACAGAACCACTGCCTGGGTTTAAACCTTCGGTTCCTGTTGTTTTTTCTTCTTTCTTTCCTGTGGAGGCAGACGACTATCCGAACCTGCGGGACGGAGCCGAAAAATTGGCTTTGAATGACGCTTCGTTCGTTTTTACAACCGAAAAGTCTTCTGCGCTGGGGTTCGGTTTGCGTTGCGGTTTCCTTGGACTTTTACATATGGAAATTATCAGTGAAAGATTGCGTCGCGAATTTAATCTGAGCCTGATAAATACTGTCCCCAGTGTGCTTTATAAGGTACATCTGCGCGATGGAAGTGTTCTGGATTTAGAAAACCCCGCAGATATGCCAGATCTGACTAAAATAGAGTCCATTGAAGAACCTTGGGTTCGTGCAACTATCATGATGCCGGATAAGTATATGGGCGGAATAATGTCGTTATGCTCGGAAAGACGCGGCGTCCAAGAAAATATTTCTTATGTCGGAAATAGGGCGGTCTTGGTATACTTGTTGCCTTTGGCGGAAATTGTGTTCGACTTTTATGACAGAGTAAAATCGTTGTCATCGGGGTATGCTTCGTTTGACTATGTGTTGCACGGTTATCAGACGTCCGATCTGGTAAAGGTTTCTATCTTGGTAAACGAAGAAAATGTCGAACCTCTGTCTTTTATGTGCCACAGAAGTTCGGCTGAAAAACGCGGTAGGCAAATCGTAGAAAAACTGAAAGACTTAATCCCCAGACATCAATTTAAAATCCCTTTGCAGGCCGCAATCGGTGGCAAGATTATAGCGCGTGAAACTATCGCCGCATACCGCAAGGACGTTACTGCAAAGTGCTATGGCGGTGACATTACGCGTAAAAGAAAACTTCTTGAAAAACAGAAAGAAGGTAAAAAACGTATGCGGACTTTCGGAAATGTAGAAATTCCACAGTCTGCATTTATAAATGCTCTGAAAATTAACTCTTGATAAAAGGATTTCGCATGTTAAGAAATGTCGTTGCGTATTCTTTATCGGTTCCTTGGAAGAATATCTTAAATGATGTTAAAGAATACTTTAACTTGAAAAAAGATATAAGACGAAAAAAAGAATACTGCAGTAAAGCAAAGTTAGATTTGGTAAGTACTTTTAGTGAAAGAAATATTTCTTGCATAAAAGTGTTTAGATTACCGACAATAAACTGCGATAATGTTGAAAATTACCTTTCTTGTAACGAATTTGAAAGATGTAAATTTTTTGATGATAAAGTTTGTAAAGAAAAAAATTGTTTGTGGTTTAATAAAAATTTGGCTTATCATAAGGCTGAAAATGAATTGTTGTCGGCGATTTATAAAAAAAGAAATTTTTGGAATAAAAAAACTCTAAAATTAAAGTGAAGTTAAATAAACAGGTAAAAAAAGGAGCTCAATATGGTTTTTGATAAAATTAAAGAAAATATGAAAAGACGTAAAGAAAATATGAAAAAACGTAAAGAAGAACGAGAAAAAAAACGAGAACAAGATCGAATCTTGTTTAATGAATATAATGTTTTAGTTAATGCATACGAAAACGCAAAAAAGAAAGTCAAAGATGCAGAAGAAAATATAACTTGTTCATATATTATCAGAGAAACCGGTTTTGCTCAGGGTTGGGGGGAAGCTGAAATTTCGGGACCCTATATAAAAAACCAGGAAGTAACTTGTGATGAAAAAAAAATGAAAATATGTATAAGACTTGAACAGACTTCTGCATATATTCATTTTGCTCCGGAGTACTCACCTGGAATAAGCACAGAAACTTTTTATTGTCCTCATTTCGAAAAAGATTTATCTGAATGTGAAGGTTGTAAATTTATGGAAAAACGTAAAAAATATCAGCAAGCATATGAGAATATGAAAAAGTGCGAAGAAATAAAAGAAAAATTCTGGAAAGAAAAAATCAATAATAGAAAAAAATAAAAATTTTATGTTATAAAATTTTTATAATAAAGAGATTTGATATGGCTCATCAGTTCTTCTTTAATCCTTTTATTCTGGATAATTTACCGGCACCAAATATGGGCTTTGATGTCGTGCAGGATATTTCTGAACCAAGATTAAGAATGTACATAACAAGTCGCGGTGTAAAAAGTTTCTTCGTAAGAAAAAGAATTCACGGTAAAGATAAAAGAATCATAATTGGAAATTACCCTGATGTTGATATTGAATCAGCCAGATCCGCCGTGCCAGAAATTCTGGAAGAAGCAACAAAAAAACAACCCGTCCGACATAGAAAAATTTTAATGCGAAAGTTTTTGGATTTGTATCTGGCTAATCGTGTTCGACGTAGCGGCTATTCTTATGATAAATTGGAACGGTCTATTAATAAGCATATTAAACCGTTGTTTGAAAAGTACGTTTCAGAAATATCGTCTGATGATGTTGCGTTGCTAATCAACGAAATACAAGGGCGCGCAATTGCCGGACGTATGCAAGAGTTATTACAAAGCGTTTTTAAATATGCTATTGATATGGGGTATGTAAAACAAAATCCAGTTGTAAATTTACCAAAAGTGGAACAAAAAAGGCGCGTTCGGCCGCTGAATAAATTCGGTCTTAATAAATTGCACGCGATAGTTGTTAAAGAAAAACCTTCTGTTTTACGAGCCACTTTTTTAATGCTGATATATGGTTTTTTGCCTAAGTCTAAAATTTTTTCTATGCAATGGAAAGACTTAGACTTTAATCATTACATGTGGTGTGATTGGCCTCTGTCGGATGCGGCAGTTACTTTGTTGCAAGATTTGCCACAGGATTCTAGGTGGGTCTTTCCAGGTAGGGGAAGAGGACATCTGACAGACCCAAGATTAGCTTGGAAGCACATCGCAGAAAAAGCAGGTATACCTAATCTGACAATGGACGATGTGCATAAATTCTTAACAAGAAAATTGGTGTGGGCATCCGATAAAGAGGAACTTAGAGAAAATATGAACACGGTCATAAACGAAATAATAATTTAAAATCTATATTTTTATTTGATGACTTTTGTTATTGTTTGTTATAATTTCTTGACACTGTCTGCATAAAATGATAGGTTTTATAAATGACGCCCGTGTTCGGGCCACAAATTTAACTTAAACAAAGGATATAAAATGACAACTTTTGAAAAAGTAAAAAAAATTGTAACCGAGAAATTGGGCGTTCCAGAAGCCGAGGTAACAGAAGAAGCTTCTTTCATTAACGATTTGGGCGCTGATTCTCTGGACGTTGTTGAATTTATTATGGAAGTTGAAAAAGAATTTGATATCACCATTTCTGATGAAGATGCTACAAAATTGGCAACAGTTGGTGATGCTGTTAAATATATTGAGGCTCATCAGAAATAATTTTAATGGTGAAACTTTGATGAAAAATTAAAATCCGTTGCTCTTATCGTGCAACGGATTTTTTTCTGTACGTTCGGTCATAAACAAGATATTATATAGATATGTAATAAATTTTTATAAAGGATTTTAAGTATGAAAAGAGTTGTTATTACGGGTATGGGTATCGTGTCACCAGTTGGTACGGGTGTCGAATATGCTTGGAAAAATATAGTTAATGGAGTTTCTGGTATTCGTAAAATTGATACGTTTGACGTTTCTGATTTATCGTCTCAGATTGCGGGTTTGCCGATAGTTGGTACGGAACCAGGGCAATATAATCCAGATATTGTTGTTGATGCGCGCGAGCAGCGCAAATTAGAAAAATTTATACTGTACGGTATGGTTGCTGCCGACGAAGCAATCCGTGACGCCGGCTTGATAGATTATTCTGGGGATAGAAATCGTTTTGGGGTTTCTGTTGGTGCGGGCATAGGTGGCTTGAATACAATATATGATAATTGTGTCGAGTTATACACAGGTGGACCGCGTCGAATAAGCCCGTTTTTTATTCCAAAAGTCATAATAAATATGGCAGCAGGAAATATATCAATTAAATATGATTTAAAAGGACCTAATATATCTGTTGTTACTGCTTGTGCATCTGCAGGGCACTCTATAGGTGAGGCGGTACGTTTGATTCAGCATGGGGATGCAGATATTATGATTGCAGGTGGTGCAGAGGGAGCGGTCGGTAAAATCGGTGTTGCGGGTTTCTGTGCTATGAAGGCTTTAAGTACCAGAAATGATGATCCAGCGGGTGCTTCTCGTCCTTGGGATAAAAATCGTGACGGTTTTGTCATGGCAGAGGGTTCCGGTATACTTGTTCTGGAAGAATATGAACATGCTGTTGCACGTGGTGCAAAAATATATGCGGAAGTTGCGGGATACGGTTTGTCAGGAGATGCGTATCATATTACGGCACCTGCACCGGGGGGTGAAGGTGGTATGCGTGCTATGCAGGCCGCATTAAACGATGCAGGTCTACAACCAAGTGATGTTGATTATATAAACGCACATGGTACATCAACAGGTCTGGGTGATGTGGGTGAATTATCGGCAGTTAAAACTTTATTTGCCGGTACAAATGTTTGTATGTCTTCAACAAAATCCATGACGGGGCATTTGTTAGGGGCTGCGGGCGCAGTTGAAGCAATATTCTGCGTTCTTGCAATTCGTGACGGTATCGTACCACCAACGATTAATTTACAGGACCCAGAAGATGAAGTCGGTGATTTTAATCTTGTTCCGAATAAAGCACAAAAACGTGAAGTTAATGTTGCGTTGAGTAATTCTTTCGGCTTTGGTGGTACAAATGCGAGTTTGGTTTTAAAAAAGATTAAATAAAGGAGGTTTTTAGAAGAAATAAAAAAGCTGATAAATTCATCTGGTACAAAAGTAGTATGGAATAACGCCCCAGTCAAAGATCCTCATGGACCGGTATTAAAGTATTCTTTATATGATGCAAACGGTAATTTATTGTTATCTGCAGTGGGGCGTCACGGAAATGTTTTTATACCGAAAACAGAACAAGGTGTTTGGAGTCTTTATGACGGTGACGGTAAAAAATTAGATATAGATTGGGCAGATTTTTCTGATATTTTCGGTATGTTAGGTATTAAATGTGAAGTTCAAAAAAATGCGTTAGAAAAAAATATGGAACGTTAAAAATGCGGGTTGAATCCCGCATTTTTATATGACCTTTCCTTTATTTTTCTTCATCTTTACCAAGACCTATTGTGCTTTTTATCGGCTCAATGATAGTGTTCTTTGCACTGTCCAATGTTCTTATTAAAGCACGTCTGATTTTCCCACTGATTGTCATGGGCAGACTATCTACGAATTCTATTACTCGTGGATATTTATATGAAGCAGTGCGACTTCTGACGTGGTCTTGTAATTGACGAATTAATATATCTGTTGGTTGAAAGTATTTATTTAATACAATTGTTGCTTTAACCGCCATACCTCTTGATGAGTCTGGTATACCGGTAACCGCAACTTCGCGAACTGCCGGATGTTCCTGTAAGACGCTTTCTACTTCGAATGGGCTGACCCTGTAACCAGACGTTTTTATTAAGTCGTCATTTCTTCCTACGAACCAATAATAACCGTCTGAATCACGATAGGCTACATCTCCGGTATGGTAATATCCGTCACGAAATGCTTGGGTAGTTAATTTTTCGTTTTTATGATATTCTTGGAATAAACCTGTTGGACGACCGTCTTTTAATGATACGCAGATTTCTCCTACGGTACCGTCTGGAACCGGGCGTCCGCCTTCATCAAGTAATTGTATATCCCAACCGGCTGCTGGCATACCCATACTGCCGGGTTTGGGTTCTATCCATTCGTTGCAAAACAGCATTATACATGTTTCTGTTTGACCGAAACCTTCGTGAAGTTTTATACCGGTTGCTTTATAGAAGCGTTCAAATACTTCTGGGTTTAAAGCCTCGCCAGCGATGTCCGCTTTTTTCAATGACGATAAATCGTACTTATTGAAATCGGCATGTATTAACATTTTGTATACCGTAGGAGGTGCACAAAAAGATGTTATATGATTTTCAGAAATTGCTGTTAGTAAATCATGTGCTGTCGCTATTCCTGAAAAGTCAAATACAAAGACAATTGCACCAGCCAACCATTGCCCGTACATTTTTCCCCATGAACATTTCGCCCAACCAGATTCGGATAATGTAAAATGTATATCTTCATCATTAAGACGCTGCCAGAATAATGCAGTATTTATATGCCCCAGTGGGTAAGCATAATTATGTGATACCATTTTCGGCATGTCCGTCGTTCCGCTGGTAAAGTATATTACCATAGTATCAGTATTCTCATTTGGAACGCGTTCCATTGTTTCAGGCATTTTTGATATAGATTCCGCAACCTCGTCATTCGTTATGAATTGAATATTCTTATCTCCGATTGCTTCTTTTATTTCATTTACAACGTGTCCATCATCAAAAGCAACAATTGCCTTTACGTCTGCTTGTTGAATACGATACTTGATATCCTCGGTTTTTAACTGATTCGTTGAAGGAATTGGTATCACACCAAGTTTATGCATTGCCAACATCAGAATCCAATATTCCCATCTGCGTCTTAGAAATAATAGTACGGTATCACCTTTGACCAGACCGCGACTTGACAGGAAATTAGCAACTGCATTTGACTGCTTTGACAAATCTTTAAACGTAAAAGATTTTTTTTCACCGCTGTCGTTCGTCCATAAAAGAGCGACTTTATCAGGTTCTTCGTTTGCAATTGCATCAATTACATCATAAGAAAAGTTAAAATTACTAGGAATCTTAGGTATAGCATTTTTGATATAGTCATTGTAGTCATCAAAGTTATTTTTCTTTAAGAATTTAAGCGCAAACATATTTAAAATCCTTTATAAATATTTCTCTTGTTAAGATAGAGTATGGCAGATATTTTCCATAAGTAAAAGAAAAATAACACATAAAAAGGTTGATTTTTTTTAGTTGGGGTAGCATAATCGGGCTACATAGTTTACGGAGTGTAGCTCAGCCTGGTAGAGCGCTACGTTCGGGACGTAGAGGTCGCTGGTTCGAACCCAGTCACTCCGACCACGAAAAAGATTTATCTTTTATATTTTTTTGTAATTTGTAATAATAAAGTGCTATGAGGATTAAAAAGGTTTATAAACGTAAGTTTTTCAAATTTTCCTGTGCAATAATTGCTTTTGTGCTCGCACTGTTCGTTTTCTTCTTGGGTATACAATCTCCCGTCAAAAAAAATACTTTTTTTGATGTTACACGAGGAGTAAACGTTTCTATGGTCGCAGAGCAATTGAAAGATTATGATTTAATCGATTCGATTCCTTTGTTCAAATTATCTGTGCGGGCAAACGGCGGACAAATTCAAACTGGTAAATATAATATACCAAAAGGTGCAAGCGTTTGGCGAATCGCTGGTATGCTAGCAAAAGGCGATGTCGCAACTGTTACAATCGTCGTACCAGAAGGATTGACCGTTAAACAAATAAAAAAACTGTTGCTAGAAACCGATACCCTGACCGGAAATGTTGAGTGCGGTAAAGGTACAGATTTACCTGTGTGTAAATTAAACGATGGTGATTTGTTCCCAGATACTTATACAGTTGCTATGGGAACTTCGCGTCTGGCCTTTCTGGATTTAATGCGAAAAAAAATGGAGAATACAAAATCTGCATGGGAAAAAGCAGGCCGAATAATACCTAAACCTCTTAGAAATTGGAACGATATCATTACGTTGGCTTCCATAGTTCAAAAAGAAACACCTAAAACCTCGGAAATGCCCCTAGTTGCAAGTGTGTATTTAAACAGGCTCCAAAAAGGTATGCGTTTACAGGCAGACCCTACTGTCGTTTATGCTTTGACTGATGGACTGGGTGATATGCGCGGTGCACCATTACTCCGTGGACATTTAAAGGTAAGCAGTCCTTATAATACTTACTTGCATTTTGGCTTGCCGCCTGCGCCTATCGCAAATGTCGGAATCGATGCAATAAAAGCGGTTTTACAACCCGCTGATACAAACTATTTGTTCTTTGTCGCTGACGGAAAAGGCGGTCATAAATTTGCAAAGTCATATAAAGAACATATGAAAAATCATGCTAGTTGGCGTGAGGTTAAAAAAATCAAAAACACTCAATGACGTTTTTTATTATAATTTTTAATAATTTTATTTTTAAAATTTTTCTTTTGTAAATTAAAAAAAGCCCCCGAAAAACAGGGGGCTCATAATGTCAATAAGAAAAAAATCCGATTCGAAAATCTGCCACATTATACCATATTTCTGGACATTTTGCAAAAATCTTTTAACTTGAAAATGACTTGGTTTAGGGGTTAAAATATTAATAACTAGATAAAAATTCTAGTTTTGAATAACTCAACGAAAGGATAGAGTATGAAAAAAATAGTTTTAACTTCTTTATTGGCAGTTTTTGCAGTGTCGGGTGCGCAAGCGGCAAATTATTTTGCCGGTGGTGCCGCGATGATTTCTATGGATGAAACACATACAAATGTTTTGGGAATTGCACCAGAAGTTGGTTGGAAATATAATGAAAATTGGGATTTCGGTATGGGTCTTAATTTTACTTATAACAGAGATGTTGAAGATACTTTCGATTACGGTGCAAACATTTTTGCTCGTTATAAAATCGCACAGTTCGGAAACTTTAAGTTGCTGTTAAGAGGTGATTTTGGTGCTGCTTTCGAGACAATTTCTTCTGACGTAGAAGCAAGAGACGGTGAGACAACAGTTGGTTTGGCTGCTACAATCGCACCAATGGTAACGTATGATGTTTCCGAAACATTTACATTGTATGCTAACTTGAACTTCTTGGGGGTTAACGCAGGATACAATTTTGAAAACAAAGATTTGGGGATAGACGATAGTTGGAATTTCAATGTTTTTGGAGATTCTTCAAATGTCGCCGATACTGGTGCTTTCCAGATTGGGTTCTTGTATAACTTCTAAGTTATGCTTTAATAAACAGATGATAATCCGGTCATTTGGCCGGATTATTTTTATAGACAAAATTTACTTACTTGATATTATATAAAAGTGCATTTAGATGTGGGTCCAAATGCACCTTGTAAAGACAATGGTTAGTAAGGAAGGGCTTGAACACCCGAATATACTAAACGAACTGACTTATGTCCCGATTCTGGTCGGGATGTTGTTGCTATACAATAGGTACTTATTCCGAAAGCAACAAGGTCATCGTATATTTGACTGTTCAACTCCCGACCACCAATTATTTTGGTGGTTTTTCTTGCTGCGTTTTTTTGGCAGAAAAAGGGAAAACAGAATGAATAAAAAATTATTTGTGTTATCGGTTATTCCGATATCCTTGTGTCCGACAATTTCTTTTGCAGGACCATTTACAGATATTAACAGGTTAGGGGATTTGTTTATGGTTATGACACCAGCTTATGCGCTGGGGATGACTGTTCAGGCAAAAGATTTCAAAGGAACTTTGCAACTGGCAGAAAATATTGCCGCTATTCAATTGGCAACAGAAGGGCTTAAAAGAATTGTGCGCGAAGAAAGACCTAATGGAGCAGATGACTTATCTTTTCCAAGTGGGCATTCGGCGGGTGCTTTTTCAGGTGCAATGTTCGTGCATAAGAGATATGGGCTAAAACCTGCGCTATTACCATATGCCATGGCTGCAATAACGGGTTGGACAAGAGTCTATGTAAAAGCACATTATTGGCACGATGTTATTGCTGGTGCTGCATTAAGTGCTTTGTTTACTTGGGTAATAGTTGAACCTTATGATACAAAAATAAGTGTGTCCGCAGATACAAGTGGTTTTAATTTTTCTTTTAAAACGGTGTTTTAATAAGATTTGCTTCTTATAGAAACTGTTGCGGCTATTATGGCAATATGTTTATAAGTTGGATAAAGATTTATGTTAAAGAAACAAATTGCCATAATAGGATTTCTTGTTTTTGTGCCCAGCATAGTTAACGCGGGGATATTTGATGTTAGTAGATTAACAGAAGACGGTGAATTTTCTGCAAGTTTTGGAGCAGAATTTAAGACAGGGGCGAATAAGTCTGGTACGGGTCATGATGATATTTCTTCTGGAACAATAGATGAGCTAGGGGTTGGTATATCTTATACTTTTTTAAATGATTGGACTGTATCTTTTAGCACAGGAAATGATTATGCGAATTCACAAGTTGGACTTAGTTACAAAGTTTTAACTTATGATGGTTTTAAATTAGACCTGTCCGCAGATTATGGAATTGCTTGGACGAAAAATGCTAAAACAGATGAACGAATAGGTGATAATAATTTTGATGCGAGTATTCGTATTCATGGTATAGCAGGTGACGCTTTTCAATGGGCGGCAAAAGTAACGGGGCAATTCGTTTTTGCAGAACCTAAAAATTTTTGGAACCTTGGTTTGACTCTTGAAGGAATGTATTATTTCTCGGATGCGCTGGCAGCCAAAACCGAATTTAATTTTAAGTTTAAGGAAATCGAAGCCCCTGTAACTTTGTATGATAGATCAATAAAAATTGGTATGGTATATAACTTATCACAAAGTGCTTCTGTGCATCCGTATATTAAATATCACTTTAAAACGAAAAATAGCGAACACAGTGCAGTTTTGCCTGATGATGATTGGAAACTTGGGGCAGAGTTTTCTGTTGTCTTTTAATCGAAATGTTCGTCTTTTTATGTGCTTAATCTGTAAGTTTTTGTGTGCTTTTGCACAAATGAAAAGATTGTCATATTTTTATAAGTTGTATACCTTAGTTTTTTGGGTTTTTTTGAACGAAAAACCGAGATTTTTCTTGACAATGACAAGACCTGTGGTTATAGTATATTCGCTTTCCGTGTAAATAAGGAAAGAAAAAAACACAGAAGTCTGCATATTTTGACAGATTTATAATCGCGGTTTTTCCGTTGAAATAAGTCTGATAGGCAGGTTTTGTGTAAATAAAAAAGTAGCAAAAACAAAGAGATTTTGAATGCCAACAGTAAATCAACTGATTCGGAAACCCCGTAAAAAGGTAGTCGTGAAAAGCACGGCACCTGATATGGTGTCTTGTCCGCAAAAACGTGGTGTTTGCACACGTGTGTATACAACTACACCTAAGAAACCTAACTCTGCTCAGCGTAAAGTTGCGCGTGTTAAATTGGCTAACGGTCGTGAGGTAACGGCTTACATTCCAGGCGAAGGTCATAACTTGCAGGAACACAGTGTCGTTATGATTCGTGGTGGTCGTGTAAAGGACTTGCCGGGTGTTAAGTATCATATCATTCGTGGTGTTTTGGATACCAAGGGCGTTGAAAGCAGAAAACAGGGACGCTCTTTGTATGGTGCAAAGGCCGGAAAATAATTTTAATATGACACGCAGATGCTCTGCGTGAGTAATCTGAAAGTAATCAGATGAAGAAATAAAAGGGAAAAAAATGTCAAGACGTAAAAGTGCAACAAAACGTGAAATTTTACCGGATTCTAAATATAATAATCTGGTTGTTGCAAAATGTATTAATGTTGTTATGTGGGACGGTAAAAAGGAAGTCGCTGAAAATATCGTCTATGGTGCACTAGAAAAATTAAAGAAGATAGCAAAAGACGGAAATGAATTAACCGCTTTCTTAGAGGCGGTCGATGCTTTGAAACCTTCTGTAGAAGTAAAGGGGCGTCGTGTCGGTGGTGCTACATATCAGGTGCCGGTCGAAGTAAGACCGGAACGTCAGCAGACATTGGCTTTGCGTTGGTTGGTTATGTTCGCACGTAAACGCGGTGAACGTTCTATGGAAGAAAGACTGTTCGGCGAATTGCGCGATGCTTTGAACGGGCAGGGTGGCGCATTCAAGAAAAAGATTGATACTCATAAAATGGCGGAAGCGAATAAAGCATTTGCTCACTTCCGTTGGTAGTTTTTGAAAGGGTTTAAAATAAATAGGTAAACAATAAAATAAGGAAAGAGTAATATGTCAGTAGGAAAAACCGCACCTTTAAATATGTATCGCAATATCGGCATTATGGCTCATATTGACGCAGGTAAAACAACTACATCGGAACGTATTCTTTTCTATACCGGAAAAACGTATAAAATCGGTGAAGTTCATGACGGTGGCGCCACTATGGACTGGATGGAGCAAGAACAAGAGCGCGGTATCACAATTACATCTGCGGCAACTACTTGTTTCTGGCGTGATCATCGTATTAACTTGATTGATACACCGGGGCACGTCGACTTTACTATGGAAGTAGAACGTTCATTACGTGTTTTGGACGGTGCCGTTGCTGTTTTTGAATCTGTGTCTGGTGTACAACCTCAGACTGAAACAGTATGGAGACAGGCAGATCGTTATAATGTTCCTCGTATTTGTTTTATTAATAAAATGGATCGTATCGGTGGTAATTTCTTCCGTTGTGTTGATATGATTCGTGAACGTTTGGGGGCAAATCCGTTGGTTGTTAATTTCCCAATCGGTGCGGAGTCTGATTTCCGTGGTGTTGTTGATGTTGTCGAAATGCGCGGTATTGTTTGGGAAGATGATTTGGGTAAGGATCCTCATATTATTGAAATTCCAGACGACTTGAAAGAAAAAGCCGAAGAACTGCATAATAAATTGATTGAAGAAGTCGTTACCTTGGATGACGAGGTTATGGAAGCCTATATGGAAGGTAAAAAACCGGACGTAGAAACAATCAAAAAGTTAATTCGTAAGGGTACTATTAATCAAAACTTTAACCCCGTTTTGTGTGGTACAGCATTTAAGAACAAAGGTGTTCAGCCGTTGTTAGATGCGATTGTTGATTACTTGCCGTCACCGTTGGATATTCCGGCAATTAAGGGTACCAAAATGGACGGGGAAACAGTCGCAGAACGTCACGCGGATCCGAAAGAACCTTTTAGTGCGTTGGCATTTAAGGTTGCAAATGATCCGTTTGTCGGGAACTTGATGTTTATTCGTATTTATTCGGGAAAATTAGTGTCAGGTTCTTATATTTATAACTCTAACCGTGATAAACGCGAGCGTGTTGGTCGTATGTTATTAATGCATTCTAATCAGCGTGAAGAAATAAAAGAAGCATCTGCCGGTGATATCATAACATTAGTTGGTATGAAAGAAACGATTACCGGTGATACTTTGTGCGATGAAGCGAATCCGATTATTTTGGAGAACATTCACGTTCCAGAACCTGTTATAAGTATCGCGGTTGAACCGAAAACAAAAGCGGATATCGAGAAGATGTCTTTGGGTTTACAGGCCTTGGCAAAAGAAGACCCTTCTTTCCGAGTATCTGTTGATGAAGAATCAGGTCAGACGATTTTGGCAGGTGTCGGTGAATTACATTTGGAAATTCTGGTTGACCGTTTGTTGCGTGAATTTAAGGTGGATGTTAACGTTGGTGAACCGCGTATTGCGTATCGTGAAACGTTCCGTAAACCTGTTACAGAAGAATATACGCATAAGAAACAATCTGGTGGTTCTGGTCAGTACGCTCAGGTAAAGATCGAGTTTGAACCGTTGGAACCAGGTAAGGGCTATGAATTTGAAAACAAGATTGTTGGTGGTGCTATTCCGAAAGAATATATCCCCGGCGTAGAAAAAGGTTTGAAGATAGCGCAACAGACAGGTGTTCTAATTGGCTATCCGACGGTAGATTTCAAAGCAACATTGGTAGATGGTAAATATCATGAAGTTGACTCTAATGTATTGTGCTTTGAAATTGCGGCGCGTGCTTGCTTCCGCGAGGCAATGAAGAAAGCATCGCCAAAATTACTGGAACCGATTATGAAACTTTCGGTTACGACGCCGGAAGAATACGTCGGTGACATCATCGGTGACTTGAACAGTCGTCGCGGGCAAATTAATGGAATAGAAACTCAGTTCGGAAATCAAGTAATTTCTGCCTTCGTTCCATTGGCGAACTTGTTCGGTTATGTTAAAACGTTGCGTTCTTTGTCACAGGGGCGTGCAAATCCTTATATGGAACTGTCGCACTATGACGAAGTACCACAGAACGTTGCAGATGAGGTTATAAAGAAATTAACAAAATAAAATAAAAAAAGATTGTGATTTTTGTTTTCTGGTTTATGATTGAATGCGGAAAGTATGAATCGGAAATCAGATATCAGAAATCAAATTAACAAGCCAAGCCTAAGGAGAAAACTATGGCAAAAGAAAAATATGTAAGATCTAAGCCACACGTCAATATTGGTACAATTGGTCACGTTGATCATGGTAAGACCACATTGACTGCTGCTATTGTTCATTACTATGGGGTTGGTGCAGACCAAGCCAAAGGTGTTGATCAGATTGATAATGCACCAGAAGAACGTGCTCGTGGTATAACAATTAATACTGCTCACGTAGAATATGAAACAGAAAATCGTCACTATGCACACGTTGACTGCCCAGGACACGCGGACTATGTTAAAAACATGATTACCGGTGCTGCGCAGATGGACGGTGCTATTTTGGTTGTTGCTGCAACCGACGGTCCTATGCCACAGACACGTGAACATATCTTGTTGGCTCGTCAGGTAGGTATTCCAAAAATCGTTGTTTACTTGAACAAATGCGATTTGGCAAACGATCCAGAATTGTTAGATTTGGTAGAAATGGAAATTCGTGAATTGTTGTCTGCTAATGAATTTGATGGCGACAAAGCACCTATTATTCGTGGTTCTGCCGTTTCTGCTTTGGAAGGCAAAAACGATGGTTTGGGTAAAGAATCAATTGATGCTTTATTGAAAGCATGTGACGAATATATCCCATTACCAGAACGTCCAGTTGATAAACCATTCTTGATGCCAATTGAAGACGTGTTCTCTATCACAGGTCGTGGTACAGTAGTAACAGGTCGTATCGAATCCGGTACAGTCAAAGTTGGTGATGAATGTGAAATCGTCGGTTTGCGCCCAACTCAGAAAACAACAGTTACAGGCGTTGAAATGTTCCGTAAATTGTTGGATCAGGGTGAAGCCGGTGATAACGTAGGTTTGTTGCTGCGTGGTACAAAGAAAGAAGATGTAGAACGTGGGCAGATTATCTGCAAACCAGGTTCCATCACACCACACACAGAATTTGAAGCTGAAGTTTATATCTTGACGAAAGAAGAAGGTGGCCGTCATACAGCATTCTTCTCTAACTATCGTCCACAGTTCTATTTCAGCACAACAGACGTAACAGGTACAATTACTTTGCCAGCAGACAAAGAAATGGTCTTGCCAGGCGATAACGTTCGTATCACAGTGCAGTTGATTGCACCTATTGCTATGGACGAAGGTCGTCGCTTTGCTATCCGTGAAGGCGGACGCACAGTTGGCGCAGGGGTTGTATCCAAAATAATTAAATAATAAAATAACGGGTCGGTGTAACTGGATAAAACGCCAGTGATTACCGACCCGAAATAACATAAGGAAAACGAACAAATGGTACCAGCATCTAAAATTCGCATCAAATTGACAGCGTTTGACCATAGAGTCTTGATGGAATCAGTGGAAGAGATTGTTAAAACTGCAAAGCGCACTGGCGCAGATGTAGTTGGTCCCGTTCGCTTGCCGACATTGATTAAGAAATTTACTGTAAACCGTTCACCACACGTTGATAAAAAATCACGCGAACAATTCGAAATTCGCAATCATAAAGCGGTCGTAGATATTGTTAACCCAACCCCTCAGACAGTAGATGCCTTGATGAAGTTGGATTTGGCGTCCGGTGTTGATGTAAAAATAAAATTATAATTGTTTGTGTTAGTACTCCAAAAAAGTGTGTACAGGTACTAACCTACTAACAAAAGAAAAAGGCATAAAAAAATGAAACGTAGCGGATTAATTACAACAAAAATAGGAATGACGCGTCTGTATGATGATGGCGGTGTTGCTCATCCAGTAACAGTTTTGTCTGTTGGTGATTGCACTGTCATTGGAAATCGCACGCAGGAAAAAAATGGTTATGTCGCGAATATATTGGGTATGCGCGAAGCAAAGGCAAAACACGTGGCAAAACCGCAGGCGGTTGCTGCTGAAAAAGCAGGAGTTAAACCGTATCGCAAGGTTGTTGAATTCCGCGTATCTGATGATTGCGTTATCCCAGCAGGGACTCAGTTATCGGCGTCTCATTTTGTTGCCGGTCAATTCGTCGATGTTCAAGCGACAAGTAAAGGTAAAGGCTTCCAAGGGGCTATGAAACGTCATAACTTTGGCGGTAAGGAGGCCTCTCACGGTGTTTTAAAAGCGCATCGTTCTATCGGTGGTACAGGTATGCGTGAATGGCCAGGTCGTGTTCTGAAAGGTAAAAAGATGGCTGGTCAGATGGGTAATGAAACAGTTACTGTTCAGAACTTGAAAGTATTTGGTACTGATGAAGCAGAAAATTTGATTTTCGTAGAAGGCGCAGTACCTGGTGCAAACGGTACTTTTGTATTGGTCGTTGACGCAGTTAAAAAAGAACAGAAAGATTTACCAGTTCCAACAAAAGCAGCGACTGCAGCAGTTGAATCTGGTACGGAACAAGTAACAGAAGCAACCGAAACAGAAACTGTTGCGGAATAATAAGTAGGGCGACAGAAGAGTAAGGTGAAAAAAATGCAAGTAGATATTATTAATTTTGATGGTAAAGCGGTCGGTAAAGTAGAATTGTCTGACCAGATTTTCGGCTTGGACCCTCGTGCAGATATTTTGCATCGCGTTGTTACTTGGCAACGTGCAAAATCTCGTGCTGGGACACATGCAGTTAAAACTGTTTCTGATGTAGAAGGTAGCGGTAAAAAAGCCTTTAAGCAAAAGAAAACAGGTAATGCCCGTCAAGGTGAAAGGTATAACGTTCATATGCGTGGTGGTGGTGTAGTTCATGGACCAGTTGTTCGTGACCACTCTATTGATTTACCAAAGAAAGTTCGCGCATTAGGTTTGAAAATGGCGCTGTCTTCAAAAGTTAAAGACGGTAGTTTAGTTGTTGTTGATTCTGAAAAGTTATCAGCAGCAAAAACAGGGGCATTTGCAAAACAGTTGAAAAAGTTAGGTATTTCTTCTGCTTTGTTTGTTGCTGCAACTGATATAGATGAAAACTTTAAGAAATCGGCTGCAAATATCGCAAACGTTGATGTCTTACCAGCAATTGGTTTGAACGTTTTAGATATTTTGAAACATGAAAAATTAGTTTTGACCGCAGACGCAGTCAAAGCGGTGGAAGCGCGCTTGGCATAAATAAAGTTAAGTGCATGACGAAAAGGTTAAGAAATGGCAGAAAAAAAAGTTAGTTCAGAGAAAAAAATCGTTGCGACCGCTGGTATTTATGATATACTGCGTCGACCGATAATCTCGGAAAAGGCAGCAAAGTTGTCCGAAAGCAATGGTGTTGCTTTTGAAATTGCGGCAAATGCTACCAAAGAAGACGTTGTTCGTGCTGTTCAGGCTATCTATAATGTAAAGCCAGTTAAGGTAAACATTGTAGTTGTAAAAGGTAAGGTAAAATCTTTCCGTGGACGTGGTACAGGTACGCAACGTTCGGTTAAAAAAGCATACGTATCTTTGCCGGAAGATGCAAAATTAGACTTGTCGGCAAATATATAAAACGTTTTGGCAGAGAAATCTAAGTTTTAAGGACGCTAGTGTCAAAACATAAAAAAAGGTAAGAAAAAAATGGCATTAAAACATTATAAGCCGATAACAGCGGGAACACGCGGATTGACTCAGGTTGATCGTAGTGAATTACATCGTGGTGCACCTGAAAAGTCTTTGACTGTCGGCTTGAAGTCTAAGGGTGGACGTAATAATTTTGGTCATGTCACTGTTCCTCATCAAGGTGGCGGACATAAACGTAAATATCGTTTGATTGATTTTGCTCGTAAGAAAAAGGGTCTTCCGGCAACGGTTGTTCGTTTGGAATATGATCCGAATCGTACGGCTTTCATCGCATTGGTTGAATATAAAGATGGTGCGCGTTCTTATATCTTGGCACCAAGAGATTTGAAAGTTGGTGATGTCGTTATATCCGGAGAACGTGAAGATATTAAACCTGGTAATGCAATGCCGTTAAAAAATATGCCAATCGGTACAATCGTACATAACGTTGAATTAAAACCGGGTGCTGGTGGTCAGTTGGCTCGTAGTGCAGGTTGTTATGCTCAGTTGATGGGTAAAGACGGCGTTTATGCACAGATTAAAATGAACAGCGGTGAGTTGCGTAAAGTTCATTCCGATTGTATGGCAACAGTTGGCAGTGTTTCTAACCCTGACCAACGTAATGTAAACTTGGGTAAGGCCGGTCGTGCGCGCTGGTTAGGTATTCGTCCGTCAGTTCGAGGTATGGCACAGAACCCAGTTGATCACCCAATGGGTGGTGGTAATGGTCACTCTAAGGGCCACGAACCAGTATCACGTACAGGTATTCCAGCCAAGGGATATCGTACCCGTAGCAATAAACGTACTGCTAAGATGATTATCCGCAGCAGACATTTGGCAAAGAAGAAATAATAAAAAGTCTGGTATCTATATGGTACCAGAGAAAAATAAAAACGGAGTAATTGATGTCTCGTTCAGTATGGAAAGGTCCTTATGTTCACCCGTCTATCTTGAAAAAGGTAGCAGTGGCGAACGAAAAAAATGACCATAAACCAATTAAAACTTGGTCTCGTGGAAGCACGATTGTACCGTCAATGGTTGGTCTGACTTTTGAAGTTCATAACGGTAATAAATTCATCCCTGTTTCTATCGTGGAAGATATGATAGGGCATAAATTAGGTGAATTTGCACCGACACGTACATTTAAAGGTCATGCAGCAAATAAAAAGGCTGCGGCAGCCAAAAAATAAAATAGGGTGATTAGTTATGACAACAACAAGATATGGAATAAAAGATAATCAAGCGCGCGCATTTAATAAGTTAATCCGCGTCAGCCATCAGAAACTGAACTTGGTTTGCGATACTGTTCGTGGATTACCGGTAGAACGTGCAATTGATGTCTTGAAATTTTCAAAAAAACGTGTGGCTGGTGAAGTGCTTAAAACTTTATTGTCAGCGGTTGCAAACGCAGAAAATAATAAAAATCTGCCGGCAGATAGCCTGTTCGTCAAAGAAATTTGGTGCGGTAAGGCTCTGACAATGAAACGCATAATGCCTGCTTCGCAGGGAAGAGCGCGCCCGATTCTGAAACCTTTTTCTAATTTGACAATAGTTTTAGAATCTGGAACTGCACCGAAAAAGAAAACTGTAAAAAAAGAAACAACAGCCAAAAAGGAAAAGGCTAAATAATAAGAAGGCATGGCAAGTGGTATGGAAGTATCCTGAATAAAACCGAAAGGTTTCAAGAACATTTGCCTTAAAATTAAGGAAGCAAGAAATGGGACAGAAAGTATCGCCAATTTCATTACGTGAATTTATTAATAAAGTTACAGATTCACGTTGGATTGCAAATAAAAAAGACTATGCGAATTTGTTGGCGGAGGATATAAAAATCCGCAAGTTCATTGAAAAAAAATTGAAAAAAGCAGGTCTGGCAAAGGTCGTTATAGAACGCTTTGCAAAGAAAGTGGTTGTGACTGTTCATACGTCACGTCCTGGTATGATAATCGGGAAAAACGGTGCAGATATAGAAACTCTGCGTAACGAAATTAAAAAATTAGTTAAAAACGACCAAGTCGTTGTAAATATTTACGAAGTTCGTCGTCCCGATTTAAACGCGCAACTTGTTGCGCAGAGTATTGCTCAGCAAATAGAAGGTCGTGTTTCTTTTAAACGAGCCATGAAAAAAGCAGTTCAGAATGCTATTAAGGCCGGTGCTCAAGGAATTAAAGTTATGTGTTCTGGTCGTCTTAACGGTGCCGAAATTGCTCGTAGCGAACAAATCCGTGAAGGGCGTATACCATTACATACTTTACGTGCAGACATTGACTATGCGTCAATTCAAGCAAAAACCACTTACGGCGTTATCGGAGTAAAAGTTTGGATTTACACAGGTGACGTTGTGAATAAAGAAAAGCTGGCGTCTGAAATGGCGCGTCCCGCCGAATATGCCGGCAGCAGCGAAAAGAAGAGTAAATAATTTTTGGTGGTCATCTATAAGGTGATGAAAAAGACAGAAATTAAAGCAAGAAATTAAAAGGTAGTTAATATGTTAATGCCAAATAAAACAAAATTTCGCAAACAGCAAAAGGGCCGTATCCACGGTGTGGCAAAAGGCGGTAGCGAATTAGCGTTCGGTTCTTTCGGTCTGAAAGCAATGACGCCTGAACGTATAACCGCGCGTCAGATTGAAGCGGCGCGTCGTGCAATAACTCGCCATATGAAACGTATGGGGAAATTATGGATTCGCGTATTTCCAGATGTTCCTGTGACTAAGAAACCTGCCGAAGTTCGTATGGGTAAGGGTAAAGGTGCAGTTGAATACTGGATTTGTCGCGTAAAACCTGGTCGTATTTTATTTGAATTAGACGGCGTTAAACCAGAAGTCGCATATGAAGCATTTGCTTTGGCCGCGGCGAAATTACCGGTAAAAACGAAAGTCGTTGAACGTAAAGTTAATTAATACGTACTCGGGTACATCTGTACGGAAAAAAGGGTTTAAAAATGGCACAGAAGAAAGTAGAAAAAGAATCTTTGACGTTGGAAGCATTGCAAAGTAAATTGGATAATTTGAAGAAAGATCAAATGAACCAGCGCTTTCAGCATGCTGCGGGTCAGATGCCAAAAACGCACGTTATGCGTCAAACTCGCCGCGAAATCGCACGCGTAAAAACTCAGTTGAACGCAGCGAAAAAATAAAAATTACCGATTTTTGTTGTGATTTCTAAAAAATTAGTTATCATATGCCAAATCGGAAAAATAGTTGTCGGTTGACGCGTTTCCAGTAAGAAACGTGGAAACTTAGAAAAAGAAAAACTTAATAAGGGACTATAGTTATGCCAAGACGTATACTGCAAGGAACAGTTAAAAGTACAGCAAATGACAAAACGGTTGTCGTAGAGGTTGAACGTCGTTTTCGTCATCCTTTGTATGGCAAGTTCGTTAAGCAGAATAAAAAATATAAGGCTCACGATGAAAACAACGAGTACAAAGTTGGTGATATCGTTGCCATTGAAGAACATCGTCCAATATCTAAGACAAAATCTTGGGTGGTTAAGGGGCGCGTCGGTGTCTCTAAGGACGAGGCAGTAGAAGTAGTAGACTAAAATCACAACAGGTTCTTTGAGGTCTCGCAAATTTTTCAAAGCGCGACAGTCGGAACCTATAACAAAGCAGTGGGGGATTGCCCTGCGTGCAGGTAAAAGGTGAAAAAATGATACAGAATGAAACAGTTATGACGGTTGCGGATAACTCTGGTGCGCGTAAGGCTATGTGCATCAAGGTTTTAGGCGGTTCTCATCGTCGTTACGCGACTGTCGGCGATAAAATCGTCGTCGCAATTAAAGAAGCAATACCACGCGGTAAGGTTCAAAAGGGTACTGTACAGCGCGCAATCATCGTTCGTACAAAATTTCCCGTGAAACGTCCGGATGGTTCCATAATTCGTTTTGATGACAATGCGGTTGTCTTGATAAACAAAAATAATTTTGAACCGATTGGTACTCGTATTTTCGGGCCGATTGCGCGTGAGGTTCGTCGTAAATATGACGTTCAGAAAATCGTGTCTTTGGCACCAGAAGTAATATAACAATGAGTAATTTTAAAAAGGTTTGGTCCAGAAGTTAGACAAAAGGTTACAAAATGAAAATTAAAAAAGGCGACGAAGTCGTAGTTATTTCGGGAAAATATAAAGGCGTGAAAGGTAAAGTCTTGGAAGCGCGCCCGTCCGAATCACGCGTTGTAGTTGAAGGTGTCAATCGTCATAAATGGCACGTGAAACCGACGCAGGAACAAGCAGGTCATATTGTTGATCGCGAAGCACCAATTCATGTATCTAATGTCGCATTGGTTGATCCGAAAACTAAAAAAGCAACGCGCGTTGGTTATGCCATGAAAGGTGATAAAAAAATTCGCGTCGCAAAAAAATCTGGTGTAGAATTATAAAAAGGTTTCCGCTGTTACGGAAATAAAACGTTAAGGAATAAAAAATGCAGAGCAGATTGCGTGAAATTTATGAAAAAGAAATCGTACCTGAATTAATAAAAGAATTTGGGTATAAAAATGCTTTTGAAGTACCAAAACTATCGAAAATAGTTTTGAATATGGGCGTGGGTGAGGCCGTTGCGGATAAAAAGAAATTAGATTCTGCCGTTACAGATTTGACGGCTATTGCAGCGCAGAAACCTGTGGTTACACACGCAAAAAAATCTATTGCTACGTACCGTCTGCGTGAAGGTCAGGCCATCGGTGCAAAAGTTACTTTGCGCGGGAAAAGAATGTATGACTTTTTGGATAAGTTGATTACAGTTGCTTTGCCACGTGTAAAAGACTTCCGTGGTTTGTCAAAATCTAAATTTGACGGTCGCGGTAATTACGCTTTTGGCATCAGGGAACATCTGATTTTTCCTGAAATTTCAGTCGATAAAATCGATGCAATTCGTGGAATGGATATAGTAATCGCTACAACTGCAAAAACTGATGATGAAGCACGTGCATTGCTGACTAAAATCGGCTTGCCATTGGTTTTGAAATAATTAAAAGGTATAAAAATGGCTAAATTGGCTTTAATAAATAAACAGAAAAGACGTGAAAAGTTGGTTGCTAAGTATGAAAAAAAGCGCGAGGCAATCAAAGAAAAAATGTCTGTAAATGCAACGCCTGAAGAACGTAAAAATGCTATGATAAAATTAGCAAAATTACCACGTAATGCAAACCCGACTCGTTTACGCAATCGTTGTTCGGTTACAGGGCGTTCTCGCGGTTTTTCACGCTGGTTCGGTATGTGTCGTCAGCAAGTTCGTACGATGGCATCCGAAGGTAAATTACCGGGCGTTCGTAAGTCAAGTTGGTAAAATTTAACCTCAGTTGTGGACAATGCAACTGGGATTGGAACGAGAGAACTCGTTACTACTAAGGAGTAAAAAAGATGTCATTATCACACCCAATCGGAGATATGCTGACTCGCATTCGCAATGGTCAGAATGCCGGTAAAGAATTTGTAACCGTCCCAAACAGCAAACTGCGCGTCGCTGTTCTGACTGTTTTAAAGGATGAAGGTTTCATAACTGATTTTCGTAAAGAACAAATTGATGAACACCGTTCAAATTTAGTCATCGAATTAAAATATGTTGGCGGAAACGGTGCAATACAAGATATTTCTGTCGTTTCAAAACCCGGTCGTCGCGTTTATTCCGGTAGCGCAAAGATGCCGAAAGTATTAAACGGTCTGGGTATTGCAATTGTATCTACACCAAACGGCGTTATGACCGATCACAAAGCACGCTTGATGAACGTCGGCGGTGAAGTTTTGTGCAGAGTTATTTAATTAGAAGTGAGGTTCATGTTATGTCTCGTGCAGGAAAATATCCAGTTAATCTGAAAGAAGGCGTATCCGCAGCAATCGCTGGGAACGTGTTGACGGTAAAAGGACCAAAAGGTGAAATGAAAGTTGCTTTGGATACAAAGCACGCCGGTTTGGTTGATGTTACAATTGAGGCTGATAAAATAGTTGTCACACCGAAAGATGCAGAAGATAAACTTTCTCGTACTATGTGGGGGACGACAACACGCAATATTCGGGCCGCAATAGAAGGCGTTTCAGAAGGTTTCAAAAAAGAAATGTATATGAACGGCGTCGGTTATAAAGCGTCGGTAAACGGAAATAAATTAGTTCTTGTTGCAGGTTATTCTCATGATGTCATAATGGAAATACCTGCCGGCTTATCCGTTCAAGTGACTGGGCCAACAGAATTCATAATAAGCGGTATTGATAAATGCTTGGTCGGTCAGTTCGCAGATAAGGTCCATAAAGTTCGTAAAGCAGATCCTTATAAAGGTAAAGGTATCTTCTATAAGGGTGAAAGAATCCGCCGTAAGGAAGGTAAGAAGAAATAATAGGTTTGATTCCCGCTGTTACGGGGATTAGGAAAAAAGGAAACAAAATGTTAAAACATTTGTCTACAGAAGAAAGGCGCACGTTAAAGAATCGTGCAGCATTGAAAAGAAAGAATCCAGGTAAAATTCGTTTATCTGTGTTTCGGTCTGGTCGCCATATCGAAGTTCAGGCCATAGATGACGTAAAAGGGCATACGATTTGTTCTGCGTCTTCAAAGGAAAAAGGTTTTAAGGGTAATGGCTGGAACGTCGCTGGTGCAGAATTAGTGGGTAAAGCGTTCGCGGAACGCGCTGTTAAGGCGAAAATAGCCGATAATTGCTATTTTGATCGTGGTGGTTATCGTTATCATGGTCGTGTAAAGGCTCTGTGCGAAGCAATCCGCGCAGGTGGTGTTAGAATTTAAGTGTGTTCTGAATATACGGAGTTAATAATGGCACGTTTTGATGATAAAAAATTGCAGACGGATAATTTGGTAGACAAATTAGTTTCTATCAATCGCGTATCTAAAACCGTAAAAGGTGGTCGTAATATGTCTTTCTCGGCCTTGGTTGTGGTCGGCGATAAGGCAGGTAGAGTCGGTTTCGGTAAAGGTAAGGCTTTGGAAGTTCAGGCCGCCGTTCAAAAAGCAACAAAAGCAGCAAAAGCAAAAATGATACGCGTACCGTTGAAAGAAGGTCGTACTTTACACCATGATAGTGCGGCAAAATACGGTGCAAGTAAATTGGTGGTTCGTAGCGCAGTCCCTGGTACTGGTATAATTGCAGGTGGTGCTTTGCGCGCAGTTTTTGAATGCTTGGGCGTTCAAGACGTCGTTGTAAAATCACAAGGTTCAAATAATCCTAATAATATGATTCGTGCTGCGTTCTTGGCTTTTGCAAAAATGAACTCTCCGAAAACCGTTGCGGCGCGTCGCGGTAAAAGTGTCGCGGAAATCGTCGCCGGACGTGACGGTAAAAAATTAGAACCTGTTGCTAATGAGAGCACAACAGAAGATAAATAAATACGTCTTAAAACGGAGTAAGAAATTATGGCTAAGATAGTTGTTAAGCAAATTAAAAGCGTTATCGGTCGCCCAGAAGATCAACGTAAAGTAATCGCTGCTTTGGGTTTGGGTAGAGTCGGTAAAACAAAAGAATTAGGCGATACACCAGCAGTACGCGGTATGATCGCAAAAGTTTCTCATCTGGTGCAAATAGTTGAGAAATAACTTAATGAAACCGAGTACACTTGTTTGTGTGCGAAAAAGGACTACATACATAAAGTAGTTCGCAGGAAAAAGGAAAATAAAAATGAAACTTAATGCTTTGATGGATAATTTCGGTGCACGTGCGAACGTTAAACGCGTAGGTCGCGGTATCGGTTCTGGTATGGGTAAAACTTCTGGACGCGGTAATAAGGGACAAAAGGCCAGGAGTGGTTCTCGTAAACAGGCTACGTTCCAAGGCGGTCAGATGCCAATTTTACGTCGTTTCCCTAAATTCGGTTTTAATAACCCGTTCGCTAAGGAATATGCTACAATTAATTTAGGTGATATTGAAAAGTTTATCGCATCTGGTAAAATTGATGCGAAATCTCCTATTACAGTTGATTCTTTGTTAAATGCAAAAATTATCAATCGTAAAATGTCCGGCTTGAAGGTTTTGGCAAAAGGCGAAATTAAAACAGCGGTTAATATTATCGCAGATAAGTGGTCTAAAAACGCTGAAAATGCGATAGTTAAAGCAGGTGGGTCAATAAAAAATAAATAATTTTAACTTTGCGTCTGGTTTACCAGACGCAAACTAATACATAAAAGTTCGTTCAAATGAAATTTTTAAAAAAATTTTTTGGTAATTTATCAGATTTGCAAAAGCGTATATTGTTTACTTTTGGTGCTTTGATAGTTTATCGTATAGGTTCTTTTATACCTTTACCCGGTGTTAATGCTTCGGCTATTTTACATCTGTTTAGCGGTGAAGGTAGCGGTATGATGGGTATGTTTGATATGTTTGCCGGTGGCTCTTTATCACGTATGTCTGTCTTGGCGTTAAACATTTTCCCGTATATTTCAGCATCTATCGTTTTACAACTATTAACGGCAACCAGTAAGTCTTTGAATGAACTCCGCAAAGAAGGTGAGTCGGGACGTATTAAAATTAATCAGTATACTCGTTATTTAGCAGTTTTCTTGGCAATTGTTCAAGGATGGGCAGTGGTTCGCGGTTTAGAATCTATGGCACCTGTTAACGGTGTGGCAGCGGTAGTTAATCCTGGTTTTGCTTTCGAATTGTCCGCAATAATAGCACTGGTCGGAGGTACTGTTTTCGTTATGTGGTTGGCAGAGCAAATTACAGCAAGAGGTATAGGGCAGGGGGCATCACTGTTAATATTTGCTGGTATCATAGCAGAAGTACCTAGCGGAATAGCAAAAATCTTTTCCTTGGGATCTGTCGGACAAATATCTCCGGCAATGATTGCTTTGATAATTACTTTCGTTGTAGGTATAATCGCGTTAATTGCTTTCTTTGAACAAGCACAGAGACGTATTCAAATTCTGTACCCTCGTCAAGTTATGGCAAACGGTGTAATGAATACGAACGCCTCTTATTTGCCGATTAAAGTAAATATGTCAGGTGTTATGGGCCCCGTCTTTGCTGCAAGTATTATGATGCTACCTGCTTTTATACAACGGTTCGTACAAAGTGAAAACCTTGTTGTTCAGAATATTATGGCATTTTTTACTTATGGTACATGGTCTTATATAATAACGTACACTGTTTTAATCGCCTTTTTTGCGTACTTTCAGACGGCGGTTATATTTAATTCAGAAGAAACAAGTAATAACTTGAAAAATGCTGGTGGGTATATACCAGGTGTTCGTCCCGGTGAACAAACCATGCGCTTTTTAGATCAAGTTGTTTCTCGGACAACCGCAATAGGCGTTATGTATTTAGTCGTCGTTTGCGTTTTCCCGATAATTCTGAATACTCATATGGGCGTACCTTTGACAATAGGCGGAACAAGCGTATTAATCGTAGCAGGAGTGGTCTTGGATACGATGAATCAGGTTCAGTCTTATTTAGTGGCGAAACAATATAAAGGCGTCATAAATAAAGCCCAGAAAAAAGGTCGTTTCCGCTAATGGTAAATCGTATTTTTACCTTTACGAGAAATAAAACAAATTTGACTTTTGCGGCATTTTTTATAAAATAATGTAGCAAAAATAAATGCTCTTAAAAATCTGACGGCAGTTTTTTAAGAGAACGTATGGTTCGCAAAGATTTGCGTACCACAATAAATAAAAAGGAAAATGAAAAATGGCACGTATAGCAGGTGTTAACATTCCTACGGAAAAGCGCATCGAAATCGCGTTGCAATACATTCATGGTATTGGACCGGCAAAGTCCGCACAGATTTGTAAGGCTTTGAAATTAAAAGACGGTCTGCGCGCTAAAGATCTGACTGACGAGGAAGTTGTTAAAATTTCTAAATATATTGAAGAAAACTTTAAAGTAGAAGGTGACGTTCGTCGCGAAGTTGCAATGAATATAAAAAGATTGCAAGATTTAAAAACTTATCGCGGTCTGCGCCATCGTAACCGTTTACCAGTTCGCGGTCAACGTACTCAGACGAATGCTCGTACTCGTAAGGGCAAGCGCGTCATTGTCGCAGGTTCCGCTGTAAAGGGTAAATAATATTAACAGGTAGAGATTAACATAATAGTTAATTGAAGACATCTAAAAAGGTTTGAAAAATGGCAGTAACAAAAGCTAAAAAGAAAGTAGTAAAAAAAGTATCTCATGGGATTGCTCATGTAGTTGCAACTAATAGCAATACTCGTATCACAATTACAGATCCGTCTGGTGCCGTGTTAACTTGGTCAACAGCCGGAGCAAATAATTTTAAAGGAGCAAAAAAATCTACTCCTTATGCCGCAACGGTTGTTGCAGATGCCATCGGTAAAAAAGTTGCAGAAATGGGAATGAAAACAGTTGATGTTTTAATGCGCGGTATCGGTCAAGGACGTGAATCCGCTGTTCGCGGTTTGGCAAACGCTGGTTTAATCGTTCAATCTATTACTGATACTACACGTGTTCCACATAACGGATGCCGTCCTAAGAAAGTCCGTCGTGTTTAATTTTTGTACGAATAAATAAAAATCTGCCATTCGGCAGATTTTTATTTATTTTATTATTCTTCTCACTTTATACGTTCCTGCTGGTTTATAGGTTATAACAGGTTTGTATAATTGATAATGATCAATTACTTCTGTATATGTTTTTACTTTTATAGGTTTTGCCGTCACCTGACACCCGCAAATATTGCGAGATACATCAATAGATGATGCGCTACGACAATCCTTACCTTTATACAGTTCTTTTTTAGGGGTAATGTACGAACCATTAGAATAAGAAACCGTATCGATTGTAAGTTTTTCTCGAACTGTATGAGTTTCTGTCTGTTGATAACCGAATGCTGTTGCTGAACATAACGAACCGGCAAAAATAAAACCTAAAAATAATTTTTTCATAGTCATCCTTTTGATTAAGATTATATGCATGATAGGACAATAATTTAGAGTTGTCAATTTTTTGTGTCGCTTAATTCTGTTTTTTTTAACGAAGAAACAATAATAAATATTTGACTTTTTAGCATTAGTGATATAAAATTCGCGGGCGCGCAAGGAAAAATGGGCGCTCAACCGAACGGTGAAAATGATAAACTAAGCCTAAAGGAAAATTCATGATTGAAAAAAATTGGATGTCTTTGATTAAGCCTAAGAAACTTAATATAAAAGTAAACGAACATAATCCTAATATAGCAACATTGATTGCGGAACCACTGGAAAAAGGATTCGGGTTAACATTAGGGACGGCTTTGCGTCGTGTATTGCTGTCTTCTTTGCAGGGGTGCGCACCAATTTACATAAAAATAGACGGGGTTCAGCATGAATTCTCCAGCATAGCAGGCGTTCGGGAAGACGTCACAGATATCGTACTAAATCTAAAAGGCGTTTATTTTAAGGCTTTGACCGAAGGGCAGCATAAAGCATATTTAAAAGTGAAGGGACCAGCGGTTGTAACAGCAGGTATGATAGAAACATCTGGTGGTGTTGAGGTTATGAATAAGGATGTAGAAATTTGTAATCTGGATAAGGGTGCAAATTTAGATATGGAAATAACCTTGGGAACCGGTCGCGGATACGTACCTGCAAGCGCACACGCAGAGGGTTTGCCATTAGGGGTTATTCCTATGGATTCTATATTCTCGCCAATTTTAAATGTGGCAACGGAAGTTTCAGAAACTCGTGTCGGTCAATCAACAGATTATGATAAGTTGGAAATGACCGTAAAGACAAACGGTTCTGTATCACCAGAAGATGCAATTGCCTTTGCTGCGCGTATCCTTACAGATCAGTTGGTGGTATTCATTAACTTTGAAGATCCTGCGCAAATTAATGCTCCGACAGAAGAGGAAAAAGCAAAAGATGCTTTGCCGTTTGATCCTAAATTATTAAAGCATGTTGATGAATTGGAATTATCTGTACGTGCAAATAACTGCTTGAAAAATGATAAGATTAATTGGTTGGGTGAATTAGTACAGAAAACAGAAGCTGATATGTTAAAAACACCTAACTTTGGTCGTAAGTCTTTGAACGAAATAAAGGTTCAATTAGAAGCAATGGGGTTAAGTTTAGGAATGGACGTTCCAGGTTGGCCACCAGAAAATATTGCTGAACTGGCAAAAAAGTACGAAGACCCATATAAATAATTTTTATAAGTTGATGCTATTTCTGCATCAACTTATAATCCGTAATTCTGAAATGAAAATTTTAGGTTGCGGTGTCTCAACAATCCCCGATAAAAATAGGGGCAGAAAAAATAAAGGAGTAATCAATGAGACATATGAAAGCTGGTCGCACTTTTAATCGCGATACAAATGCTCGCAAGGCTTTGTTTATTGGTCTGGCGAAAAACTTAATTGAAAAAGAACAAATTAAAACGACTTTACCAAAGGCCAAAGATTTGCGTGGCGTAGTTGAAAAATTGATTACTCGCGCAAAGGTTGATACTGTTGCAAATCGTCGTCTTATCGCAAGCGAGTTGGGTAACGGTTCCGATGAAACTGTAAAAAAATTATTTACAGTTTTAGGACCGCGGTATGCAAATCGCCCTGGTGGATATACTCGCGTTTTGAAAGCAGGTTTCCGTTACGGTGATGCTGCGCCTATGGCAATCATCGAATTAGTTGACCGCGATGTTAATGCAAAAAAGGTTGTTAAAAAAACTGATGAAGAAGAAACCGAAAAAACAACAAAAGTTGCAAAGAAATCAGAAACAACCGAGAAAAAAAACGTCGCCGAAAAAGTAAAAAAAGAAACAACTAAGGTTAAGGCAAAAACCGAAAATAAAACGCAAACGACAACAAGACGTCGTCGTACTGTTGCAAAGTAATTAGTTTACTTTTATAAAAAAATGCCCAATCGGGCATTTTTTTATCGTGTTCTTTGTAAAAACGCGATGGTATAAGAATTTAAATCTTTTGGATTTTTTCTTACCTTACCGAATTTTGCCCAGTTTTTTAGGTCCTTGTTTAATTCGTAAAACATATCATTCTTTTTATGTACGCCTAAAAGACCGGTTTGTACGATAATGCAACCATTCGGTTTTAAGTGCTTCCTAAGGTTTATCAAGGTCTGATATATTTTATCTTTGTCTGTCATGTATTCTATAATATTAGATAAATTTATGACGTTATATTTTTTCGTGAGATGCAAGTGTAAGTTATCTATATCTGTCCATATGAAGTTAAAAGGAGTTGAAGTTCTAGAACGCATCTGTTCAAATTCTTTTTTGGTAAGTATGAAGTTTTTATATTCACACGGATTTAAACCGTTAGCAAATATCAGATAATTTTTCATTTGTTGTATAAAAGTTAAACTATCATTAGGAATTTCTGACAATATGTTTTGTATATTAGGAATTTTAGAAATATCATCAGATTTATATAAATCTTGAATTAAATTTACATATTCTTCATATCTTAATTTGTGTGCCGCAGAATTTTTTATATCTATCATCGCTTTTGAACAGAAGGATATATCAAAAGTGTCAATTTCTTTTGCTCCGTGCATACGATAAAACATTGGTTGATCGCCGCTTCCTGCAACCGTTAACACCCGTATGTCTTTGGCCTGAGTTAAACCAGAAATCCACCTGATGTCTTCGTTCGTTAAAACGTAGGCAGGCGAAAATTTAGAAAAAGGTTGTATAACATTCTTATAAACGAACGTGCCGTTGTCTAATTTTTTGTACCCTTTTTTAGCGTTATCAAAATCTAACTCTTTTTCATAATTTTTCATTTTTTTCCTTTTCACGCTTTATTATATAGGTACAAAACACAAAAGTGTCAATCTTTTTCTGCAAAAATTTTATAAAAGTAAAAAAATGCTTTTAATAAATTTGTAATATGTGTTAAAATTATATAAATGTTGAAGGGATTTTTTATGAGAAAAGGTTTTTTATTTTCTGTTTTATTATGTTTTATGTGCTTTGAAGTAGGTGCCGTTGTTGCTCCGCAACGTATGAGTTCCGCTACCGTACAGATTCCGACGACAAGTTCTTCAAATACAAGTTCACGTACAAACGCGGCTACGGCCAGAAGCGCGACCAATGTTCGCAGTGCCGCGGTGCCTCAGACAACCAGTACGGCTGTTTCTGGGCGTTCCGCAACAACAGGACGTACAATAGTTAATCGTACATCTAATACGGCGACATCTTCTACACCGGCTGTTACAGCACGTGTTTCAACAACTAAAAGTGTCATCGGTTCTGGAACAAAGGTTGCAACTGCTGCAGATAATGTGATTGTTAGTGAAGAATGCCGTCAAAAATATATGGGTTGCATGGATTCTTTTTGTATGTTAGATAACGATTCTGGCGGTCGGTGTATATGTAGCGATAAAAACGCAGAATTAGATAGTATTTTGGCAGAAATAGAAAAATTAGATCAGCAAAGTTATCAGATGGCAACCTATGGGGTAGAGAAAATCGAACTTGGGTCAAGTGCTGATAGCGTTTTAGCAAACGCGAACGCAGTTGCGGATGCAATCCTTAATGCAGTAGAAGAAAAAGAAGAAAAAACTTTAGATTTATCTTTATGGAATACACCGATTTCTTTTGAAGATGAAAATATTTTTACAGAAATTGGGACTTGGGATAGTGCAATAGAAGGGAAAGAGGGAGATAATTTATATAAGGCGGCATCAGATATTTGTGTTGCGCAAATGCCTGAATGTTCTGGTGAAATGTCAATGTTGCAACTAATGTATTCTCAGCAAATAAAATCAGATTGTACTGCATATGAGAATAGTTTAAAGCAACAGAGAAATTCCAGTGCTCAGAAATTATATGCCGCGGAAAAGGCGTTGCGTGATGCCGCGTTAGAGCAGTATCAAGTTGCAAATAAGTATGATCTTGGGCAGTGTGCTATAGAATTTAAAAATTGTATGATTACAACGGGTGGGTGCGGTGAAGATTTTTCAAATTGTGCCTCGGTCATAGCATTTGATAATACAAATGTAAATAAAAGTACGTCCAGTGGCATTAAGAATTATACCATTCAGGGTGCAATGACTAATATTGAAATATCTGCATCAACTTATGACACATTGGTTTCTAAAAAACCGTTGTGTGAATCTATTACAAAATCTTGTGTTGATGTGGCAGATCAAGTTTGGGATACTTTTTTGAAAGAGGTCGCACCACAACTTAAATCTGCGGAGTTAATTGCAGAAGATAATGCACGGCAAAGTTGTATAGGTTCTATTTCTGATTGTTTTCAAAAAGCATGTAAGGATAACATTGATCCGAACGATCCTGACGGGTCTTATGATATCTGCTTGACGCGACCGGAAACGATGTTGAGTTTTTGTAAGATTCCGTTGAATTCTTGCGGTATAGATGCTTCTTCTGCAGAAAAAGCCGAAGAATCTTCTATATGGGATTTTATTCTTGCGCGTCTGGCTTCTATGAGGGTTGATGCTTGTACTCAATCTGTTAAGACTTTATTGCAAAGTGAAGATCGTTGTGGAGCAGATTACACACAGTGTATAGGTTTAGATATGGATGCTATTTTAGAACTTGTACCAGAAGACTCTTTGATTTCTTGTCAAGAGAATGGCGAAAAAAGATCTATGGATGACATAAAAGGTATTGTTCAAGGAATATTATTAAATATAGATAATTCTATGTTAGAGCAATGTCAACGTATTGCTAATGAAAAAATGATAGAAATTTGTGGTGATATAACCACATGCTATGCTTTTGATAGTGATGCACAGATTGGTACAGAAAGTTTATTATCTTATAAAAACTCTGATGGTGATTATGTTATAGAAGGTTTAATTTCTTTTGGAAATATTGGTATTGAGCGAGAAGAACAAGGTGGAGATAAAACAGGATTAAATGATTCCGGACAATATAATATAGATATAGAAGATTATATAAGTAAATTAAATACATCAGATGAAGACGATGTTGTAATAAAAGAGAGAATTGAAAATTCATTAAAATTACTTGCTAACAAGATACAGCAAAGGGTTTATTCTTTGACTGAAGATCCTCAGATACAGATGTGCGTTAGCGGTCGTGATATGTCACAAATTCGTTCAAGACAAACAAATGACGATGATTCTACTGATAGTGACAGAACAAGTGCGAGATTTCCTCATTTATTAGATTCTTCAATAATAGCAATTATTAACAATGCATTAAATAAGGCTCGTAATAACTATGAAAAGAAATATGATGATATGCTTAATGAAGCTTTAAAAAATCAAGAGGATATTACGGATCTTGCTTTATGTGCATCAATAACATCTAATTTAACTTCTGAGAATATCAATTGTTCTGATACTTCCTGTTCAGTTAATAATATTTTTGAAAGTTTATTAGGAGGTTTTGATAGTGGGTATAGTATTAAACAAATTATTACAGGGGCTTCAATTTCGGAATTAGCCGAATTAACATCTAAAGCAAATTTTTCAGAAAAAATTATTATAGATGATGGCACTATGAAAATTTCTGCTAGTTCCAGTTTTTCTGAAGATACTGGTGTATGTACTTTAACCACAAAAACATATTTGTGTAAGACTTCCGAAACTCAAAAACTACGTAATGTGTTTAATTCATATAATAATACAGGATTTAATAATACAGGATTTAATAATAATTTATATAATCGTAATACAGGATATAACAATAGCTTATATAATTATTCAAAAACGCCTTGCACTTCATGGGAAGAACCTATAATTGATATAAAAGAATTTCAGTTTTAGTTTATCTCATCTAAACTGGTTATTACTTTTATACCTTCTTTTTCCCATTCGGTGCGTTTGCTGTCCAGATTCAAGATGTTCGTTTCTGCTAAATATAAAATCGGTTTTATTTTTTTACTTGATGCTTCCTCGCTCAGAACTTTTATGGGAGATATTTTCGTCTTTCCTGACGCAAACCAGTTCTCTTCGTCCGCAACCCAGAAATCCGAATCGGCGTGTACAGCAACAGCAAACTCTTTCGTCGTTATTACCCCGTCTTTTATATCGGGTTCATAACCGTGCTCGTTCAGCCATAAAACTGTATTGAAAAACTCTAAATCTGGCTCATCTAAATCCGGTTTCTCTAAATCCGACTCGTCAGGTTCGTCCTTGTCTTCGTCTTCAAAGTCCAGATCTTGAAAAACTGGCGTGAATTTCGGTACATAATTTTCGTCTTCGTTTTCTTTCTGCTCTAATTCAACATCAAAATTAAAATCTGTCGGTAACGGTAATGTGCCAGAGGTTTCTAATTCTGGTACCGGCGTTTCTTCTTGCTGTTTCTGTGGGTTCGTGTCTTTCGCTAAATTCAAAGTGGGGTTCGCTAAGTTGTTTTTTATTCTGTCTCTTGCGCGCAGGAACGGTACCCGTAATTCTGCCGGAAAAGTATCCGGAAAATTTTCTGGTTCTGGTTCTTCAACCGATTCGGGTTCGGGCTCTATCGGTTTTTCTTCGGATACCGGTTGCATGAATTTCGGCAGAGGCACCTTAAATAAAGGCTCTTTTTTTTTCATAATCAGTGTAGTACTGGCAATATACAAGGGGAGGGCCGCCAGTACCATAATTCCGAAAACAAATCCCGGAAAACCGTGCAGTTTTGCGTGTGCCAGACGAACCCAGTGCGCTTTGGAAAACATGTCAAAGTTAAAAAGACCGCGCAAAATAAGCCACATCAGCCCGATATAACATACGGTCCATATAAATGCGTGTCGGTTGCTTTTTATAAAACTAATAATTTTTTTCATCAAAAATATTATAGACAGTTATGTTTATTTGTCAATATTTTTTGTGGCGAAATAATGTAATAAATATAAAAAGTACTTTTTTTAACGCGTTTTTAATGGTATAATGAAAAATAAAAAGAGGGAATATTTATGCGAAATTTATGTAAGTTCTTTGGTGCGTCACTTGCTGTGCTTGGGGCGGTTGTTTTTATCGGTGCTGGTTATGCGGCAGATAGTTCAGGGCGTGCGGGTTATAATGTTAAAACATTAAATCGTACTGGAACGGCGCAGAATACTTCTTCGCCCCGTATGCCGACGATGCCGACTTTATCCATAAATACGGTTGGAAATCTTTCTACTAATGTGCCGACAGGTGATGTAATAATTAACGACGACGACGATGATGATGATAACCAATATTATGAAATAGAATGTCCAGATGGGGGTGTTGCAAATTCAACTTATACGGTTGAAAACTGCATGACCGACATTTTATCTTGTATAAACAATGGGGCGTTGCCTGGCGGGTTAAATGACTTATTTAATGAAGAAATGCGAAATGATATTTTAAATGGTATGGGATTATGCGTAGTTCAGGTGGAAAGATGTATAAAGGAAGTTCGTCAGAATTGTAAAAATTTATATCTTTCTTCATCTGATGTATGGCTTGACTTTAATGCTCGCAGGGTTCAGCCAGAATATTATAATTTTGTTTTAAGAAAGACTGGTCTGACGCCGAATCAAGCAGAAAACACGTGTTGGTTACTGGATAAAAACGTGTATGGTTCTTCTTTTACGGCAGTTGGTGCCCAAAACAATGTGACATCAGAATATAATAATGCAGTTTATGCATATAATGATCAGTCTTCTTCTGGTAAAAGTTCCCCGCAAGGTGCGCAAATAAACACAAATAGTAGTATTGATGTTAATCGTGGGCATTATGCCAGATGGGATGCCACAACTGCCGAGTGCTTGATTCGTGTCGCGGCGTATAACAAAGGTAATCAGATAAAAAATAGTTGGTTATTTGGTGCGGTTGGTAATGACGAACCCGCAGAAGTATGGCAAAAAACTGGTGATACATTTATCTGCAACAAAGATTTATTCGGTTTTTCTTTAATGAATAACACAAATACGGTTGCGGTTGTCGGTATTGGTGGCGGTACTTTGGTTGGTGCCGGAATAGGTGCAATTGCAGGACATGGTGCCAATGCGTTTGATTGTAGTAAGAAAAGACATCGTGAAACCCTGACGGATTTATTAAGAAATGATAGTAATATAGGTATTGTAAATGAATATTTAGATAAAGATGAGATGACCGTAACAGTAGATATTATTACAGAAAACCAATGTGAAAGTGTTGTAGATTTATATAATAGATATAGTCAGGTGAAATCTGCATTACAGTATTGTGATGGTAATTCTGAAGATAAAGGCAATATAGTAGCAAATTTTGCCTTCAAGGTTGAATGTAAAATAGAAGGCAATTATACATTAGAAAATTGTTTTGAAGAAAAATATCCCTGTTGTGCGGACCAAGGTATACAAAATGTAGAGGGATGTATGACAAGAATGGCTTCAGCTGTAAGAGATTGTTTGACCTATAATTATGATAATATATCTAATTGTGCAAATAGTTTGGGCACAGAAATAACGAATAATTTACAGAATGCAGTACAGATTCAAAAAAGTGTTAATGAAAATGGTTGTTCTTTTAATCCGCTGAATTTGGATAAAGCCAATGGTGAAGGAATATATTGTAAAGATTCTAAAAATAAGTCATGTAGAAGTTCTGAACAGATAGAGTCTGATATAGAGCGTTTAGATGATGTTTTTACGTCTGACTTATCAGATTTATTACAGAAAGGTGAAGATTCAAATCTTTTAAAAAGTACACTTGTTGGTGCGGGTATCGGTGCAGGAACTGGTGGTTTAGCGACGGCAATAACAGCCTTTGTAGAACGTAATAATATTTCCTGCCATGTTGGAGACGCCTTGGCCGAAGTTGGATACGGAAAGTCATATTCAATCGGTTCATTAAAAGACTTTTATGTGAAGTGGAACCTTAATTTACCGGATACGGTTTCTCCGACTCCAACGGTTAATGATTGCGATTCTTGGAAACGGGCATGCAATACTTTTACTGATTTAGAGCAGTGTCGTAGTGCCTCTGTTAATTATAAGCCCAAAAATGCACCTATTAGATTAATAGAAAATGCCTGTGTTGTATCTGGAAGTAAATGTATAGAAAATTATAGTGTTGCTCAAAATGCGGGTGCTTGTGGTGTTAATGCTGGCGTTGTTGATCCGGGTGTTAATGCTGGCGTTGTTGATCCGGGTAATATTAATAATAACCTTAACGCTATGTAGAAAAGGGTGTCTTGCTTTTCCCCGCAGGTTCTGCGGGGCTTTTTTTATTAGAGGTATGGCATTTTTTATTAAATAAATAAGTTTGTTTCGCAAAATAAAAACATATTTGTAATAATATATTTTGTCGTATGATAAAGCCTTTTTACGACAGCTTATTGTTTGTTGTACAAAACTTCTTGCAGATTATGTTTATATAGGAAATATAAAAAATAACGGCTTTAAAACTTATTAATGTAATTAAAAAACTCTTTGTAAAATAAATAATCTTTTATAAAAGATATATAGCAACTAAAAATAATATCTGCTTTCTGATAACCTTTAAAAGTCATATATAGAAATGCTGTAAAATAAATAATACCTAGTTCTCCTTTTTGTAAACTTCGGAACATTTGGGAGGCGTTTCGTTTTCAAGGTATAGGAAAATATCTATATAACGATCGTTTGCTTTTTCTTCTGGCGATGTACCTTTTGCCATACTATCACCCATAGGACAAATACTAATATTGTCTTCTATAAATAGGTTTGCAGAATTCTGAATAAGATATTCTTTCGTTACGGTTGCGCGTTTTTCGGATAAATTATCGTTATTACAGATTCCATTGCTTGTGCAAAGTGTTGAAGTCTGTCTAATCTGATCTTTATCTGTATGTGATGCTAAGATAAATTTAAAGTTTTCTTCTTCGGCTAATTGTTCTTTTATTTTCGATATAATTTCGTCTAATACAGTTTCTCCGCCTTTGGTTATTTCTATTCCTCCGCTATCAAATAAACTTGCTGAATATATTGTAAGAATAGAATTATCTTGTTGTTGTTGTTGTTGTTGTTGTTCTTCTTCTTCTTCTTCTTCTTCTTGGGGGGCGGGCGTCTTGTCGTTTTCTGTTGTGGCTGCTGTTTGTGCGTCTTGTTCGGATCTGGTTTCTATAGAACTCAGATCTTCACGAATTTGTTGGCGCTTTGCATCGTATTTTGCAATAATTTCTTTTGAAAGTTCTTTCGGTTTATTATCGTTTATAAATTTATTTATCGCTGTACTGGCGACTGCGGTTGTTACCATTGTTATGATACCGTTCTTTATCTGCTGAGAAGTTTTTTCTTTTTGCTCTGCCCATTCTGCCGCATCTGCACTGGTAGAATCAGACAAGGCCTTGGCCAGTGATGTAAATGTTCCGTTTCTTCCCGTCCCGACATCGTCGTATAAATTTATAACCGATGTATCAATGATTACTTCTGATTCTATTCCTTGTGCCAACCCCAGAGATTCTTTTCTTGTTTTCAAATCTTCTGCCAGATTCATGTACTCGTTGTATAATGTAGACAGTTGTCCTGCGCCTGGTAATTCTACATTTGTCTGTCCGCCTTTGATAAATTTACCTTGTCCGAAATCGCATCTGAAAGTAGCCAGATAAGCAGTCATATCCTGTTCAGCCTGTTGGTCTGCGCGTTGTTCTGATAAAGCGGATAGAGTTTGCATACCAGCAATTCCCATAGCGCCCATAGAAGCCCCCGACAGTAATTTATTTTCTGTAGATTGTTCTTTTTCTTTCATAGCATCGGCATTAGACTTTAATTCTGCAATTTTTGCTTTTTGATCTTCTTCTGACAAAGTCAGCTGTGGTTCTGACTCTAAACCGCCCGTGTCTGTCGGTGGCGGTAAATCTTCTGTTGTCGGCGCTTCATTGTTTTCTGTTGGCGGTTCTTGTTCGGTTGTTGATTGATTGTCAGATGTCTCTGTGGAGGATTTTTTGGGAATTTTTTCTGCGGTTACTTCAACTGCGTCTAACATTGTGCTATCTTCTTGTAATGAAATTGTTTGGTTATCACTGTTTACAAAATCTGAGACAGGTATAGTTTTAGTTTCATATCCAACAAAAGAAATTTTTATAGATGCATCGCTAGGGACTTTTTCCAAAGTGAATTTACCATTAATGTCTGATGCGGTACCGGTCGAAGTGCCATTCCCATTGGCATCCAATACTTGGATATTCGCACCAGGGAGTGTTTCGTTTGTGTCGGCGTCTACGTCTACTATTGTGCCAGAAATAGTAACGGTCTCTGTATTGGTATTTTGACTGTTTTCGGTTGCTGAGGTTCCTTCTGCCAATGTTGGCAGGGCGATTAATATGGAAAAAATTACAATTAATATCTTTTTCATTCTGTTTGTTCAACCTTTTGTAATATACTGCTTTGTATCTCTGTTCTGGAATAGCCTGAATCCACACCGCTCCCCCCAGCGCGAAGGCTATTCGTCCCCCCCCCCGTATCTCCTGATGTTTTTGCGTTTGCTGTATTAGTTGTGTTTGTACTAATAGTGTTTAAAATATTGTCAGGAATATCAAATTGTATTGAGTTTATTTCGCCTTCTTGTCTAAGTGAAGCACTAATTTGTTGCCCGTTGTTGTTTGATGGGTTTCCTGTACTAATTTGCTCTTCTGATGTTGAATTCTGTGTTTTATCGTTTTCCTGTTTTTCGGTGGTATCACTTGAAGTTGATTCACTCTCTTTCTCGGCGTCTTTCAGGGCATTGGATGCTTTTTTCGTATCTATCGCACGACCTATGGCACCAGATGTAACCGCACCAACAGCTGTCCCAAGACCCGCACCTAGTAACGCAGATGTAGCAGACGTTTGTTCGCGCGTAGCCCTGTACGCATTTTCCATGAATGTAGTTATGTCTATCCCAAACCAGTCCGGAGTGCAATTAAATGTTCCACCAGCATAACCCTTCTTGGATGCAAATAATGTCAAATCGTCCCCCGCATAAAATTCTATTGTGTATACGCAACTGAACGTCCTTTCGTCAAACATTGCACCTAACATTTCGCATTGGTTTGACATTAAATCTCGTAATTCATATAAACGCGCTTCATCTTTGCTGACCTGAATCTCGGCATCTTGACGAAGTTCACTGAAAACTGTCATTACACGACCAGATAAACCACTGTCTTGTTCTTTGCAGTTGTCCGCAATCGTTTTGCACGCCCGTATCGCATCGTCCCCAGCGGTTTTCCCAAGACATTTGCTGAAATTTGAACCGCACTGCGCCAATATGCAGTCGTTGTACCTGGTACCGCAGTCAATAATTGAGTTATAAGATTTTAAACGAGCGTTCATGTCCCTGTCGGATTTTATCTCGGCCGCAAAAGCACTGAATTCTTCGCCTGTGCATTCTGTATCCCGTCGGCAAGAATCCATCTTGTTCCCCCATGATGTATCTGTGTCTCCACTGCAATCTGTAAAATCGTCACCACATTTGTTTTGCATACATTTACGCAAATCTAAATCACAAGTGTTATTCCCCTGCTGAAAGTAATTAGTTGTCAAATTTAAAGAATCTTGCGTGTCAAGCGCTGCACGTTGCTGACGTATAAGTGCTTCAAGTTCAGAACTGGATGTGTCCTCGCCCGTTGACGCACCATAAGAATTCAAAACTATGTCAAACTGCGAAGTTTTATTCTCTATAATTATTTGGTCTTCGGTTTCTTCTTCAATGGGTTCTGGATTTTCGGGCTCTGAAGTATCGTCGCCTTGATTGCTGTCGGCAGAAGAAACTATCACAGGCGCAGTTGATACAAAGTTCGTCCGTGCCGCCGTCGTCGGTCTGTTCGCAGCAGATACCGTACCGCCAGTCGTTGTTGTCGTTGTTGTGTATGTGTTTGTGCGCTGAACAACGGCACCATCTGATGATGCACAATACATAGTAAACATTACCATACATATTATACGACCGATTCTCCGCATGTTATGCGTTATAGATGTGCAATAAAGATTTTCTGTCGTGCTTTTCATCTTGTTCGCCGTTTTTTGTCTTGCTCCTGTTTCTTGTCTTACCCCTGTGAAAGTCGCGGGTTCTTCGTCGCGCTTTGTAAAGATTGTCAGTTCCCCCTTGTGTCTATCAACTCGCACGCAGTCTGATAAAATTTGCACAAGTTTTCGGCAGACTTTAATTCGGAATTTTGTGCACATTTGTTAGGCATGTTCATTTCACATATTGTTTGCTTGCATGCCTCAAACGCTATGTCGTCTGTACATGATATCTGCACACTGGATAATTTGTTGGCGCGCGCAGTTTGATACGCAGAAACAATGTTTTGTATCATCTTCTCGGTGTTCGCAATGACCATGTCCCTGTCGGACATTAATGTTTGTTTTATGGCTGATAGATAATCGTTACAACCTGTGGCCTCGACACTGCATTCGGAAAAGAATTTGTTGAATTCCGAATCGGTTTTGCATCCGCTGAAATCAGAACCACACCTTTTTTCATCCACTATGCATGTCTGAATGTCTGTACTGCATGATGCAGAACTTACCGGTTTCGATGCCGCAGAACGCAGTTCAGTCATCTTTGCACTGATGCCGGCCGCTTTACAAGATTGCTCTATCAGGCTGTCATAAATGTCGGATACGTCTTCTGCCGTGCAACCATTGACCTTTTTTATACACTCGGTAGTCGCCCAGATATAACGTTTGCCAGGATCAGTAGGCGCGTCTTCCAATTCTTTCTCGCTTAATGTATATTGCACAGATTGACCAATCGAAAGACTGCGCATCTTGTTCGCAGTCGAAGGCGTACCAGCACTGGCCGTGCCACAGTACTGACAGCGAGCCGCAGGATTAGAAGATACGTTTATCGCACAAACCGAATCAAGACACCGCCTCAAATTAGCCTGTGAACATGTCGCAGCAGTCGAAATACTTGGGATTATTTGTAACCCCAATATAAAAAATATGGCTTTTTTGTTCATTTCTCTCTTTAAAAAATATTATATCAAAAATTTCAGACACATAAAAGTAGAAACTTTTTTATTTGGTTTTTTATTTGACAAATGTATTATTTTGTATTATAAATGTTGTCGAAAAACAAAAAGGGTCAAAAATGAATAGAAAAAATCCTGTGTTAAAGTGGGCTTTGATTGGTGGTTCCGCAATGGTTTTTATTATTATATATTTGTTTAATAAGACATTAAAAGAAGATCAAGAAAAGCTTTATTATTACAATTACAATAGTGGAACGCTACCTAAAGAATTACCAACAAAAACAGGCAATGATGATAAAGTAATTGAACAAAAATCAGATTCTATTGCTATGTGGCGCGATAGATATTTGGCCGCAATAGCCGAAAAGAATCAGAAAGGGGCAGTTGCAGGTATCAGTCAAGATTCTGTTGACAAGTTAAATAAGCAAATAAAATATATGGAAAACTCTATCAAAACTTTAAATACAGAAAAAGGTACTCTTGAAAAATCAAATAAAAGTTTAACAGACTCTATCAGTGATTTGAATAAAATAGTAGCAAACTTAAACGGTCAAATCACACGTAATAGCGCTTTGTTGGATTCTATCAAAACTTTAAATACAGAAAAAGGTACTCTTGAAAAATCAAATAAAAGTTTAACAGACTCTAT
>CALXPB010000002.1 GCA_944390225.1 uncultured Alphaproteobacteria bacterium
CTGCTTCACCCGTTCGACTTGCATGCCTAAGACCTGCCGCCAGCGTTCGTTCTGAGCCAGGATCAAACTCTCAAGTTCTAAAAAAAACTTGTTAGAAAGCCCCGTGCATATTAAACAAAGCTGACTTTAATCAGTTCGTCTTTACATATATTATTCGCAAGACAAGTTTTAACGAGGTTCTACTTTTTGTAAACCTACTACCTGTCTAGGATATGCACTTTTGACTTAGTCAAAGTTTGGATATTTCCAAATTCAACTGTCTGCATATCTCTTCTTGAACAGATTCTTGAATTGTTCAAAAATCTTTTGATGAGCTGCTTTTATTCACAATGTTTGCGTAATTAACAAGAACCCGATTCTTATGGTCGTTCCGTTAACCGCAGAATTTCAGGGGTTGAGAGTGTTTTGTAAGCGTTCCCAACTTGAAAGCCCGTATAGTATGCTCGCATTCTTTAAAAAAGTCAAGCGTTTTTTCAAAAGCATTTTTTATTTTTTCCGTTCAATATTTAAAAAGCCCAAAAAACTGGACTTTTTCGTTTTTACACCATTTTTTTGTTTCTTCTTTTTTCGTACAAAAAACGATTCGGAAAAAAACTTTTACTCGATTCGTTTCTATAAATTTACACAAAAATACCGATTCGTACGCCTTTATCTGCACCTAAAAGCGATACATAAAACCAATCTTTACCATAGGATAAAACTTTAATTTATCTAACTCGTCCTGAGCGTCTGCCAGCGCATCGTGCTTTGCTTGTTCAAATTCTGCAAGACCCGTTAATTCTACATTCTCCCAAGTACCTGTATTATTATTCCATTTATAAAGATTATTAACCGGCAGATCCAAGCCTAGTTGTGCGGTCTTATTAGTAAACACAACACCTGCATCCAAATATATCTTAAATCCGGCAAACAGCCCCCAATCAAAACCTGCCCCAAGATAAGGTCCGCGGTAATTCCAATCTGCTTTTGCGGTTCCATGAATTTGATTTCCTATATACTTATATTCTATACCGTTTAATTCAAATGCGAACTCGGAATCTGGCAATCCGTCTACATTACCCGTCAAATTTGCATCCATACTTAAATCACCGAAATAGTATCCTCCAGATACCCTAAATCCCCCCAAGAACCAAGTATTACCAAACGGGTAAAAATCTATCAAAGCAGCAAAACTTTGCGCTTTTATAGAACCGTCTTTTACGGTTAAACCGTCTCCTATACTGACTCCATCATCTCCCATAATAGAATCTATACCAGAATTTATAACGGACTTTATAGGTGATGTGCTTGAAAAATCGAAACGCACTCCAAATCTTTTCAACCAGAACGAATCGAAGTTTTTATTTGCATATCCAACAAAGCCGTTTAATCCACTTGTTGCGGAAACGCCGACCCCCAGTTGCAAACCGTGCGGGAACTTAACCTTGGGGTTAGTTTGTTTTTTTTCTGGTTCAGCCGAAGGTTCGTTGACTATTTTTTCTGTGGTTGTCTTTTTCGGTGCGGTTTCCTCAACAACCTCTTCTGGTAAAAGTTTTTCTTCAGAGACATCGGTATTTTCAGCAAACGCAGGCATTGTAAGTACTGCAAGCGTGGCAAAAACAGAAATTTTTTTCATTTTTCTCCCATTTATAAATTAATTATTTCCTTCGCTATTAAATATAGCAAAACAGATAAAAAGAGCACAACTAAAAAAATCGTTAAATTTGTGTTCAAAACGTTGGTTTTTTGTGATATTATTCAAAGTATGAAAAGCAGAATTCTTATTTTTTCGTCCCTGCTTAGTTTATGTGGGGCGTTGCCGGTACTTGCATCAGAATGTGTAGGTGCGGGCTGTGATGTTGAACCTATGAATATACCTACTGTTTCAGAGCCTACTGTTCTTGGGGCACCGCAAGTTATATCGTACGATGCACCTGTTGCGACAGCGACAGATTATACGATTACAGACTATGCGATGACAGGATACGCACAGCCTGTTAAGCAGAACTATGCTATACAGCCTCCGATGCGAGAAGTTAAACTTTTATCGATAAAACCTGTACCGGCAGACAACCGTGCACCTGTCTGGGACGGGACGACCGGTGAATATGAAACGCGCGGGTTTGATAAAACAGTGGACTGGCGTGACGGGGTACCAATTTGGGACGATTCCATTTCAAGTTATAAATACAAAGACTTTACCGACTGGTTTTTGCAGCCGATTCCAGAAATTTATATTCGCGAGGTAGACGAGGTTTCTACAACGCCTTATGCATATGGTTCAATGGCGCAAGAAAATTTTGATATAATGGGTTTATACCGCCAGAACATGGCAGATGCGGCGGCAACGCGGGCACGTGTAGAAAAGTTATTATCTCTGCAGGAACCGTCTGATAATATTTGGGGGTGTACCGACGAAGAAATTTCCGAACAAGTTGTTTTACCGGCACCGCGCCCAGAATACGTTGCCCAAGACTTAACCGAGGTTATAAATATAACTTTTGGTCGCGCAGACGGTTGCCCGTTTGAGTCTGAAACAGAATGCGAAATCTGGCGCAGAAAACCGATTGTTCGAGAAACAGTTTCTCCGCGCAGTCCTAAACTGCGGGCAGACAAAATGATTGCGTTCATAAAAGCTGCGGCGTGCAATGAAAACATTACAGCAAACGAAAGCGTTTCCGCACCGTTATTAGAACGTTATAAAATTTTGATGAGTTCTGCACAGGCATGTTGCACAGACGGGATGGCTTACGCGCTTAAAAAAGCGGGGGCGTCTGACGGTTTAGTGTATAAATTTTTGGCGGACGACGCGAACTTTTATGGTTTTGGTACGCGTTGCCTTATGACAACGGACAAGGAGTTAGATACAAAATACCCCAATACTGCAACAGCATCTGTTGTTGCAGACGTAAGGAACGGTTGTCTGTGTCGTGGTCGTCAATGGTTTGAAGCAATGCTGGCACCGTTTAAGGAACTTTATAAAACCATGCCAGAATTCAAAGATTACAAGTTTAATTACACATATACAGACGGTCTGCAACGTGAAATAACGGTATCGGTAAATACAGACGTTCAGAACGTTCTGAATCAGTTGGCTTTATGTCCGTAAGAAGACATGGGAGAGAGAGCGTCTAAACAACGTTTAGGAAAAGCCAAAGAAACACCCCAAATCAACCTTGGGGTGTTTTTTATAAACATAGGTAAAAAGAAACGCGCCTATGCGCGTTTCTTATATTTGTTGCGGCCCAGTAGTATTTTGTCGCGATTTATTCTGCTGGTTTTCTATTGCCTGCATAACCGCAATATTTAATGCGTACGCACAATTATTAACAGAATCGCGTTGTGCCGTTAAATTAGTGCAAGGCTCTGGCTTTGTATACTTATTGCTATCAGTATCATAAACAACCCCACTGATTGAATACGCGCTTGCAAATTCTAAATCTTTCTGCAACTGACGATATGCTTCGCCGATATTGCCTGTGCTTACCGCCTGTAAAACGATACGAATATTATTCTGTATGCAAGACAAACCATCTGATGTACTGGACTTCAACAAGCAATTTTCTGCACCTAACAAAACTACATTTCTATCACTAGAAGCAGAACTACTCGATGAAGAAGAACTTGGGGCACCCGCTGCCTCTAATTGTGCTGTCAAAACTGCTTTTTGTAATTGAGTCTTAAAACGGCTTATTGTCGCCTCTAAAAAGTCATATTGCTTCTTTAACTGCTGCGTCATTATAGTTGTCTTTAACGCGACCACATCACGCATTAATTGTTTATCAGAATCATTAGTCGGATTAGATACCAACCCAATATTATAAACGTGTGTACTGCATAATGCCAATTCTGGCGTTATACGGTCATTATTATCATCACCGCAACCATTATCTGTTGCAGAATAAGCAGGTAACGCAAACATCAATGTACTAATCACGCCGCCAAAAGCAATCGCGCGCCCTGCACCAGAAAATACAGAAAAGATGTTTTTTATTGATTTCATTTACCAAATATCCCGCCTAATAAACTTGTAGAACCTCCTGAAAAAAACGAGTTCTTTATAACACCGTTTTCACATTTATAGCCCATATTATACGCCAAAGTTTTCAAACCACACATACATTCATCACCAATCATTGTACCACCAGCAGATTCACATAATCCCCTATCAAAATCCCAACTACGTGAAATCTCTGTCGTATTTATTACGGAAGAACTGCTTTCTTTCGCTGTCATGATTTCACAGGCAGATTTTTTTACAGAATCATTTATTTTGCTGCAATCACAAGTTAAAGAACTGCTGTTCCAACTTGCTCCATCTTCAACATAATCTTCACAAAATTTTTTTCTAAAACCACCATCGTCTAAATATGTGAAATACCTGGCATCTTCTGCTGATTCACCTTTTGAATTTACACACATAGCACGATCATAATCAAATATAGTATATTCTGTACTACCTGGGCAAGTGCATTCACCTTCGCCATTCTTGGCATCTTTTGCAGGCACCCACTGAGAATTCTTACTTAAACTATTATCACATATACATTTAAGGTAATTATATCCTTGTAAAGACGAACATCTCATTACCACACTTTGCGTGCTTGCACCAGTATCACCTTGGGCAATCTTACCGTCAGAAGTATATAATCTTTCTAAATCATCATCACGAACACATACTTTATCAGGCAATTGTTTTAAACTTGCATATTTCTGCAAATCTTGGAAAGTTGTCGCATTTACTGCGCAATACTTTACACCATCTGGGTCTGCGCTTTTATTCTGTCCAAATTGATTACCACCAAATACAGCCGGTGCATCCTGTTCTATCATACGTTGCAAGACTTCTATGTCAATAGATGCCTGCTTCTTACGATTACGGAACAATGTAGAATTATCCAATGCTTCTGATGCGCAACCTACGCGAACTTGTACACCATCAACCGTTCCCATTTCTGGATACAGCCAGTTTCTTTGTACCTCTTCCTCATCAGTTAACATTTTTATCAACTGACAACCACCATCTGACATAGGTACAACCTGTCCAACTTCACACTGCGCACCGCCACGCACCGTACCTTCTGCAGTTGTGACAGATACAGACCTGCCGTTTACGCAATTTGTTCCATTATAATGCATAACCTGACCCGGTCCACACAAATACTGCCCCCATACGTTACACGTACCGTTTAACATCATATAAATATCTGTAATATCAACCCCAACAGATTGCGCCAAAATCAAAACATCATATAACTCATCTAAAACATTATTATATGGGTCAAAAAACTCCATTGCTTTTTGCTTAAAGGTCTTAACACGCTTGGGCCCAGTACAATTATTCCCAGTTGTATCACATCCTGCATATTCAAATGCAGTATTCATTGCTGCTTTTACTTCCTTTAAAGCAACTTCCGCATTTTCTATTTTTGACAGAATCTGTCCAGAAATCTGTTCACGCGCAATAACATCCGCAGACACACCAGATTGTACGGCAACAGTCTGTGCCGGAGTCAAAGCAGAATTATTTGATGTCGTTGCGCTTACCGTTTGGGTTTGCTGTACCTGTTGTGCGCTATTGGCCTGTGCAATTACCTGTTCCGTTAACTGTTTCTGTTCTTCTAATGCGGCTTGCAGTTGAGCCGTCGTTTCAGCATTCTGCTGTTGCATCTGTGCCTGCAATTGTTGCATCTGATACTGCATTTGTTGCAATTGCAAATTACTTTGTTGTGCCGACTCCTGTGCCGACGCCATCTGAGCATTTACCAATTGTTGATTTGCCTTGTTAACCGCAGAAGCAACCAACTGTGCGGCGATATAGTCTATTAAATCATCGCCATATTCCTTGCACGAAGCGTTTGATTCCACGCATCCGGCAACGATTGGTCGTGCGACATCCATCGTCGTGCACCCAGAACACTTTGGTTGTGCACAGCGCAATATTATTGAATTGCAGTTTCCGAAGTTTGCCGTCGGTGCATCCGCCGCCGTCTGAGACCGAGGATTCATATAACTGTTCCAGTTAGAGTTATTTATTGACCCAGATGTAGGGTTATAGGCGGTTAAATTACTGCCTGCGGTTGTTGCGACCGGCGCCGAAAAGGCGTCAGCAGTAATTAATGCCAATGCGCACATAAAAAAACTTGATATAACTTTCATATTCTCTCTTAGACTTAATTTTAGCATAAAAAAAACACTGTGAAAAGATAAAAATCAATGATAACGAATAAAAAATTAACAGAATAAAAAACGCCCAAAAGGGCGTTTTTTATTCAATAGATATACTGATATATTCACCGTATGTGCCAAGATCCTCTTCGCCCAAATAGCAGTGTATTTTATCACCGACGTTGGACATCCATTCTTCATAAGCCTGTTTTTCTTCAGCAGACAAACTGGAATCTTGGATATTTTTTGTCAGACGGTTGATAATAATACCACCCGCAGCAGCAGAAATTCCCGCACCAACTAAATTTGTGATGGCACGTTTACGGCTTGTCTTGTTTTCAACATCGCCATTATCAACTGCACTATCAACCAAAAGTTTCAACGAAGTAAATTGTTCGTTGGCTTCGTTCTTGTATGCCGTCATACTACCCTCATTTACAGCGGTTTCTAATTCAGATTTTTTTTCTTCTAATTCTCCTATTTCTTTTTCTAATTTTTCGCAGTCTGTTTTTGCGGAACCTGTTAGGGCGGTACAGGCATCTTGATTATTGTCTTTCAACAACTTTTGTTTTTTGTCTTTTGCTTCCTGTATATCTTCATTTATCTTAGAAATATCTTTCGAATTATCTAACACAGTTTTTTCCAGAGCCTCTTTGGCGGCTTTTATCGTTTTGTTATCTACATCTACTTGCTCGGCCAAATCTAACATTCCCTGTCCATACCCATACGCAGTAGCGGCATTAGATTCTTCTGTATATGCACCCAACAGCTTAGCATATTGAGTCTTTATATTTTGGCTATTTGTCTGTTTGTTCGTTCCCAATAAACCACCCAATAAATCTCCGTCTTGCAATTTGTCGGTTAAGAATCCACCACCAACCCCAGAACCTATTGTACCAAGTATCGTTAACCATGTACGAGTGTTTTTCTGGGATTCTGCTTTATCTGCAACAGAACTTGCTGCAACCGATGTAGCAATATTTTCTAATTCTTCTTTCGGTATCCAACTGCCACATGTAAATGTATCGCCAGTCGCAAAGTATGCAGTCGAATACTCCTTTAACTTCTCTTGAATATCTTTATCGGCAGACTGCAACGTGATACGCACACGACAGAAAGAACCATATATATCATTACTTGCAACAAAATCTGTCGTTTTTAATCCTGATACAGAATAGTCACTTGGTATCTTGTTGTTCTTTAACTTTACCCACATAAATGAACTGCCCAAATCACTACTACTCATGATACCGCCAGAATTCGCAGCCATACACATATTCTGCTGATATGTCAATTTAGCGTTATACTTTGCCTGCGCTTCCTTTTCCAGATCATATAATAAAGATTCAAACAATGTTTTTGCACCTTGCTCTTGGGCGTATGTATAAAAATCAATCGTTACAGGTTCGTCAAAAACGTCGCCATCCGGTGATGTAGTATCACAAATACCCTGAACACCTACACTATTTTTACACAAGTAATTTCCATTATCATCTTTAACATACACGGTGTTTTCAATGGTTTCAGATACGTTCGTTGCATCACCACTGCCCAACCAAGCATCACGAACGGTTGAAGAATCACCCCAAACGTCATCTTTATTATTTGCCATTTCATAACTAACTTTTTGGGTTTCTATCGCCAAATGGTCTGAACAGGTACTGGCAGTCTTTACAGTATCCAAACATAAACCCAATATAATAGTATAATCTAAAACTCCACCAACCTTGTTCATGCTTTTATCAAAGGTTGTAGACCCCGAATTAGTTAAAGAAGAATAAACATCTGTACGATTGCGATAACAATTCTCATAATCTGTACCGCAATTCGTTTTTACGCAACTTGTAATGGTTGCTTGACACTGCTTTTTCTTTTGCGCCAATGCCGCATCATTGAAACTGGTTGACAAGGACGCATTTAACCGTGCTATAACACCAATCGGGTCGTTATTAGGATCAGACGCCTTATATTCTGGGAACAATGTATCAAACGCCGTTTCATCCAGATAAGTGTATGAATACATACCATCGTCTGTAAGACTGCTGGCGGCATATTTACAATTTGCGTCCGTATTAACAACAGACAAACAACCTGTTTTAATTTCATTATATGGTATACCATTGTTTATTGTCTTAGTGGTGCTACCGAATACTGTGCTATAACATACCGCACCGATACCACCACCACATGTACTCATAGCACAATTCATAATCGTTTCTGCACAATTTGATTTTGCCTCTGTATCAAATTCGTCTATCATTTCATCAATTTTTGCGCGCAAAGAATTATTCATACGTGAAGAATAAGCCTCGGAATAAACCATATCTTGATTGTTTTCATCGCGCAATTGCGAATCCGTCGGCATAACCCCCTTACCCAAGAAGGTTGCATAACAGTATTTATTCGTACCGATTGTATCCAAACAAGAATTTCTTAGAAACGCAGAAACATCACTTCTTGTATTTTGGTTTTGATAAGAAAAATCACCGCTTTTTGTTACAAGTAATTGATTATTTTCACTAAGCATCATATCTACAGAATCTACGATGTCTTTTGACGCCCCTTCCTTGCACTTAAAAGGATTCTTTTTACAAGCATTCAAGAAACAGTTATCAACAACCTTGTAACATGTAGAAACTGCGTTCACCGCAGCCAGCGCAGCCCCCTCGGAAATCATTATGCCAACGCGACTACTGCTGGTCGGATTTGCCGAAGTATTAGAAGTACCGAACAACTCTAACAAACCGTCATTCTGGCAACGCGCCAAAGTCGATTCACAGAATATTTTTTGAACCTTAAACTCTTTATTTGTAGTACATAATTCAAAATCTTGACCGCAAACATCGTCTTTCTTTAAACAATTGGTATAAGTTCTGACGCAACTGCTTGTATCAAGACGATTGTTTATTGCGGCCGCCTCTATCAACTGCCCCAATACACTGCCGTCTGTCGGATATATATACTCGCCATCAGAGTCTTTGTTTGAAAACAAAGTTTGATTGCTTGTACCGAACAAAGAATTTATTCCAGAATCACTACATTGCATCAACGTGCTGGTGCACAAAGGTCTTTTAGAGAAAAACAAGGTCTTGTTAGTACAATCTACTAAACCAGAACCACAAACCCCGGAATCTTCCAGACAATCGGTATATGCCTCGATACATTCGGCATCCGCCAACAAAGAAGCAGTTGTTGTCGTAGTAGAGGCCGTCGTAGTATATGCCCTCATCGTCGGTATACGAGTTGACGCAGTACCTACGATACTGGGACGCGCAGTTAACGCAAACGCCGCGGGAATAACCCCTAAAATTGCTATAAATCCGATTGTTTTTTTCAAAAGACTCATTAGACTCACTCCATACTTATTAATCAAGTATATCATAGAATCAAATTTTTATAAAGAAAAAAAAAGGCTTTTCTTTGCTTTTTTTATTTCTAGCCCATATCGTCTAAAATACATTTTAATTCGTACATATCTTCCGGCATTTTCACTTTGAAATGCAAATTCTGACCTGTTACAGGATGTCTGAAATCTAATACTTCTGCATGCAACATCTGACCATGATGCGTTCTAAGAAATTCCAATAAATCAGGATTTTTTACGCTTCCCAGACGAACACCGGCGCGACCGTAAACTGTATCACATAAAACAGGAAATCCGTGCGCCGATAAATGAACCCTTATCTGATGAGTCCGCCCAGTTAATAAATTGCATCTGAACAAAGATATACCTGCACGCGACCAAACATCAGAAACACTGACCTGAGTATGCGCAGGTTTCCCACCCGTTTTTACCATCGTCATCTTCTGACGGTTTCTGGAAGAACGCGCAATATTACCGGTAATATCCGCCTCGGTCCAATTTGGTACCCCCCAAACAAAAGCAATATACTTTCTGGTCAAATCATGTTCTGAAAAAGTTTTTACCAAGCCCCTAAATGCCGCATCTGATTTAGCAAAAACCATAACTCCGCTGGTATCCTTGTCCAGACGATGAACCACCCCAGGACGCGTCGCACCACCAAGATCAGACAATTTTGTATGCGACAAAACGTTCTGAACCAAAGTCCCAGTCTTATTCCCCGCCGAAGGATACATAACAACCCCACGCGGTTTATTTATAACGATTATATCATCATCTTCGTATAAAATATCCAAATCAAAGTCTGACGATACATTTTCCGACGCGACTTCCGTCTTTCTTTCCGGCACAACGACCGATACTACATCCCCAACATGTAAACGTTGCGAAAATTTCGCACTCTCTTCGTTTACCGACACATTAAACTTCTGTATCTCACTGCGCGAAAAACCCCCAAGTCGAGAAACCAAAAATTTATCTAAGCGCAACCCAGCATCCAAGTCAGAAACAATAAAACCGAATTTATCTTGTGGCATAAAATTTACTTTATATCTTTCCAGTCTTTGCCCTTTTTGCATTCGGACAAATTTATGGTTAAATCCCGACCATCGCTTTCAACTGGGCAAGTCAACAACCCAGTACTGACAGCCTGATCCGCATCCCGCGTAGCATTACGCCATGTAAAATTTATTTCGCTTGGCGGGTATATGCAGGCTATTCTTAATTCACCGTCATGCTTATTATTCGGCCCCAACCAAACACGAACACCGTAACCCAAACCGTAACAGGGGAAACCGTCAAGGTAATACAAAACCAACCCTTTACCAACAAGACTGGAAGAAGTTATAAACTTTCCCTTATATTCATGATACGACAAACCTGTTAACCCCTCCCAGTCGGTACTGGTTGAAAAAATACTTACTCTCGGTTGAGAAGGCTGACTGTTATCCCCAGAATTTCCTGCGTCCTGTCGTGGGGGTCGACTACCACTACCCGCATCTTCTGCCGTTGCAGCAAAACAACCAGACGAACACAACATAAAACTGGCAAAAATTGCTAAAAAAAGTTTCATATTCTCCCCCTATTTCTCCAATTCTACCGCTATTTTTTTTACGTTCTGCGTAGGTACAGATAAAATATGCGAAAAATTAGCAACACCACCAGAATCTAATAACGTTGCCGGTGGCATAAATTTCTGTCTATCAACGACATCGCCTTCTTCATCATAAGATACAATTATTATCCACGGAACACCGTAAATTTGTTCAGACCGATTAATCACACGTCCGTTTACAGAAAAACGCACAACACCGTCATCACCGGCAACCATATTTATATCACCAATCTCGGCAACCAAAGGTTTCTCTTGAATTGTTTTTATTTGATGTTGCGTAATAACTGCTACAGCAAAAACTATCGCAGCCAACAACGCACATGCCGCCGCAATAAACGTTAATAAAGAATTCCGTTTCGTCTGCACCCTTGGAACAACCCAAGTGTGCCCACAGACCGCGCACTTTACCGGTCCTTTTGGAACAAAATCCAGAGAATATTCTGTCTTGCAAAAATCACAAACTGTTTTCATACGACGATTCATAGCACATTTTACTCCAAATTCAACCTTCTATATTTTGCGGTTACTTTATTCTGTATCTCGCTTATGGCATTCATGTAATCTGATGCGGTTGCGTTTCTGTTAGAAGATACCGTACCGAATATCTGCCCAGACTCTGTGTTTTTACCGTCTTCCTCGTATACCGCCATAACAGCCATTCGATTTAATTCTTCAAATTGAACGTCCAAGAAATTGGCTACACCTAAACCCGCATCCCAAAAATAATTAGGATTTATTGAATCCTCTATTCTGTTATACACAACCAGTCTCGGTGATATAGAGCCTGCAAAACCAACCGTAACGTACATCGCATCTATACGCCCGTTTATCATATCAATTGACTTATTAACTTTTAAAATTACCGGTTCATCTTCTTCGGTATAGGAAGAAAAACCCCCAAGAGTCATATTATAAACCCATAAATCATCCGTAGTTAAACTAGAAAATTTTGCTGTATCATCTAAACCCAATGTTCCGGATACGTCCAAAGTTCTTGAATCAGCAGAAAACGTTCCCGAAACAGTTGCACTGCCGACCTCAAAAGAATTATCTATTGTTATTCTATTTTCAAAAATAGTATCTTTGGCAACGGTCGCCCCCATAGTCAACGTTTCATCAAACTGAGCACCTGCCGCGCTAAAAAACGCGATATTAGTAATATCGTGTCCTCCAAGATTCAGACCCGATAACATAGTTGCGTCCGAAGGTGAATCGGATGGGACTCGCCATAAATATAATGCGTTATCTCGGTTAACGGCAGTGGTTTCTATTATACCGTCAGAGGCGATTACCCCTAGATCTACCGTATCAGCATGCCACGCCCCAAAGGTACCATATGCACGGTTTCCTTCAATAAAACCCATAGAATCCCCCCCCAGCGCAATAATTTCTCGCGTACGAAGAGGCGATATATCATCAGACTGAAAAACTATAACTCCCTGCAAAGTCGCTTTATTATCAACATCATTAGACTTTAATACTCTTAACTGATACTTTCCCGAAGAGTTTTCTACCAAATCTGCCGAAATACCATACTCAACCAAGTCAGATAAATTCACACGCGTAATATTTTTCCCAACAGTATTTAATAGAACCTCTCTATTTTCCATAATATAACGTTCCAAAGCCGATTGTATATCTTGCATCTGACGCGTTATAACAACATTTTCCGCACGCATCACAGCATTTTGCTGATATTTAAATATAAACGGCATGATTATCGCCGCCAAAGCAACGCTCATTAATAACTCTATCAACATACTACCCTGTTGATTTTCATTTTTCTCTCTAAAAAATCTTTTTCCTAAGAAACTCATTGCATTTCCTTTGGCTTTGCCGACTGCCACCCTTTGGATAATATTACGCTAAACGCTGCTTTTGATGGAGCGCTGGGTTTCTCAGCGCGCCCCAATTTTAACGACGAAAAACGCGGTGGAGTTAAAGACGGAAACGTCCATGAACCTATCTTTATCGGTGCAGTCGTAGACATCAACAATTCACCAGATATGGTAAGGCCGAAATTTTCATAAAAAATTATTTCTTCGGTTGATATGTAAGAAGTGTTAACAGAATGCGTCGTAATACCGGTAAAAGCGCTAATTGTTCTTGCCGTATCAGATTTTAAAGTTAAATTATTTGCAATATTTACAGACTTATTTACCGTTGCACGATCTGTAATTATACGTCCACGAGTAGTATAATTATCACCATTTAACGTTTTTGCATATATATTACGGAAACCCGACATATCACCTGTAACACGCAAATTTCTAAAGTATGCCGTGTCTCCGTATAAACTTGCACCAGAAGAGAAATAAATTGTATCCGATAGAATACTGCCTGTATCAATAAACGATGTAGATAAATTTTTTATTTCTGCTGATTTTGCGGTTATACCCCCAACCTTAAAAACGTTTTTTGACCCCATGTTTAAATCGCGCATCATCATATTTAACTTTTCTGTTTCTGTGGCGGTACGATGCAAGTATTTCGATTTGTCTTCACCTTCAATATCTCGTGATATACGATATATTAAATTACCCTCTTTAAAATCTGGTGCCGCAACTGCCCAAGTATCACCGTATGCGATACCGTCTGGTCCGACCACTGCCGCGTCCATGCCTATATTCTTTGCAATTCGTGATGCGCGCAAGTTTGTTTTATCTAAATCAAAAGACAAATATACATCTGTAACAGTTGCACCTTTTACAGAATATTTATCAATAAATCCGGTATCGGGTAACTCAGATATTTCATCAAGTTCTTCATCGGATAATTTTATCTGCGCAACATCTGGCCATGTACTTTGGTTTAACCGAACAAAATTTAAAACATCATCGCGCAAAGAAATGATTTTTCGAGCCTCTACCATATCTCGCAAAGTATCACTTGTTTCTGAAATCTGGCTGTAAAAAAATGGTGTAGCCATAGCAACTATTGCCATCGCCAGCAAGACTTCTAACATACTAGATCCACGACAAGAATCTAAAAAATTTTTTTCATTACAAACAACCACTTTTACCTTCCAATAAACACTGTTTTATATCTATTCTTTTTTCCAACCTCTGCCAAAAAACGTACTGACATATAATATACTGAGATAAAGATTTTTGATTATACCGCCCCTCTAAATCATTTATTATAGATTTACAATCAACTGTTTTACCTTCATCTGAACTTGGGTTATCGATTATACTAAAAACCCCATTATCAACCGTATCTAATAAAGCATCTGGCAATAAAGATGTTCCGGCAGGTCTTATATCTAAAATCACTGCACCGGTTTCACCGCTGTTCAACGCATCAGAAGTCTGATCGCGCATCGTAATGTTTGAAGCAGCAATATAACTTGTTTCTATTCCGCTTCGTGTACTATATTCCAAATCATACGGATCGATATAAACGTCCTGTCCTCGTGAAGCGTTTATAAAAGAATCTACATCCAATCTTTCAATACTAAAACTTATATTATCAGAGAAAATATTCCCACCGACGTTCCATTTAATAGGACCATAAAAAGTATTTTTCCCCGCAGTCATTGCAAAATCGTAAACAGATGTTGAAAAAGCCTCAAAACTTCCGGCGTCTCCGAAATTAGAAATAGATTTTACATTTGCAGAACCTACTACCAAAGTTCCACGCGTTAAAGACAAAGAAGATTCACCGACAGGACTTTGGAAAATGGCTTTTTCTGCGGCCATAACCTCTATTGAATTTTTAACTTTTCTTCCATTTTCTTCACCGAATAGTGCCAATGTACCAAATTGCCCAGTTTCAAATTCACCGCGCCTTGCAAAAACATCACCCGCATTATTAAAAGAATTTCCCCCCATGTCTAATTCCGTCATAAAAGCGTTATTATCTAAGTTTGTTTCATTTCTTTTTACTACATCCGAGTAAACATCATTCAAAGCCAAACCCACAATTATGTTTTCACCTTCACTAGTAGCATAAAATCCGATGCGTCGAACAAGTTCTGCAATCTGAATATCCGTTAAATCGCCGCCTGTAATTTGTAAATATGCGCTAACGCTTGTAGAACTTTTATTTATAACCAAAGAAATATCCTGACCAAACGCCGTTGTCGGTACAAACCCCAAAGGCAGACCATAAGGTTCTAATAAATCGGCGAAATTATTTCCAGAAACTATCGTAGTATTATAAGGTAAATCATTTGCACGTTCACGAATAAATATTCTTGCCGCAGTTTGCGCCACTTCTATCTTCTGCGTAGAAGAATACATCTGAGCATCAATATCTCTGGATGCCAGACGCTGTGCAAAAAATGGGATGAAAGAAAACATCAAAGCCAAAGCCAGCAATGCTTGTAATAAAAAATTTCCGCTTTGCCTTTGCACGATCTTCCTCCTGCATAACGTAATAAAGAATAGCAACTGAAAAAAAATATTGCAATCGCTTTTAAGATACATTATCATTTAATCGTTAAAGAGCGATAACGATGGTAATCGTTATTAAATAAATTTCCTATTAACAAAGAAAAAAAATGCAAAACAAAAAAAATCAATCGTCTGTCGGGCTGATGATTCAGCGTTGCCACAAGTGGCGGCAAAAAAGAAAACAATATATGGACTTGGCGCGTCAAACTTCTGACGAAGTTGAACGTGAACGTTTAATGCAAACTGCGGAACACTATGGGCGCATCGTAAACGAAGAGCAAGGGAAAATAGATTCCACACGTGATCCAAAGGACAAATCTAACACAATAGAAGAATCGGTTGATAACATTGAAACAAACGATTTTAACGATTCTTCTGAAATTTCTGACGCAACAGAAGAAGAAACAACCTTTCCAGATTTCATTACTAACTTAAATTAAAAAAACATGAAACTGTTTGCACTTTAATTGTTGAAATCTGACTGCGTTTTGCTATGCTTTTTCCAAAGGAAGTTTTAGCATGGATAATAACTATACAGTTTTAGCAAGAAAATATCGCAGTCAAAATTTTCAATCTCTTATCGGTCAAGACGTTTTAGTAAAAACATTGACGACTGCAATCAATACAGGACGTATTGCGCATGCCTATATTTTTACAGGTATTCGTGGAACTGGGAAAACCAGTACTGCACGAATTCTGGCAAAGGCGCTAAACTGCTTATCATCTGACGGACCTACTGCTACACCATGCGGTGTATGCGAAAACTGTCGCGCAATTGCAGCGGGGCAACATATTGACGTTCTGGAAATTGACGCAGCATCTCATACAGGTGTTGATAACATGCGCGACATTTTAGACGCAGCACAATACAGACCTACGAATGGAAGATATAAAGTTTATATAATTGACGAAGTTCATATGCTTTCAACCAGTGCATTTAATGCATTACTAAAAACGCTTGAAGAGCCACCTGCACATGTAATATTCATTTTAGCAACAACAGAAATCAGAAAGGTACCAGTAACAATATTGTCTCGCTGTCAAAGGTTTGATTTGGTTCGCGTTCCTGTTGAAACATTAAAAAAACATTTTGCTTGGATTGCAGAACAAGAAAAAATAGAACTATCCGATGCGGCAAATGAATTACTTGCGCGTGCGGCAGACGGTTCTGTCCGAGACGGTCTATCTTTATTAGACCAAGCAATCGCACAAACAAGCGGACATGTTGATGAAAAATCTGTTTTAGACATGCTTAAACGAGCAGATAGAAGTGTCGTTGTTGACTTTATGAAAATATTATTATCCGGCGATACCGCTAGCGCTTTGGAAAAAGTTGACGAGATTTATACAAACGGTGCCGACCTGTCCATGTTACTTAACGATATGATGGAGTGGACACATTGGGCGACCCGCATGCACCCTGCTTTACATGCCAGTGATGCCGTAAATTCACCGTATACAGCCGATCAACGCGAACAAATAAAAGGAATCAATTCACGTGTATCATTAAATACTTTATCTCGCATATGGCAGGTAATGGTCGCTTCTGTTCCAGAAATGCAAGCCGCTGGCAATCAGAAACAATGTTTTGATATGCTGATAATTCGATTAATACATATTGCAGATATGCCATCAATTCAAGATATGCTAAAACAGAAAGAATCAAAAACTCAGACAGAAAAAGTCTCTCAGCCTATAAAAGAAAACAACAAGGCGCCTATGATTTCTTCGGCCACAGATTTGGCAAACGAACTACAAAAATCCAAAGAAATTTTATTATATTCTTATTACAGCAGTAATATAGAAATCGTTGAATTCTCAGACGGAAAAATAAAATACTTTGATAGGAAAGGCGACATTGATTTTCAACAAAAATTATGCGCATGGTTAAATGAAAAAACAGGTAAGCCATGGACTCTGGAACAAGAAAAAGAATCTGTACATACTCAGACTGTTACGGAAAAAAATAAAGAGGAATTAGAAGCAGATCCGATGGTTGCCAGCGCAATGAGTCTTTTTGAAGACGCAGAAATTGTCGGGGTATCAAAATAAAACAAGGATATAAAAATGAAACAAGAGTCTGGACGTTCCTTAATTGAAATAATAGGTGTTTTGGCTATTGCCGGCGTAATGAGTGCAAGCGCAATTAGTATATACAATGTAATAAGAAATAACCAAGCCAGAAAAATTGCTTCTATGGAGATGGAAGAAATCGCAAAAAACGCGAAAATTCTGATGGGGGTTCGGGGTAATTATAATGGGATTTCTGTTGATTACCTTATTTCTGCCGGTGCTTTAAAAAACAACCAAGCACCTCTTGGTGAATCTAATTGGTCCGTAGAAGCAATAAATAACGGTACCGGATTTTCTATAAATTTAACAGGATTATCTTCTGATGAATGTCAATATTTTGCAACTGCGGCACCCAAATGGGCAACGAAAGTGCTAATAAACGGATTTGCAACAGATATAAACACCAGTTGTTTTTCAACCAAGACAAATAAGGTATCATTTACAATAGAAGAATGATGAATAAAAAGATATGCTTTTTTATTGTATCTATTTTTCTGCTGGCCGGTTGCACGACATACCACAGCCCTGATAGAAGAACATGGCCAAATTATTTGCAAGGTGCAAGTTTTACAGATATGACAGAAACAGCTCGTATAGCAAAAACGCCGGTCTATCTTGGTGCTGGAGGTAGGAGAATTATAGATACAAAAGAAAAAAGAGAATATGGTGATAAAGCAGTAAATGATAATACCATAATTTTAAATTATATGGGTGATCTTGAATATGAATTATACGACTCTCTTAGAAAACCTGGGATTTCTGTACAGCGTGCGGGTACGGACGTGGTAATTATACTTGTTCGTGATGCAATAATGGAACTTGATGTTGCAGATATATCTGAAACCGGTGCGGATACATTAAAAATAATATCAGACATTCTGAAAAAGAACGACGCAACATTCATAGAAATTGCCGGTTACACAGATTCTATGAAAAATCAGCAGGCTGCAAAGGCTCTATCATCGGACATGGCACAACGCGTAGGGGTTTTTCTATCTCAGCACGGGATAAACACAACTCGTATGTTCATTGTCGGCAGAGGAGCATCCAGACCAATAGCCGCCCAAGATGATATTGGCAGGTTAACAAATAGACGCGTTGAACTTCGTCTGGTTCCTGCAAGATAAAAAAGACAAGTTTCTCTTTCCATTTCAGAAATTTGTTGCTATACTTTTTTCAAGAACATAAAAAAAAGGGGAAAACATGGTAAAAACATCATCTAATTCAGAAACAAAAAAGTATGTAAAAACAGGTATAATTGTGGCAATTGTAATTGCTATTGCGGCCTTGGGTGCTTGGGGCATAAGTTCTATGCGCTCTGACAGTACGGCATCCGTTGAAGAAGCAATGGAAGTCATAACAACCGATGCAGCAAACGGTGCAGAATTGCGCATTGCAGTCGTTCGTATGGACGCAATTCAGAATGAGGCAACCGCTTTACAAGACTTACGTAAACAGAAAGAATCTTATGAATCAAAGTTGCGTGATGAACTAGAAAAAAAACAGAAAGAATTAGAAAAAGAAAAGACCGAAATTGAAAAATCACAAGATGTACTATCACGTGATGCTTTACAACGTCGCATCGTCGATTATCAAAATAAAGTAAACGAATTACAACGTGATTTAACAGAACGCGCACAAAGTATTGAAATTTCTTTCCAGAAAGCACTGAATGAAGTTCAGGCGAAACATTTAGATCCGATAATTGAGGGTGTAATCGAAAAGAAAAATTTATCCCTAGTAATTGACGGTCGTTTTGCTCGTACAGGTGCAAATGCAGAGAACCTGGACATCACAAACGAAGTAATTTCTGCTTTAAATAAAAAGGTATCTAACGTCAAAATGGATACCCCACAAGGCTTTTAATAAAACCTTTCATAAAAAAACCGCCTCTTGTTTGGCGGTTTTTTTATATTTGTGCTTTTAATTTCAAAAATATGGGGTATAATCGCGACATGTTAAATAAAATAAAATCTTTGTTTATGCCGACAGCAACAAAAACAACTGCCGGTCAATTAGCCGAAAAGTTCGGTCTGGAATTGCAAGGCAACCCAGAAACCATTATATGTGGCGTAGCACCTATTGCGGATGCAAAGCCTGGTCAATTGGCTTTTTACTCCACAGAACAAAATAGTGCAGCGTTCAAAATTCTTCCGATAGATGTATTAAAAAATACGCGTGCAACCGTAATCTTGGTTCAACCAGAACAAGTAAAAAACGCACCAAAAGGTGCAACATTACTGATAACGGAAACCCCACGGGGAAATATAGTAAAAATTTTAGGCGAAATTTATCGCGAAAAACCGCGTTATGGAATTAGTAAAAAGGCAACTGTTGAACGCGGTGTTTTTTTCAGAAAACGCAAGACTGTATATGTCGGACAATACGCAACAATTGAAAAAGGTGCTGTAATAGAAGAAGATGTAAAAATCTTTCCGGGTGCGTTTATAGGTCGTAATGTTAGTATCGGTAGAGGAACAGTTATTCAAACCGGTGCACATATAGAAAATGCAACTATTGGTTCAGACTGCGTAATAAACGCTGGGGCAGTCATAGGTAAAGACGGCTTTGGGTATACACGACAGAATGGACATAATATATTCATTCCTCATGTAGGTCGCGTTATAATAGGGGACAGGGTCTCAATCGGTGCAAATACTTGCGTTGATCGGGGTGCTATGACAGATACACAAATTGGTGACGGTACAAAAATAGACAACCTCTGCCAAATAGCACACGGTGTTATAATAGGCAAAGAATGTTTCTTGGCAGGTGGTGTCGGTTTGGCAGGTGGTGTCATTGTTGGTGACAGGGCTTTACTGGCTGGTCAGGTTGGTATTGCGAATGGTGTAAAAATCGGAAACGATGCAGAAATTGGTGCACACAGTGGCGTATTCAGAAATGTTCCTGAGGGGCAAAAACATATGGGATATCCCGCAGGTCCAGGTACTGAATTCATGCGACATTACGCTTGGATAAGAAAACAATTAAAAGGGGAATAGGAGAACATTATGATTGATGCAAAAGGTATAGAAGAAGTCATTCCACATCGTGGCGCAATGCGCTTGGTTGATGAAATTCGTGAATATAACGAAACAAGCGGGGTCGGTATCAAATACGTTCGTGACGACGAATTCTGGTGCGCAGGGCACTTTCCTGGTAAACCTATTATGCCGGGTGTATTACAGATAGAGGCTTTGGCTCAAACCGCTTGTTTCATCGCAATGTCGAAAATCGGAAAAACAGACGGAAAAACCTTGGGTTATTTTACAACAATGGAAAAAATTAAATTTTCGCATATGGTAATGCCTGGGGACGTTCTGGAATTACACGTTGAACTATTAACCTCGAAAATGCGCCTGTATAAATTCCACGGTATCGCTATGGTCAGCGGTAAAAAGGTCGCAGAGGCGATTTTCTCGGCAATACTAGAAACGCAAAAAGATGAATAAAAAACGCCTTTTCAGGCGTTTTTTATTTTATGGGCTTCAAAACTTTTATTTCTTTGGTCTGGGGTATATATATCTTCGGTACACCAGAATATCCCAAAGCCGCATGATGAAAAGGTATCAAGAACTCTGGTAACGGGCTGCATTCACCCATTGCCATATAACTGGCTAGTCTTGGATCTTCATGCGCCATTTGTTTGTCTGCCTCAATCGGTCTGTGATACCAACCTTGGAATATTATCAACTGTTTTTTATAGTCAAGTTTCATAATATCCATGGGGGAATATAAAGGTTCTTCTTTTGTCTCTTCTTTTTCCTTACCGTCCGCACCTTTTACTTTTTTAATTTCCATCTTCTGCCCCATCATTTCAGAAAAACGCCTTGCGGTATCAGGATCATTCTGACGTAAAACAATCTTTGCGGCCGTCGTTGATATAATCGTAGCAGCAGCATCGGCACCATATTTTTCCTGTATCTGATGTATGTCTTGACCTATTATTAAATAAGAAATTTTTTGACCTCGACCGAGATCCGGTCCTTGAATAACCGCCTGCAATTTTTGCATTTTCGGCATTTCATCCAAAATAAATAAAACAGGATAAGGCCCCAAACGATGTCCATTGTGAAAGTCTTCTGGTTTATTCGCTAATAAAAAGTTCGTCATCAATTCAATGAATATCCCAGTAATTGGGTTTAACGCCTGTGCATCAACCATATTTATTGATAAATAAACCGTAACAGGTTTAACCTTGCCGTCCCGAGGATCCTTTAACCCACGCAAATCTTCAAAATGAAAATCTGAATGACTTGTACGATTACGAACCGCAGCATTACGGAATATCCCCAATCCCGCCATTATAGTTGATAATATAGAACCACGTTCTTTATCTGGCGTATTCGCAAGTTGTGTTAATTCTAAAATAGCGCGATGCGCATAAGAATAAAGACGAGCCTCTTCCACTGCCGCTTGGAATAAATCTTTTATTGGGTCTGCCATCATTACCATCTGATCTCCCTGACGGCGTCGTTCTTCTAACTCTTCGGCTATGCTAATCTGACTGGCGTTAAGCCAATCCAATATCATTGATAAAGAAGCCTCTTTACCAACCCAGGCAGGCGGTATTTTATCCCAAGTACCAACATGTACATAATTCATCGCATTTAATTCACCTTTTTGCAATAACACCTGCGCTGAAAAAGCATTCTGATCATTAATCATAGATAAATAATAGTCCGACAAAACTGCCGCATCTTCTTCGTTAAACGTTCCCGATGTAATGCGGGAATAAAAATAATCGTCTGCTCTTGCGCGTTCGACCTTTGACACTATGAATTGAATTAAACCAGACAATCCGGCGCGTCCAGAAATAGTCCAATGCGGATCCGCAGAAGAACCAGTTGCATCAGGTACTAAAACATTACAAATTGCGTCAATATATAAATCGCGCTCTTCTGTATTAAATGGAACATGTTCAGGCGACAAAGGATTCCAAGAAGGATAATAAATACCCCGTTCTGGATCATCTTGCCCTGCCCAATTCATAATAAATACAGGCCCAATATTTGAACGATATGCCGACGACTGCTGTTTTAATTCCGGCTTTGGGTCATTTATAATCATAGAAACATTATTACACTCAAAAATTGTCGGAAACACAACCCCTTTCGTTTTACCTGTCCCCGGGGGTGCAAGACACAGCGCAGATAAACACTCGTTCATCATAAGTGGCTTTTTCTTAAAATACCCCAAAACCATCATAAAACCCTTGAACAGCCCCATTTTTTCAATATCTTCTTTTGTGGCCTTATTTGAAGATTTTTCTGCAAAGGAGTCTTTACCATACGGGTTAAATTCTTTTACCAAAGTTGTATCCGCCATAAAATAATATGCAATTATAGGTAATAACGGAGTTAAACAAGGTAAATCCGTTCGCATAATGGTTCGTGTTATCCAAGCAGGTATCTCAGCCAGAACAGATAATCCACCACTAGCCAGCATATTATGCAAATAAATCCCTGTCCATTTTGCAGATGCCGGCGACCAACCATATCTCCAAACATGTTCCAAAATGAACGACAGCCCGAACGCCAAAGCACATGCAAGCCATATTCCTATGGCCCAACGCAAAGACCAGAAAACTTGCGCCATAGGTTTACGTTGGTGTTCTTTATACGCACTAGACTTGAATATATTCAAACCTTTGGATGAACCACCTGCCGATAAAATCTTGAACTTTTCAACCATTGTTGTTATATTATATCAGAAATTTAATAAATGATAAATCAGGAAATATAAAACCAGTGAAAAATATTCCAAGATTATTTATAAATCAAAAACTTTGGACTGGACTTAAAACCCCTGTTGATAAAGATACTTTTCATTATATACATCATGTTATGCGCAGAAATAATTGCTTATGTTTTAATAACGGGGATGAATATGCCGCTGTCTTATCAACAGACGGAAAACAACTTATAATCGGTAATAAAACCGCTCACACAGACCCTTCAAACGATATAACATTGTATTTTGCACCCATAAAAAGATTAGATGATTTATTAAGCATGGCAACGCAAATGGGCGTAAAAGCACTTCAACCCGTAATTACAGAACGCGTTACAGTAAAACATATTAACTGGAACCGTATGCAAAAAATAATAATTGAATCGGCAGAACAATCAAACAGAAATAGCGTCCCAGAAATATTACCCGAAAAAAAATTTACAGATTTAGATTTATCAGAAATGGTATTCGCCGATGAACGTGCTGCGTACGGTAAAGAAATGCCTAAATCGATACACGGTACGAAAAAAATTCTCGTTGGACCAGAAGGTGGTTTCTCTGAATCAGAATTTTCTGTTCTTGATTCTGCGGGTGTACAAGGAATCAGTCTTGGTAAGACTATATTACGTGCGGAATTAGCGGCTGCAATTGCCATCAGCAGGATAACAGAATGAAAATAAGAATTGCAAAATTCATCGCGGACTCTGGTGTTTCTTCAAGAAGAGGTGCAGAAGATTTAATTGAAAAAGGTGTCGTATCAGTTAATGGTACTATAATAAAAACTCCTATCTTTTTTGTAGACGACAAAGATACTATAACTGTAAATGGAAGAGTCATAAAAAAAAGAAAAACAACAGAATTATATATTTTTCATAAACCGATAAATGTTATGACAACATCATATGACCCAGAAGGTAGAAAAACAATTTATGATTGTTTACCGAAAGAATACAAACATCTTAAATACATAGGTCGATTAGATTATAAAACAACAGGTTTATTGTTATTAACAAATGACGGAGATCTGATAAAAAAACTTTCTTTACCGTCATCAAAAATTCCTAGGGTTTATATTGCGACTGTAAGCAACATAGATTTATCTGGCTTAGAAAAAGCAAAAAAGGGTATGACCATTAATGGAATTTCATACAGACCTATGAAAATAGAAACCTTGGGGAATAATGACTTGCGCATAGAAGTAATAGAAGGGAAAAAGAATGAAATACGAATCGTTTTACGCGCATGTGGTTGCCCAGTTATAAAATTACATAGAATTTCTTTCGGTACAATCACCCTAGGAAATCTATCAGTCGGAAAAATTCGTAAAGTTTCACAGAAAACAATTGACGCGCTGTTAAAATCTTTTTAATATTTTATAAAAAGGAAGGGAGTTTTAATATGAAAAAAAATACCTCTAAGAAAACTGCACCAAGAAAAAAAACAACTCGTATTCAAGAGTGTTCAACAATTCAACAAAATCAGACGACACGTTCTTCATCTGTATATATATACTGGTTTTTAATTTTGTTCTTCATTGCAGCGACGTTTTATATATTAGGTCGTAGTCATAGTTCTTTTATTACGAACTCTGCAAACAATACGGAAGTAACAGAAGAAGTTTTATTACAAGCATCCGATTATTATGAAAGTGGTAAGGCAAAATTGATTGCAGGTAATGTAGAGGAAGCAATAATAGATTTAACTACTGCGATAGACTCAGGAAATGCGGATGCAAACACCTATATTCTACGTGGCGAGGCTTATATGCAAACAGCAAATTACAGAAACGCCTTGGATGACTTTAATACCGTAATAGATCAAGACCCAATTAACGCTGTGGCATATTATGACAGGGCTTTGTTAAATATGCGTCTTGAAGATTACAACGCCGCAATAAACGATATAAATAATACTCTTGCGGCACAAACGGCAAACCCAAGTCCTCTTCTGCAAATGCGCGATTTATATGCAAAACGTGGGCAACTAAACTTGTGGTTAAAAAATTGGGAAGGTGCAATTGCAGATTATACAAACTCTCTGGCAAGACCCGACGGGGTTGTTAGCCCGTACGTTTATGCAGAACGAGCAGAAGCATACACAGCGATTGGAAACTACGCGGACGCTATAACAGATTATGCATCTGCAATCCGCGTAATATCCGAACAAATTCAAGGGGCAACGACCGCAGAAGAAAGAGAGGCTTTATCAAGTCAGGCAATGTCTTATTTTGAAAAGTCTGCGGCATTAAATCTGGGGCTTGGAAATATAGATTCTGCACAAAGTGATCTTGAATCTGCTTATACCATAGCCGCGGCATTAAGCGATACGAATAGTATGGAAAGAATTCTGGCATTACTTTCAGATTTATAATAAAAATAGCAAATAAGAAATCCCGCAGATGCGGGATTTTTTTAACTAAAATACCAATCTCATTCCAACTGCTAAAAACGGTGTTTCTGTTGTCATTCCCAAAGATAACCAACCGTCTATATTCTCGCTATATTTATATCTAAACGATGCGATTGCTGTATGATCCATATAATCTTTTATATCTCTATTCCATATACCTGTATCAGAAAAAATATAAGTTAAAGAAATACTGTAATTTAAAATATCATAACTAAGCCCCGTACCGACCGCCAAACCGTCAGAAACTGCACCGACCGGCTTTTCATCGTATATCAATCTGGCCGACACACCCCAAACCCAACTATTATATTGTAAGTTCATTCCACCCGAAACCTGTGCACGCCAATCGGCAGTTACTAATGGAGTATAAGAATCTGTACGATAACCGTCTGGCTCGTCCATGAAAGAAGCACCAAAAGAAAACGCTGTTTTTATTTTCCCGTCTGGTTGCCTTATTTTTATTCCCGTATCAATTGCGTATTTATAATCATCTGTTATACCAGCGACAGACAAACCATACTGTAAACCATTTTTAGATACAGACGCAATGTTCATTCTTAGTGCGCTACGACCGGTTGTAATAATAGTATCAGAAATTACCGGTCCTTCGGGTCTAATTTTTTTATAAAATAACGGCTTGTCATTAACGCGTAAGCCACCAACATCTGGCAAACCTACCCCTAATTTGCGAGCAATAGAATCTGTAAAACCAAATTCCAGACGTCCTAAATTTTTTTCTTCCCAGAAACCAAAGGCTTCACGAAAAAACTTATTTTCATCGACTGCCGCTGCATCAATTGCATAAACTGCCCCCAAAGTATGAGTCAGATTTAAAGAATAATTCATCTGCCCACGAACGCGCCAATCACCGATAAAATCAGTTGTTTCAAATTCCGGTTCTAATATACCGGCCGTACCATAACCGTTCAACTTAAAAGAAAAATTTCCGAAATCATATTCCAAAGCTTTTGCAGGTAAAGAAAAAGTCCCCACGATACAGGCTATGAAAAAAGAAAAAAATATTTGTTTTCCGTTAGAAAAATTCATTTTTTAACCCTGAGTTTCTTTTAAAATTGCATCACGTAGTTTTTTAAATGCCCTTTCTTCTATTTGTCTTACTCTTTCACGTGATATGCCATACTTCTGAGATAAAGACTCTAACGTAGCAACCGGTTCAGATAAACGACGAGCCTGTAATATTTCACGATCACGTTGTGGCAATAAAGCCAAATGCTTTTTTAATAAATCATAACCTTTACGACGAAATTCCAGTTGTTCCACCGCATCTTCTACACTGGTTCTATCATCTGGTAAATTCGATAAAATGTCATGGCTATCTTCATCCGCATGAGCCGGAGCGTTCAACGAAAGGTCGCGTGCAGAAATTCTGGTAGACATTCTTTTTACATCATTTTCCGGAACATTTAGATAGTCTGCAATTTTTTGTGTCTGTTCATCGGATAAATTATTATCAATTATACCCAAAGCACGCTTTGCCCGCGCAAGATTAAAAAACACGCGCTTTTGATTTGCGGACGTTCCTATTTTAACAATAGACCAATTATTAAGTATAGTCTCATAAATTTCGGCCTTTATCCAGAACATGGCATAAGTTGAAAACCTGAATCCTTTTTCTGGATCAAATTTATGTAAAGCCTGCATCAAGCCCATATTTCCGCTTGCGATTAATTCTGATACCGGCACCCCATAATTACGAAAATCATATGCAACAGAAACGACCAGTCTTAAATGACTGGACAATAACTTTTCTGCTGAATCTTTATCTTGTTCTTTAACCCATTTATTAGCGTAATCATACTCTTCCTGAGCAGTTAAAATAGGGAATTTCTGTATTGTCTGAATATATTGTGCCAAGCCAGCCTCATCACTGACGCCACGAGCCGCGACGATGCTATTATTTTGTACAACTGGTAAAGCGTTCTTGATTTGCTTTTTCATAACTTTTATAGTATACCAGTAAAATAAGAATTATCAAGACACCATAAAATAATACAGGAGAAAAATTCATGGCCTCGATTTTAGAAAGGAATAAAAACATAAAACCTAAAAAAAAGACTCGCGAAGAATACGCAGAAGACGCACTATACCGCGAAGTATGGGAAGAAGTTAATAACGAAAAAACGCAGGCGTTTATAAAGAAATATTCTCGCCATATGATTGCTGGTGCCTTGGGTATACTAATAATCGCAACGGGAATACAAATTGGTTTACGTATACACCGTGAAAATAAAATTGCCGTTGCAACTAATTATGAAACAGCAGTAGAAGCCTTGGACGCGAATGCTCTGGCTGCATTGTCAGAAAACGCATCTGGGGCGACAGCCGATTTGGCTCTTTTTCAGTCGTATTTGCTAGATAACGATATAACAAAATTAGAAAAACTTGCAAAAGACGGAAATACACGCGATTTTCGGGATCTGGCTAAGTTGCACATCATCAGTGAACAAGGCGATAATATGACCGCTAAACAGGTTGAAGAATATTTGGAACCGTTAAACACAAAAAAATCACCGTTTTATTATAACAGCCGTTTGATGATAGCGAAAAAATATCTTAGCGTTGGAGATACAGAAAATGCTAATAAATGGCTGGATATAATTATAAACGACTCTGAAACCCCGAATTTAATTTCTGCCGATGCACAGGCTTTAAGATAAGGAAACTACCATGCGAAAAAACGCCATAATGCTTGCTTGTTTAGCGTTACTTGCCGCTTGTTCAGAACATGACCCGATTCTTCCGGGAACTCGCACAGACATTTTTAAAAGTGAAAACGTAACTATTCTTAATGAAGAAATCTCAGACTTACCGGAAAATTTACCAGAAAAAGAAGTAGTAAATTGTCCGTATACCCAAGACTCTTCAAATGTCATATGGGACGGCGAGAGGAAAATTTTCAGCGGTTTTCCAACCAGCAACTCCGTAAAAAGCAATCAAAATCCCGTTTGCAGCGGAAAATATGTCTATGCAGGTCTGACAACCGGTGAATTGGTAAAAATAAATCCGAAAACCAAAAACATTTCTTGGGTAGCCGATATTTATCGCGCAAGTAATATGACTGGTGGCGCATCAATTTTGGATATAATTGCTCCCGTCGTAATACAAGGGGATTTTGTATACGTAGGTGGATTGGGCGATGCGTTCTGCAAAATAAACGCTTCTTCTGGTAAGAAAAACTGGTGCATTCCTATCGGAGTAGCAGTACCGTTCATAACGACAGATTCTGTCAGTTTCGTCGTGGCAACAGATAATAACATTTATGCTGTAAGAAACTCTGATGGTGCGATATATTGGCGAACAAAAATTGAAAAACAAACTGAACCAGTATATAAAGACAAAATTTTAACCATAGGTAAACAAAAAATAAATGCTCAAACAGGTGATGTAATAAAATAAAAAGCCCCTTTTGGGGCATTTTCTTTATAGCAAACAAGCCAATGTTGCACTTGTATTTTTTAACATAAACCAGCCGATGTGATAATCTGTGGCATAAACAGTAGCCAAAAACAACGCTAATATACCGATAACCACAATTACATTCATTTTTTTTCCGCGCATACAATACAATGAAATGTTATAGAATAAAAATAGTACATAAATGTCTACAAGCAGACTTATAATCCACATAGAAGTACAATTAAAAGCCAGAGCGTTTAAGACCAAAATGACAGGATAAATAAAGAATACCGAAGCCAACCCCTTGATAGCAATTTCCCAATCACGTTCCCCGCCCGTAATTTCCGAGACCAACATCAACAACCCGCCCATTAAGAACAGCAATGCAACCGCCAAAACAGGTACTATTATGATTGCGGTAAAAACTGCACTTATAGTAATAGTTGCCCCACCTATTAAACGCAACAGCAAAACAAGGATTCCACCCAAAAGCCCGTATATAAAAGCCCGTAACATAGATTCTTCCAGATTACCGTCTGCAACAATTCTTGTAAAATAGCGTTTTGGATTAATTAAAATATCTTTAACAGATTTTAACGCTTTTTTTATTTTCTTCATATTTTCGCCTTTATTTGATTATTTATATTTTTGCTTTATAATAAAAAAAAATCAATGGAAAAAATCATGCTAAAAATAACTATTGCAGGTCGTCCAAATACAGGAAAGTCAACACTGTTTAACGGTTTAACCGGAACCAGAGATGCTTTGGTTCACGATAGACCAGGGGTAACGCGCGATACAATCAGCGGTGTTACACAAGGTCGCCCTTTCCAAGTTTTTGATACCGCCGGTCTAGAAAACGCAAAAACCGGTATTGCTTCTGACTCTACAAGCAGGGCAATTGATGCAATAACGAACGCCGACGCAATACTATTCGTAGTAGACGGACGTACCGGACTTACAAACGAAGATATTGATTGGGCAAAAACTGTTCACCGTAAAACAAAGGCTCCTGTATTATTGGTAGTTAATAAAACAGAATCAGAAAAACGACTGGCTGATACACACGAATTTTATAAACTCGGGTTCGGAGAACCAACCCTAATTTCCGCAGAACATAAACGCGGATTTGATGAAATATACGCTTTTTTAGATAAGGTTGCAGGAACAAAACCAGAAAAAAGCGAAACAGAACAAACAGATAAAAAACTCAAAATCGCTGTACTCGGTCAACCGAATGTAGGTAAATCAACTTTTGTTAATAAAGTTATCGGTGAAAAACGACAAATCGTTATTGACGAGCCGGGAATTACAAGAGACACCATTAAAATACCTACAACATTCTATGGACGAGATATAATTTTAATGGACACAGCAGGTTTACGTAGAAAAGCCGGCGTAAAAGACGATGTAGAAACCTTATCCGCATTAAAATCTTTGGATGCCATAGATAAAGCAGATGTAATCATCCTTGTTGTAGACGCAACAAAAAACATAGAAAATCAAACACTTGGCATAGCCGCACGCGTTTATGATGCAGGAAAAATCTTATGCGTAGCATTAAACAAATGGGATTTGATTGACGTAAACGAACGTGATGAAAAACTCTTGCGACTAAAACATCAATTTACAAACTCTTTCCATCAAATAATAAGACCTTTGATTTTTGCAATTTCTGCAGAGACTGGTATGGGTATAAAAAACTTATTCCGCAGAATATACGAACAGTGGGACATATCAAATACCGATGCCCCTACTAGTCTAATTAATAGAATATTAGAAAAACTGATAGAAACACATCAACCCCCGATGTCCAGACTAAAACGCCCGATGAAAATAAAATTTGCGCGCCAAACAGGTCGCCATCCAATGAAAATAACAATAAACGTAGGCGGTGCGTCTGATATACCAGAATCTTATACCAGATATTTATGTCGCGGGTTTGCAGAAGCACTGAAATGGGAACACCTACCTATTGTAATAGAATACAAAAAGGATGATAATCCATTTGATTGATAAATAAAAATTATCAATCTGTACCGACATAGTAAACGACCTGTCTTCAAACACAGGTCGTTTTTATAACCTGAAAAAATACCGAATTATAAATGCGCACGAACTTCCTGAACTTCATAGCACTCTACGCGATCACCCTCTTTCAAGTCGTTATATTTATCAAAAGACATTCCGAATTCTACACCCGAACCAGAAACTTCCTTAACCTCATTCTTTTCACGACGCATTTCACCGATTTTTCCGTCGTATATAACAACATTATTGCGTAGCAAACGAACAAAGGCGTCTTTCTTTATAATACCCTCGGATACACGACACCCTGCAACTCGTATACCCTTACCCACTGTAAACAAGGCAATAACATCTGCGTAACCGATAAAGTTTTCTTTTCTTTCTGGTGCAAGTTTTCCAGATAAGATTTCTTTTATTTCATCGGTTATACGGTATACAACGCTATGATAACGGATATCAACGCCACTTGCACGAGCCATATCACGAACCATACTATCCGCACGAACGTTAAATGCAATTATAACTGCACCAGAAGCAGCAGCCAAACGGATATCTCCTTCTGTAATTTGACCGACACCAGACGACAGAACCTCTACACCGACCTTATCCGTATTAATTTCTTTTAACATATCGGTAATTGCTTCCACGCTACCCTGCACATCAGCACGTAGAACAATCGGTAAAACGAGTTTTTTGTTTTCATCACGTTTTGCAAACAACTCTTCCAACGAAGAACGTTTTACGGCATTGGCCTTATCTTTTGCCTTTTGAGTACGATACGCGGCAACTTCACGCGCTTGGGATTCTGTTTCCATCACATGCAGATCATCTCCTGCATTCGGTACAGAATCAAAGCCCAATACAACTACAGGCTGTCCCGGCTTAACATCTTTAACACGTTCACCAAAAGAATTTATCAAACCGCGAACTCTTCCGAACGTTTCACCTGCGACAAAAACATCACCGATTGATAAAGTACCTTGACGCATTAAAACGGTTGCAACAGCCCCAAGCCCCTTTTCCATTTTTGCTTCTACAACATTTGCAACTGCTGGCATATCTGGATCTGCTTTCAAATCCATAATTTCTGCCTGTAATAATATAGCCTCTTCCAATTTATCCAACCCTATACGTTTAGTTGCAGAAATTTCGACGCATTGAACGTCTCCGCCCATATCCTCGACCTGAACTTCTTGCTGTAATAAATCAGTTTTTACGCGTTGAGAGTTTGCATCTGGCAAGTCAATTTTATTTATTGCAACTATAAAAGGCACTTTTGCAGCACGTATATGGTTTATTGCTTCTATTGTTTGTGGCATGATGGAGTCATTTGCCGCCACAACCAATACAACGATATCGGCCATTTGCGCACCACGCGCACGCATTGCAGTGAAAGTTTCATGCCCCGGAGTATCTAAAAATGTAATGATTTTTCCAGATTGAGTTTTAACTTCGTACGCAGAAACATGCTGAGTAATTCCACCTGCTTCACGCGCAGCAACATTCGCGTTACGAAACGCATCAAGCAAAGAAGTCTTACCGTGATCCACGTGTCCGACAACTGTTACAACAGGGGCGCGCGGTTTCAAATTTTCTGGATTCGGTTGACGTTCCATTTGATCAGCATACGGTTTCACATCGACGCGCTTCACTTTTGCACCAAATTCACCGGCTATAAGTTCCGCGGTATCGGCATCAATAGACTGATTCTGAGAAGCCATCATACCCATTTCCATCAATTTTTTAATAACATTTCCGACTTTTTCTGCCATAGCAGCCGCTAACTCTTTCACAGTTATTGTATCACCCAAATTTACTACATGTTCAACCTTCTGAGGTGCGGCAAATACTGCACGTGCTTTTTCACGAAAACGTTTTAAAGAGGCTTCTGAACGACGACGATTAGCACCTCTTAACCCTATTTCATCTTCATCATCCCCGTCGCCACCGATAACAATGTCATGTAAAGAGATTTTTCCCGTTTTTTTAAATTCCTTTTTGAAATTATTAAATTTCAACGGTCTCATCTCTTCATCATCACGCGCAGATTTATTATTTCTGCCGCCTCCTTGGGACTGAGACTCTGTTTGATTAAAGCGCTTTTTATGAGGCGTCTCTGTTGCGGATGCAATATCTTCTTGAACTGATTGAGTTGAAGAAACTGTTTCTCGGGCGGCTAATTGTTCTTTAACCTGTTCGTATTCGCGATTTTCGCGTGCGATTTCCGCTTCACGCGCAACACGTTGCGCCTCTTCTTCGGCCTCGCGCTTTTTGCGTTCTTCTTCGCGCGCCCGTGCAGCCTCCAAAACAGCCCGCAACTTTTCGTCGGCAGCATTTCGCGGTGCGGTCGGTATTTCTGGCTCTTCACGCAATTCCTTGCTGCCAGGCGCAACAACACGGCGACGACGTTCTACAAATACTGCGTCCCCTTTTTTGCTTTGTACTGCGTCTATTGTTACAGATTTTCCAAGTGTTAATGTCGCCATATTTTTTACCTTTACCTGCCCTGTTTTAATCAAAACTTTCTATCTTATTCTTCTCCCTGCGTTATACCATAAGCCAATTCACGCGCTTTCATTATAACGCGACCGGCCAAACGCGAGCTCATTGTATCTTCACCTAAAATTTCTATCAGTTCGTCCGTAGACAAATCTGCTAAATCTTCCAAAGATTTTATACCAGATTCACCTAATTGCATTATTACAGGACGTTTTATGAAATCAAAGTTTAATAAGTCATCAGACATACCTAATTTATGCCCTTCGTCCTTATAATCTTGTTCTTGTTTCGTCAAATAGGCCTTTGCACGATTTTGTAATTCTGTCGCCAATTCCGCGTTAAAGCCTTCTATGCTTTCTAATTCTGCTCTGTCAACAAAAGCGATTTCCTCAATGGTTCTGAACCCTTCTGTTATCAGTAAATGAGCCAACATTTCATCAACGTCTAAACCTTTTATGAACAATTCTGTTTTTTCTTTGACTTCCTTTGTACGACGTTCTTGTTCTTCGGCTTCACTCATAACATCAATGTTCCAACCGGTTAACTGAGACGCTAAACGAACGTTCTGCCCGCGACGTCCAATTGCCAAAGACTGCTGATCTTCATTTACAACTACCGCAGCACTACGAGTATCTTCATCTACTATTATCTTTGCGACTTTTGCGGGCTGCATCGCATTTACTATAAACACCGCAGGATCTTCTGAATATAAAATAACGTCTATTTTTTCACCGTGGCATTCGTTAATAACAGGCTGAATTCTAGTACCCTTGATACCAACCGTCATACCGACTGCGTCAATAGACGGATCTTGCGTTTCAACCGCTATTTTTGCATGACTACCTGGTGCACGCGCAACAGATTTAATCTTAATCACACCCTCGTAGATTTCGGGAACTTCTTGCACAAATAATTTTTCCATAAACATAGGATGCGTACGAGTTAAAAAAATCTGCGGTCCAGAATTAGAACGTGCAACATCCATGATTAAAGCACGAACACGATCACCAACCGCTAATTTCTCGCCAGGGATAAGTTCTGTCCCTTTTATATAACCTTCTGCCTTACCATTAATATCCACAAAAACGTTTCCAAACTCGATACGTTTTACGACTCCACTTACAATATCGCCTATATTGTCTTTAAATTCTTCATATTGACGCCCTTTTTCTGCATCACGAACGCGAGCCGTCATAATCTGACGCGCAGTCTGAAACGCCATACGTCCGAATTCTGGTTCTGGTAACGGATCTTCTACAAACTCACCGACAACAGGACTTTTCGAATATTTCTTCGCCTGTTCAACAGTCAGCATTGTGTTTGCATCATATTCTTCACCTTTGGATTCTGGCGACTCGATAACTTCAAACAAACGTTTTACATGTATCGCACCGTTTTTACGGTCAATTTCAGCAATAATGTTAAATTCCTCGCCATACTTGTGCTTTGCAATTTTTGCTATTGCAGCCTCTAACGACTCTATAACAATATCGCGTTCAATCTGCTTTTCCTGTGCCAATGAATCAATCGCCAACAACAAATCTTGACGAGGCATAGAAACAAAAGACATCATTTTCTCCTTGTTTATATCTTTTACCGAAAAGGCGGGGTTTTTCAACCCCGCCCTTAAAAAACTTTTAAGAACACTTTTATTAATAACACCGAATCGGATAAAATGCAAGAATTTTCTGCATATTATCAAAGTTTTTTATACTGATTTTTTATTAAATATATTTGACGGTATCGATTTTGGGCTTTATACTGCGAAATATGAAGATATTAAATAAATATTTTACGCGTCAGTTAACCGCAATTTTCATAATGCTATTGCTAGTTTTAACTGGTTTGGCATGGATGGTACAAATAATGTCCATGATGAAATTTTTATTAAATTATGGAATAGAATTGACGAATTTTTTAGGTCTGACCATACTTATGGTACCATTTATAATATCTATAATCGTACCGTTTGTAACATTCATTGCGGTAATATTCGTTTATAATAAATTAATAACAGATAATGAAATAACTGTCATGGCAGCATCTGGGTTGTCTCCCGGTCAAATCGCAAAACCAGCACTGATTGTTGCAACAGTATTAACAGCACTTCATTTATGTCTGAATCTTTGGATAGTACCTATAACACAAGCAAGTTTCTATAATACACAATGGAATTTGAGGTACGGACTTGCCCATATGAAACTACAAGAAGCCGCATTTACTCAGTTAACGAAGGGTTTGGTAGTATACGTAGATAAAGTTTCTGGACACGATTTATCTCAGGTCATGCTGTCTGATATGCGCGACAAGAAATCACCTATTACAATTTTCGCAGAAAAAGGAAAATTAGTTTCAACGACTCGGGGGCTTTCTATCGTGATGACGAATGGTTCATTGCAAGCGAATGGCGATACTATGACAACGGGAACATTTGACAGTTTTGACATGGATTTAAACGTAGCAGAAAAAGAAGGCGAATCCGCATTTAAAGTACGTAGAATATCTACAAAGTCATTAATAAAAGAAATATTAGACTCACCTTCTGAAAAACAACACAAAATGGTATTAGCAGAATTATGCAGTCGTTTTCTGGGACCATTGATGAATATTATATTAGTTGCATTATGCACAGTAATATTATTACGAACATCTTTATTGCGTAGACGAGCCAGCATGGCACCTGCACTTGCGGTAGGGGCGATGGCAGTAACGATGTCGTTATTTATGTCAGTATCTAATATGATCGGCAGTTTAACAGAATTTGGTTTATTAACTTTGACTTTGTTTATTGCATTGGCAGGAACTTTATTTATACTATTTAAAAAATGAAGAAAATAAGTCTATTTTTTATATTTATATTATTCTTGCTTGCATGCCCCGCATACGCGTTATCTATTGACGTAGATACGCCGAAAACTATAACCGCTGACAAAATAGAATACGATTTGAAAACAGAAACTATAAAAACATCTGGCGATACAGAAATTGTAAATTCAACAGGTCAGCGTATGACTTTAACAGACTCGTACCTTTCAAAAGATGGTTCCAGTCTTACCGGCGATGATATAAAACTCTGGTTAGGTAGTCATGTGTATATAGAATCAGATAACATTATTCGCGAGGAGGACGAAACAATTGCTTTGAATGCAACATTCACGGCTTGCGATGACTGCGACGCATACGGAGACGCATGGAAAATATCTACGCAAAAAATAGTTCATGACATGAATGACAAAATGCTACGTTTTTATAACCCTGTATTATGGGCGTACGACATACCTATTTTTTGGTTGCCTTTATTTGAAATGCCAGATCCAAGCGTAAAGCATAAAACCGGCTTTTTAACTCCTGATTTTGAATCTACCAATAATATGGGAACGCAGATAAATATACCTTTGTATATCGCTATCTCTGATACACATGATATGACACTTACCACTTCGTATATCACGAAAGAGAACCCTTTATTTCAATTAGAACATAGATTAAATATGTCTCATTCAGAATACAGAACGCATGGTGCATTTACGCATAACAAAGCCGGAGAAAATCGGTGGTATATTTTTAATAACGACGTAATCGAACTCGGTGAATATGCTCGTGCGACTGTTTTTTTAGAAAGGGCATCAGATAAAACATTTTTACAAAAATATGGTTTTTATGGTGATCAACCGTATTTGGACTCTGGTGCAACTTTGGAGATTTTCGGACAATCAAGTTATGTTGTTGCAGATGCTCATATTTTTCAAGAATTAAGAAGTACCTATGGAAATTATTCTGCTCCATCCGGTAATATTTTACCTAATATCCGCGGGGTATATCAGACCGCACCGATATATAAAGAAACCTATGCTACGTTAAGCACTGATATTCTGGGTATATCTGGGGAAACAACCTCGTCTCAACGTATAATAGGCGATGCCCGTATAACATCTCCATGGACAATATGGGGTGGCAATAGGATTACTGCCAGCATTTCTGCTCGTTATGATTTATATAATTTTGATAATACAGAGATGATTGATCATCAGGCTTTTTCTGGACTAAAAAACCGTTTTCTACCTAGCGGTTATTTGGAATGGGGATTGCCTTTATTCAAGCCTTCTGATACATGGACACAGGTCATAGAACCAAAGGCACGAATAACTGTTATGCGACATACAGACGAAGACCAATTTATGTTAAACAACGATTCTGCGGGGGCTTTTTTATCTGACACAACATTATTTTCTGATAACCGTTTTGCAGGTTTAGACTTATGGGAAAACGGCACTTACGCTGATTATGGTGTTAGATGGGTGGCATTTAATAAAAACGGAAAAAATTTTGAGTTATTTCTTGGTCAATCTTATGACTTCAAAGAAAGAGAAACAACCGATCCTAACAGTGGCTTTCATAACGGTGCATCAGACTATGTAGGAAGAATAGAATATAATAACATGAAATGGATTGATCTTAACAGCAGATTCAGATTATCACAGACAGATTTGTCATTACGTCACGTGGAAACGACTGGTGTAATTGGGAACTCGCGCAATTATATAAACGTCGGTCACATATGGTCTCAGCAGTTTATAGATGCGTATACAGAAGCAGAAAGTATTAACGAAATGACGGCAGGTTTTGGCATACAAATAATGGATAGATGGGCTTTAAGATTTAATTCAATATATAACATGACTTATGGACAGTTTCAAAGACATAGTGGCGGTTTATTTTATACCCACCCGTGTTATTACTTGTCTATTGAGTATCGTCATGATAATGCTATAAAAGAAGATTATGTCGGGACAACAACATTCCAATTTAGATTCGGAATGAGCATTGACGGTCAAAGATATTAAAAAAGGAAAGAGAAATGAAAAAAATTGCTTTTGCTATAATTTCTTGCGTTCTTAGCGTATCTGCACTAGGCGCCAGTATTGTTGCAAGTGTAAACGGGGTACCAATTACAGATACAGATATAACAGCACGTACGACATTAATGAATAAACAAGGACAGACATCCACAGATAATAGAAGACAGGCATTACAAAATATTATCGATGATAATGTAAAAATATCTTATGCTTCAAATTTTAACGCTGTTCCAGATGATGACGATGTAAAAAAAGAACTAAAAAAAATGAATCTTGGTGAATTATCTGCATCCGAACGGGCAATGGCACTATCTGCATTAAAAGCCGAGATAGCATGGCAAATAATTGTTGCCAGAACGATTCTCCCTACCATAGAAGTATCAAACGAAGAAATAATCGCAGAAAAAAATGAATTAGCACGTCAACATGGGCTTCCGATTGAAATGACGTTAATAAGACTAATTGATATTCCAGCAGATGTTGCCACAAAACTTACTAAACCCAAAAGTTGCGATGATGCCATGGAAATGGCAGAAGAACTTGGTGGAGCACCGCAGAAATTTACAGCACTGCAATATGAATTATCGGAAGATATTCGCGAACGCGTTGCGACATTGCCCAAATTAACTTGGTCGCCCGTAGTTGATAAATCCGTTTTATTGGTATGCAATTCCAAGAAAACGGACGAGTATGGTAAATTAGACGATATAATCAAACAAAACGCTATGTACAAACAAGCAATGTTCATCGCTGATCAGCAACTAAAACAATTACGACGCAAAGCCGTTATTGTAATAAACGACGATAGATACAAATTATGAAACCCGTTCTTTTTAACTTTACCGATAGCGAACTGGTTGAATTCTTGGAAAAGCAAGGGCAACCAAAATTTCGTGCAAAGCAAATTCGCGAATGGTTATTGCGCGGTGCGCCCGATTTCAATTCTATGAAAAACTTGCCTGAAAAATTACGTAAAGATTTAGATACGAATGCTCAAACTCTGCCGGTAAAGATAGTAAAAAAACTTGAATCTTCTGACGGTCAGACAACAAAATTCTTGCTTGAATTACACGATAAAGAACAAATAGAATGCGTACTGATGCGAACAAGTTACGGCAATAGCATATGTGTAAGTTCTCAGGCGGGGTGCGCAATGGGCTGTAAATTCTGTGCCAGTACTCTACTGGGACTAAAACGCAATCTGACAGTAAATGAAATATTCTCGCAAATTCTGGTTGCACAATGGGAATTACGAAACGATAAAAATTCAGAACGGTCAATTCATCCAAACGGTGACGCTAATAATGGCGATGTATCTCATATTGTTGTTATGGGAACTGGGGAACCTTTACAAAACACGGAAAATGTTATTGGTTTTATAGAGCGCGCTAATAAAGATATGGGTATAGGCTGGCGCAAGATAACGGTCTCTACTTGTGGAATTGTACCAGGAATTAAAGATTTAACTGCTTGGGGCAGACCTATAAACCTTGCGATATCCCTGCATGCACCAACAGATGAATTACGCAGTCAAATTATGCCGATTAATAATAAATACAAACTATCCGAAGTATTGGATGCCGCTTTTGAATTTTCAAACTTGCATAATCGCCAACTGATGATAGAATATATATTGCTTGGTAAAAAGAACGATAAAGGCAAAACAGAACTCTTTAACTGTACGCCGGAATATGCAGAAAAGTTGTCTGAATTATTAAAAGACAAAAATTGTATGGTAAACTTAATTCCTTGGAACGCCGTTGATGAACGTGATTTTGCCTCGCCTTCTGGTAATGCGGTTCATAGATTCCAAGACATTTTAATAAAAAATGGAATACACACTAGAATAAGACGTGAACGCGGGCAGGATATAGGGAGTGCTTGTGGGCAATTGCGTCTGAACAATAAAAAGGAATAGATATGAAATTACGTTATATAACCTGCTCTGACCCACGTGAAGATACACCCGTTGAAGATATTTTAAAACTGTCGCAAATTGCACCAAATGTAGAAATAGCCGTACAAGTACATCATTCAAAAATGTCTTTTGATATGCCAAGGCGCAAATGGTTTGAAACGCTTCTGAAAGAATCTTTATCCATGCCAACAGCACCAAATCTTGCCGCGCACGTAAACTTAGACTGGTGTGATAAGTTTTGCCAAGGAATTTTAGTACCCGATTTATTGGATTTATTCTTTTTACTTCGTGAAGATGGTATGCCCGCGATTCGCCGTTGGCAAATAAATATACACGGCAGTAAAACAAAATTATTTAAAACAGAAAACATTGGTAAATTAATGAAAAATTATCCTAATCGTGAATTTATTTTTCAATATGGAGCATCTGAATACCACAGAATGCAAAGGCTTGATAAAAACGCCGCAAACTTCTCGTTATTGTATGATACATCAGGTGGTGCGGGCAAACTGACAAAGAACTGGCGCGCACCTTTATTTGAGAAACATCCACAAGGTTATGCAGGTGGCCTGTCACCAGAAAATGTTGTACAAAACCTTGATAAAATTTCAAAAGTTGCAGGTAGTCGCACAGATATATGGATTGATGCAGAAGGGAAATTAAAAACACCCGGTACAAAAACATTTGATATAAATCGTGCAAAACAATATATAAATGCCGCACTAAACTGGCAAAAGACAAAATAAAAGAAAACTGGATGAAGTTACGCTATATAACCTGTTCAGACATCAGAGAAGATATACCTGTAAATAAAGCAATAGATTTATTACGCGTATCACCAAAAGCAGAACTGGGCATACAAGCGCATTACCCAAGTATGTGCACTGGCATGCCACGCAGAATTTGGCTTGAAGAACTATTAAAAAAGTCTGATACTTTTTTTAACCCGTTAAACATTGCACTGCACGTAAATTATGATTGGTGTTCTGATTTCTGTTCTGGAAATATTCCAACAGAACTTAAGTCTTTATTAGACAGAAAGCATAAAAATACAGGCAGGCCAATAATTAAAAGATGGCAACTAAATTTAGGCGATGGAACGATTATACCAGAAGCTAAAGACATTTCCGGCATAATAAAATCTTATCCTTATCTGGAATTTATATTTCCATATAATAACAATTACAAATTACAAAATTTCATAGAAAACCTACATAAAACTGGGGTTAATTTTTCTTTATTATTTGACGCATCTTATGGTGCAGGCATCAGTCCTTCATCTTGGGACAAACCTGTTTATCAACAACATCCACAAGGATATGCAGGTGGTCTGTCGCCAGAAAACGTTTCAAGAAACCTTGATAAAATTGCAAAGGTTGCAGGCGACAGAACAGATGTATGGATTGATGCAGAGGGTAAATTAATGAAACCCGGTACCAGAATATTCGATTTAAATCGGGCAAAACAATACATAAACGCCGCATTAAGATGGCAAAAAACAAAATAAAACCCGCTTTTGCGGGTTTTTTCTTACTTGTTTGGAATAATTTTTATTTCCACCCTACGATTTTGCTGGCGCCCTTCGGCAGTTGAATTAGACGCTATTGGATTAGATGAACCTAGCCCCATAATCTCAAATCTAGAAGACTTTACACCCTGCCCTTGCAAATATGCCGCAACCGCACTTGCGCGTTGTTGCGACAAAGTCTGATTGTATTGTGCTGTACCTGTGCTATCTGTATAACCTAAAACCATTACTGTTGAATTATCATACTTGTTTAATACCTTTGCGACAGAATTCAATGTTGAATAGAACCCTGCATTTATATCCGCAGAATCTGTTTTAAATGTTATATTTCCCGGCATAATCAAACGAATACTATCTCCGTCTCGGATAACGCTTACACCAGTTGACGCCAATTCTTGACGTAATTCGGCCTCCTGAACATCTAGGTAATAGCCAACACCGCCACCCAGCGCAGCACCAGCCAAACCACCAACCAATGCCCCTGTACCACTATTTTTTGATACCAAAGCACCTGTTGCAGCACCCGTTGCAGCACCTATTGCGGTTCCCCATACTGCTTTTGACGTCTGCGCCTCGCCAGTATAAGGGTTAACCGTTGCACACGCGCTTAACATAGAAGCAATCATTAAACCTGCTAATAATTTTTTCATAAATCATTCTCCTTTCTTTTGACCATACTATTGTAACCATAATATTTAAAAATTTCAAAAAATATTATAAGAAAAAACGCCATTTGGATTCGGGGGTTTTTGTCCAACACATTAAAACAAAAAGCCGCAGTTTCCTGCGGTTCTAATTCTGGTGGATGTTGAGGGACTCAAACCCCCGACCTTCTCGGTGTAAACGAGACGCTCTAATCAGCTGAGCTAAACATCCAAAACAGTGCGCTTATGATAAACCATTTTTTTAACATTGTCCAGTTTTTTATTCTGGCATCGGCACCCCTTCTGTCGCTTCACCCATAACCTTGTCTATCAATTCGTCTGCTTTTGATTTTGCATCACGATAAGCCGTCGCAACAATAGATGAAACAAACGACGCACCTTTTGATAGAACATCTTCTCTTATTGTTATATCTATCAAATCATATTTACCGGTCATATCAATTATACAAGCACCGTTTTCTGCTATGCCCTTGACATGCATCTGAGCCAATTTATCCTGCGCAGCAGCAACCTTTTCTTGCAACGCATTAGCCTGTGCCATTAATTCATCCATATCCATTTTACTCTCCTTATTTTTTCTGCCCCGCATATGCGGGGCAATATAATTATTTCTCTATTTCTTTACCGGTTTTCTGATCAATACCTACCATAGACATACGCGTTTTTCCACGTTTATCGGCACCTAGATATTTTACGAAAACTTTATCTCCTTCTTTAATTTTCGTATCTTCTATCTTTGCGATTCTTTCACCGGTTATCTCAGATATATGAACCATTGATTCAAAACCGTTCAAGATTTTTACGAATAAACCGAAATCTTTTATACCAGATACTGTACCTTCGTAAATCATACCGACTTCTGGTTCTGCGACAATATCTTTGATACGTTTCATGGCTTCTTCGGCTTCCTCTTTGCTGGTTGCCAAGATTTTTATTGTACCGTCATCGTCTAAATCAATCTGAGTATTCGTTTCACGCGTTAAAGCCTGAATAACTGCCCCACCCTTTCCGATTACATCGCGAACTTTGTCAGGGTTAATCTTCATAGAGTATGCCTGTGGAGCAAACTCAGACACATGTGCACGCGGTTTTTTAATTGCTTTTTCAATTTTACCTAAAATGTGCATACGGCCTTCTTTTGCTTGCGCCAATGCTTTTTCCATAATTTCAAAAGTAATAGACGTTATTTTAATATCCATCTGTAATGCCGTTATACCGTCTTTTGTACCGGTTACCTTAAAGTCCATATCACCAAGATGATCTTCATCCCCCAAGATATCCGTTAAAATGGCATAATCGTCACCTTCTTTTATTAATCCCATAGCAATTCCTGCAACTGGGCTTTTTAGCGGGACCCCACCGTCCATCATTGCCAAAGTAGCACCGCAAGTAGTCGCCATAGACGATGATCCATTAGATTCCAAAATATCGGAAACTACACGAATGACATAGTCGAACTCAGCACGACTTGGTACCATCGGATGAAGAGCACGCCATGCCAGATTTCCATGACCTATTTCACGGCGTCCGGGTGATTTTAAACCTTTTGCCTCGCCCACTGAATAACCAGGAAAATTATAGTTCAAAATAAAATCTTTTTCTTCTTCTCCGTCCAGCGATTCAATAGGTAATGCATCTTTACCGCCACCTAATGTCAGCGATACTAACGCTTGTGTTTCTCCGCGAGTAAACAAAGCGGACCCATGCGCTCTTGGTAACAAACCCAGTTCAATTTCTATTGGGCGAACTGTTTTATTATCACGACCGTCGATACGAGGCTTGCCTGCAAGAATATTGCTACGCATAATATGCGCTGTTAAATTTTCTACTATTTCATCTGCCCACGATTCCAAAGTAGAAGTTGCAGTTGTCGATTCTGGTAGTAATTCAGGAATACGCGCCTTGGCTGCCGCATGAATATTACCAAGCGTTTCCAGACGTAATAACTTTTCCTTTATTTGTAACGCAGATTCTATCTCGCCAGAAAAAGATTCAAAATCTTTCTGCATAGTTATATATTCGTCAGATAATTCCGGTGTTTCCCAACGTTCTTTACCCGCTTTTTCTGCCAACTCGTTAATAGCAGAAATTACGGTCTGTTGCGCATCAAAGCCGAATTTTACTGCCCCCAAAGTTGTTGTTTCGTCCAATTCACCGATTTCAGATTCAACCATCAAAACACCGTCTTTTGTTGCAGCAACAACCAAATCCATTTCAGAGTCTTCTGTTTCTTTCTTTGACGGGTTCAGTAAATATTTACCGTCTGCATATCCGACGCGCGCTGCACCTATCGGTCCTTGGAAAGGAACACCCGACAGAGCCAAAGCCGCACTGGATGCAATCATAGCCAATATATCCGGCTGATTCTTTTTATCATAAGAAAAAACCTGAGCAATTATTTGAACCTTATTTTTAAAGGTTTCTGGGAACAAAGGACGAATAGGTCTGTCAATTAAACGCGCAATCAAAGTTTCAGAAGTAGATGCTTTACCTTCACGTCTATCGCGCGAACCGGGTATCCGACCGGCAGAAGCAAATTTTTCTTGATAGTCAACAGTCAAAGGGAAAAAATCCTGTCCTTCAACCGCAGTTTTTTCTGCACATACCGTTGCCAAAACCATCGTTCCGCCCATAGTCGCCAGTACAGAACCGTTTGCTTGCTTCGCCATACGACCTGTTTCTAAACGCAATGTTTCATCACCGTATTTTACTTCAACTGCAACTGGATTGTTCAGTTGCGCTTTGCCATCTTTGTTAAATAAACCAAATAACATTTTTTTCTCCATTTTTTATTTCTTAAAAACGCGAAGAAAAATCATTCATTTTTGCATTCTGCCTGTAAATGCAAGAAAGAACAATTTCTCCTTCGCAATCCCGATTATAAAGAATATTTATGCTTTTGCAAATAAAAAGTCCGGTAAAATTTACCGGACTTTTTTTACTTACGTAAACCTAATTTTTTAATCAGATCTTCGTATTCCGAAACATTACGTTTCTTTATATACGTCAATAATTTCTTACGACGATTAACCATTAACAACAGACCACGTTTTGAGTGCTCATCTTTATGGTTATTTTTCATATGTTTCGTCAAATTACGAATACGTTCTGTCAAAACGGCAACCTGAGATGCGGCAGAACCACCGTTATCTTTTTCTGTCGTTTTAAACGCATTAATCAATTCAGATTTTTTTTCTTTTGTAACGGACATTACTTTTCCTTTTTCTGTTATATTGTTCGTTTCGGACGCAACTGACCTTCTGACACAACACCTATACCGATAAAGATACCTTCATTATATACGCGTTTCAAACCGTCATTTGCGTTTGTTTTGATAAACCCACCGTGTTTATAAAACTCTGTCGATTTATCGTCCAGATTTAGAACCGGAATGTCCCCCAGTCCAAAATCAATCGGTTTCAAGAAAATCTTGAAATCTGCACTATTATTAAACAGATTTTCTAAAAAATCAAGTTTTACCGCACTTTTTATATCAAAACCGTTTGTCAGAGTTCTGCGTATCATATCCACAGTCCCAAGAACCCCACATTTACGAGCAATATCACGTGCCAGCGCACGAACATAAGTTCCGCGACCGCAAACGACTTTAAAAGTCCAAGATTCTTGATTTTTCCCGATATATTCTAATGAATATATTTTTACTTTCTTTGCAGGAATATCTATATTTTTGCCGGCACGCACCAACTCGTATGCTCTGCGTCCATCCACATGTACAGCACTATAAACTGGGGGTACCTGTTCTATCTCACCGATAAAATCGGACAAGATAGATATAACTTGCGCTTCTTCTGGGATAATATCTGTCCGTGCTATTTCTGCTCCCGTAATATCAAGACTATCCGTTTCAAACCCAAACCGCATTGAAAATAGGTATTCTTTTTTCCCGTCTGAAATATCTTCTATAAAGGGTATCATTTTTGTTGCATCACCTAATGCAATTGGCAAAACACCCGACGCCATAGGATCAAGCGTACCGATATGTCCAAACCTTTTTACACCGAAAATACGCGCAATGTCCAGTCCTGCACTACGACTGAACTTATTCGTCGGTTTATCTAAGATTATCCACCCAGAAGACAATTAACGTTCCTTTATCACAAATTTTCGATTTAATACAAAATCTAAGTACTCATCCAGTTTCGACTTCCCTGAATTAACAGATGGATATACTTGTTCCAAATTATTTTGTTTAATGACGATTAAATCTTCATCGTTATTTATTACCACAGAATGTTTTTCATAATGATTTCTTCTCATAAAAGGAACTTCTATCTCATAATAACTATGTTGTGCCTGTTTTGAACGCATGTTTGCAGATCGCCCTATCCATATTCGCGGTCCCCACAAAGGCTCTGATTTAAGATTATAGCCGTCAACATCAAATATGAAACGCGTTCCCAGTCTAAATACAGGCGAACAATTATTAAGCGATGGATTAATACCAATAACCTTACCGTTTTTTGTATATAATTTTGTAAAATTAAAATTTTTTATAAATTCTTTCAATTGCTCCGCATCATAGAATTCACGATAAACGGTATTTAACAAATCTGTTTCAAAAACCACTAATGATTTTGTTTCCATATCTAGTATCCTCGTATTTTATTTTCTTGTTTTTTTAATTTTTCTATTTTGGTCAAATACTTTATAAATTCATTTTGATTAATCTCTCTTTTAGGCCAAATTTGACACAGGTTATTTATATCAAAAATAGCGTCTGCCATTCCCTTATAGAACCGAATTTCTTTATATTCCCTATAAACAAATGACGAATATTCTGATTTTTCCAAGGAATCCAAAGGTACGACCGCAAAAATTCGCCCTTTCGAATCTGTACGAACTGAAAGCCCGACCAAAATCCTTGGTCCCCATGTTATATCAGATTTCAACAGTTCTCCATTCAACTTTATATAACGTCTTGTACCAAGTTGAATTTCCGGCAGAGAGTTAAACTTACTCATGATATGAGGCGATAAAAAATTAACATTTTCTAAAAAACTCTTTAAACAACGCGAGTTAAAAAATTCTTTATAGGTTGATATGAAGTCAGATTTTAACACATATAAAGTTTTTAATTTCATAAAAAACTCCTTAACCGAAAAGGTTCTGTTTTTCTCTCTCCTTCGGCTTGGAAACATTATCAGAATCTTTCGCCGTTATAAACCTTAAACAGGTTTGCCCTTTTATCCGAAAAGATTCAACTGAACCTTTTTATCTGGTTGAGCAACTTTATTACTTCCACATTGCGACTTATTATCAACAACGGCAGAATTAATATCTTCACATATATTCGCCTTATGTTCCTCCAAACCGGCCAAAATACTTTCTGCACGTGCTACCACAGAAACTGGCATTCCCGCCATTTTCGCCACATGTATACCATAAGACCTATTTGCCACACCTGAAACTATTTTATGCATAAACACAATCTCATTATTATGCTCGCGTACATCTATCGTCAGGCAAGATACATTTCCCATTTTCCCCGTCTCGCAACCGACCAGAGCCGTTAGTTCATGGTAATGCGTAGCAAAAAGAGTTCTTGGCTGTAAATCATTTAAGTACTCTAATACCGCCTGCGCAATCGCCATACCATCATAAGTAGCCGTTCCTCGCCCTATTTCATCAAAAATTATGAAAGATTCTTTTGTGGCACGACGTAGAATATTTGCAGTTTCACTCATCTCAACCATAAAAGTAGACTGCCCTGCGGCTAAATTATCCGATGCACCTACACGACTAAATAATTGATCACAAATACCTATTGTTGCGCTTGTTGCTGGAACAAAAGCCCCCATATGAGCCAATACAACTAACAGCGCGTTCTGACGCAAATAAGTAGACTTACCTGCCATATTAGGCCCTGTTAATAGTGCAATAGATTTAGCATTCAAATTGCAATCGTTCTTTACAAAGTTATCACCATGTTTACGTAATACGGCCTCTATGACCGGATGCCGACCACCGACAATATCAAACGCAATATCTTCGGTAATTGTCGGTCGAACCCACGAATACCTGTCTGCAACCACAGCCAAAGAATACCAGACATCTAAGTCCGCTAATAATTCTGTGGTTGCCAATAAATCGTCAGATATATCTCGTATTTTCTGAATTAAATCGTTTATTATATCTGTCTCTATTGCGGCAGACTTTTCGGCTGCACTACGAACATCATTATCTAAATCAATTAATTTAGCAGTCGTAAACCGCATATTCCCTGACATAGTCTGACGATGAATGAATCCAGATTCAGGTTTCATCAAACTTTCTGCACGAGCACTGGGAACTTCTATAAAATATCCTAAAATATTATTATACTTTATTTTTAAAGTATGAACACCTGTCGCTGCGGCATATTCTGCCTGCATACCGGCAATTGTTTCTTTTGCGCCGTGCGCCAGACTTCTCATATGATCCAAAGATACATTAAAACCGTTTTTTATGACATCTCCGTCACGAAAAAACGTAGGTAATTCGTCTGCCAAAGCAGAATTTAGTTCCCACGCTAAATCGTCATGTGTGTTTATCTCCGAAAATTTTGTAGCAAAATTTGAATCTAATTTTGTTGCCAGCATTTTAAAATTCGGTAATTCTATAAGGAAATCCGAAACATGTCGCATATCCCTAGGGGTTCCGCGTCCCGCCAATAATCTTGATAAACTGCGCCCTACATCCGGAACAGAAGATAACGCAACGGAAACGCTTGCCATAACGTCCGGGTTTAATAAGAAATGTCCGATATGTTCTTGTCTTCGTATAATTTCACCTATATCACCAGACAACGTACGCAAATAAGCCCGCAGTTTTCTGGCACCTGCCGCCGTTTTTGTGTTATCCAAGACATCAATTAAACAAGTTCCACCATCATTTATTGGCGCGTCTATTTCCAAACTTTTCCAAGTTGCAGAATCTACCAGCAATTGACGACCAGATTTATATACATACGGAGCCCGAAAAGCAATTGATGCACCGCGTTGAGTATTAAACAAATACCCAGCCAACAAACCAACCGCATTATCACAGTTGGTCTTTTCCGTCTGGGTTCTAACTGTGCCACCAAATACCTGTGAAACTATCTGCCCTATGTCTGCACGATGATATAATTTTTCATACACAGGAGTTGTCTTGAATACATCACGTAAACGCAAAACAGTTTCATTTTCTGCCAAAGCCTCGGGGTAAATTACCTCTGCCGGATTAATTCGTACCAAATCATCCAGTATTTCGGCAGTCTGACCGACAAAAAATTCCCCAGTTGAAATATCACAACCGGCAATATCAAACAATCCGTCAGATAATAAAACAAAGGCAACCAAAAAGTTTGAGTTTTTAGGGGTTAATAAATTTTCATCCGTAAGAGTACCAGGTGTTAAAACGCGAATTACCTTTCTTTCTATAAATTTATGCCCGCGCGCTTTTGCCTCAGCCGGAGTTTCCATCTGCTCAACCAATGCAACGCGAAAACCAGCCCTGACCAAACGGCCAAAATAATTATCTGCCGCATGCCACGGAATACCGCACATCGGGATATTTTCCCCCTCCCCGTCAGTACCACGTTGCGTCAAAACCAAACCTAAACTATCACTTATTATTTTTGCGTCCTCAAAAAACGCTTCATAAAAATCCCCTAACCTGAACATCAATAACGCATCTGGATTTTCCGCCTTTATATCTACGTATTGCTGCATTACAGGTGTTAATTTAGTTTTATCCGCCACGACTTTAACCCACTTATTCTTATTTTGTTCCGACGTTTAATGTTTCTATTTTTAATTCCGCTTCTTTTAGCAATTGTTCACAGTAAGCCTTTAATTTTACCCCCTGTTCATAAGCAGAAACAGACTCTGCCAAAGACAGTTCACCTGCCTCCATTTTTTTTACTAATTCTGTCAGTTGATTATAGGCCTCTTCAAAAGATAATTTTTTTTCGTCCATTTATGCCTCTTTTATATACTGGGAAAGATACACAATAAAAAAATAAAACGCAAACAAAATAAACAAAAAACCTGCATAATGCAGGTTTTTATTTAGCAGGGGAAATTAATATAGATTTTGTTCTTTCATCTGGTTTTGATTTAGATTCCAGAACGCCCTTTTCCCCTATTAAATCCAGAATTCTGGCGAATAAATCTGGCACAGCATCTTTACCACGCGCCAAAACAGCCTTTGAACCACGTGTCATAACAGATATTTTTACCTTATTACCTTCACCTAGAAATTCAAAAACTTTTCTAAGTTTTATATTCAAATCATTATCTTCTATAAAAGGTTTTACCCAAACTTCTTTTACTTCAATAGTTTTTTGGTTTTTTTTCGCCTCGCTGGCGCGTTTTTTTTGTTCGTACTTGAACTTACCATAATCCATTATCTTCACAATGGTTACAGCGTCATTCGCGTTTAATTCAACCAGGTCAAGCCCTTCATCCAAAGCCATCTGTAACGCCTGTGATGTAGGCATAATACCAAGATTTTGACCATCTGCACTTATTACTTGCACCGTTTTTGCAAATATTCTGTTGTTTATACGCGGACCCATGTCACGACGATTATCACGGTTGTTATTTGTTTTAATTGTATACTCCTTTTATAAGTTCATGCGGGAATTATTGACTATTCATTTGAATTTTTCAACAAATTTTGCACAGTCTGTAATGCATTCCATGCTTCTCGTTTTGCATTCGGTTTTAACAGCAGATAATTAGGATGAAAAATCGGGACACAGACTGCTCCTGACTCCATTGTTATCACGTTCCCATGGTTACGAGGTAAATTTGCGCCCGCAATTTCGCTTGCCGCCAAAGTACCCAACGTCAAAATCACATGTGGTGACAACAATTCCAACGCCCGATTAACAAAGGGTCGCGCCAGATCCAATTCCGCTCTTGAAGGTGTTCTACCGCCTGGTGTACGCCAAAATACTAATGGTATAATAGAAACATTCTCTCGCGTCATATTTATCGCCAGCAGCATTTTATCTAATAAATCTCCGACAGAACCAGACAAAATAACCCCGCAAGCATCGTCATCACCGCTTGGTACATCGGTTATTATAACCAAACCGTTCGGTTTATCTGCAATACTCGGCAAAACAACATTCGTTACCCCAGAACGTAAAGGATGATTAAATTCACCTATCATTCTCGTAAGAGATAAAATATCATTCGGACGCATAGCCATTGCAGTGGCAGTTTCGACAGATATCGCCGCAGTAGGTGCCACTGGTGGGACAATAAATGTCTGTGTTCTTGATGAATTTTGCCCCGAAAAAATTGTATTGCCTGCACCAGACGATGCCTTATTTAAATCAGATAACATCATTGGTATATCATTTAATTCCCAATTTACACCCGATGAATATAAATATTCTAAATCACAGTTCTGCACTTTCATTTTCCCTTGCTTTTAAAAATCTTTTAATATAGACTAAAACACGAGTAACAAAAACTCAAGGGAGTATTTTCATGAAAATAAAAAACTTTGCTATATTAGCTGGTGTTGCTGGCATGTTGGCCGCATGTGGCGGTTCCAGCATTGTTGAACCAACAGACTTAAACGATCAGCGCGTATTCTTCGCGTTCAATTCTTCTGAAATATCCGAAGAAGCACGTGATAACTTACTGGGACAATCTTTGTATATGAAGAATCACCCAGAAACAAAAATCCAAATTGCAGGAAACTGCGACGAACGTGGTTCCACAGAATATAACTTGGCACTTGGTGCGCGTCGTGCAAACGCTGCAAAAGATGTCATGGTAAAAGATGGTATCGATTCTAAACGCATTTCCACAATTTCTTACGGTAAAGAACGTCCATTAGTCCAAGGTACAGGTGAAGAAGTCTGGAAATGGAATCGTAATGCAACAACAACTGTTAAATAATAGTTGATTATAAAAACATAAAAAATGCCGGTAAAAACCGGTATTTTTTATTAGATAAATAAACAAACACTCCAAAAAAAGACCGGAAAAAACCGGCTTTTTTTTATTTTGTTAGCCTGTCTATTAATTCTTGCATTTGAATTCTGGTTGAAAAAGACAAAATTATACTACCTGCCCCGCCCTTTTTCTCCTGCAATCTGACTTGTACCCCCAAAGCGTTTTTTATGCGGATTTCTATATCGCGAACTGTTTTAGCATCCATCGACCTAGAAACATAAGTGCGGCTTTTTATAGAACGAACAGAGTTTTTTACTATTTTTTCTGTTTCTGCAACAGACATATTTTTTTTCACGATTTCCTGTGCCAGAGCAACTGGATTTTCGGCAACAAGTATCGTTCTTGCATGAGAAGGCGATAATATGCCCTGCTCTACCATATTTTTAACTTCATCAGGTAAATTTATTAAACGAATTGCGTTTTTTATATAACTTTCTGATTTTCCGATTAACCTTGAAACATCTGATAAATCATAACCGCATTTATCCATAAGATTTTCATACGCGTCGGCCTCTTCTATCGGATTCAAGTTTTCACGTTGTACATTTTCTATCAACGCTATTTCCATTGCGTTTTCATCATTAATCGTTTTTACCAAAGCAGGAATTTCCGTCAACCCAGCCATTTTACTGGCTCTAAAACGTCTTTCACCTGCAACAATTTCGTACATATAAGGTTTACCTGCAACCGCACGTAATAATATCGGTTGCAAAACCCCTTTTTCTTTTATAGAAGCAGAAAGTTCCTCTAACTCTTTTTCAGAAAAAATTTTTCGTGGCTGATCAGGATTTGCCCCTATTTGTACTAACGGTATCTGCTTTACAACAACACGTTCACCACCTGTTAAAATAGAAATATCAGGTATACTTCCCATTTCTTCTTTTAAATCTGCCAACCCACGTCCAAGACCAAATTTTGACATTACAAAACCTCTTTTTCTAATTTCTGAACAACTTCTGTTGCGACCCGCAAATAAGCCTGAGCCCCAGCAGAATTAAAATCATAAAACAGTGCTGGTTTACCGTGACTTGGTGCCTCTGACACACGAACATTACGAGGAATTACAGTTTTAAAAACTTTATCACCGAAGGTATTTCTGACATCTTCCTCGACCGCGCGCGTTAAAGCATAACGTTTGTCATACATAGTTAACAGCACCCCAAGTATATCTAAGTTTGGGTTCCACTTATTCTTTATTTCTTTTATAGAATTTATTAAATGATTTATTCCTTCAAGCGCATAAAACTCGCACTGCAAAGGAATTATCACAAAGTTCGCCGTTGTCAGAGCGTTCAAAGTTAAAAAACCAAGGGCAGGTGGGCAATCTAATAAAACATAATCATAGTGTTCTAAAATGGGCTTTAATGCGTCACGTAAACGATACTCTCTATTATCAATATCTAACAGATCGACCTCGGCACCGGCCAGTGCCATTGTTGAAGGCATAATATGCATTCCTTGCACCGCAGTTGATAAAATATTATCGGCAGCATTCGCCGTTCCCATAATAACCCCATAAACACTTTGCCTATGGGAAGCACGAACAAAACCCAAACCAGTTCCGGCATTTCCTTGCGAATCTAAATCTATTAACAAAACCTTTTTTTTTATCGCCGCTAATGAAGCACCTATATTTATAGCAGTCGTTGTTTTACCAACACCGCCTTTTTGATTCGCAAAAGCAATTATTTTCGTCATTATTTTTCCTGATATTTAAAATTTAACATTCTTAGGTTACAACAAACAACACAATACCGTCAAGAACGATTTTTTAATTATAAAAACGCAGTAAAAACAATAAAATAAAACATGTTTCACATGAAACAACTTTTTATACCGTCTAAAAAAACCGAATCTTTTTTAAAGCGAAAGAACTTGTTTTTTTACAAAAAAGCACAAAAAACTTTTTGCACTAAAAACAATATGTTATTTATTGTTTCATATGAAACTACCGGCATTTTTTTACTATAATTATAAAACCGTCTCCGGTTTTTGACGGTATTAAATTGTAATCAAATTTATATTTTTGTTTTGCAACAGAAATTTCTGTTAAAACATCCCGGCCTTTTAATAAAAAAAGCCGGCATTTTGTCTTGGCGGTATAATCTAGTATTTTTACCAATGGCGCAAAAGCCCGTGCAGTAAAAACTATATTATTTTTTTCGCGGGGCAGGGCAGAAATTAAACTTTCCGCGCGACCATGGAATACGGTTAAATTAGATAAATCAAGCCTGCTTTTTACTTCCTTTAAAAAATTTGCTTTTTTGCCAACAGACTCAACACAAGTAACTCGCCACCCTAGTATAGCAAGCACAACGCCGGGGAAGCCGGCACCACTGCCCAAATCAATAATATCTACATCGTCAGGCAACACATCCGCTAATTGCGCAGAATCTTCAAAATGTCGCTTTTTTACATCACCCAGAGTACTTGGCGCAACTAAATTCATACGCTCGGACCATTCACGTAATAATTTTTCATATAAATTAAATTTTTCTTTATTATTCATAAAGATTATTGTAGCATAACTTTCACATGAGAAAAATAGAAACTTTATTTGTCGGTATTGCTCTGATTGCCATTGTTGTTGTAATGGGAGGTGCGTTTTGGTACCACAATTATTCTGACAATACCCAGAAAATTGAATATCCAGAAACAGAATATGGTACATTTCTAGCCGCACAACATGCCATATATGTAAATGATTTTGATACAGCCGCTAAATTATCCGCAAAACTGAAAGATGTAGATTACCCGATTGTACAATCTACGAAAGTTTTATCCGATTTCCTAAGCGGTAATTTGCCAGAAAACGCCGATCTTTTAAAAGACGAAAAGGCTACTGCATCAAGATTAATTTATGATGCATATCTTGTAAAGCAAGAAAATTGGGACGAATTATACAAACGGCATAAAAAAGACGAATCTGCACTGGCTTCGCCTTTACGAATATGGGCATCGGTTGCAACAGACCATAAAAAAGACGCGCTAAAATTTATAGATAAATTATCAACGAATGAATCGTGGAAAGACTTTATTCGCGGACAAATATACGCCGAAACCGGTGAAATAGAAAAAGCCGCAGAATCGTTTGCCAAAGTTCGCACGGACTTTATGAATATAAACGATTATTTATATATAATGTCTTTTTACAATCATAATGAAATTGTTGATGCTGCAGAAAAATTAAAACAAGACTTTACCGCAAAACCTGGTGGTATGTTTATGTTAGATTTTGAAAATATACCAGATTGGTCTTTGTATTCTGGATATCAAAACGCTTTAGCATTCAGCCTGATTCAAACGGTATCTCATACACAAATTATGATGTATTCAGATCTTGCCATTCTTTTATTGCGTTTTGCTCAAATAACAGGACCGGGAATAAATGAAAACAACGATGCAATAAATTATTATCTGGGACAATTTTTCTTTAATAATCACGGCGATTATAAAAAACATTTTGAAAAAATTGACAGTAATAGCCCTTTTTACCTATTTTCTATATTACGCATGGCGGAAAAAAGCGGTAATATGAAAACGTTAGAGCGGGCGATAAAAAATAATCCTTTATTTGTTCCTGCTGTGAATGAATTAATTGCATATAATATCAAGCAAGGTAATCGTCGTGCGGCTTTACGCGTTGTAAATAGAGCATTAAATGATGAGAAATTAACAGAACTAGGTCATGCGTTCTTTTTGAAGAGCAGGGCACATATTTATTTTACATTTGGTAATTTAGACGCTGCACAGACCGACTTGCATGACGCATCGGCATTTTTACCTCTGGACGCAGAAATACTTTCTTTACAGGCAAAAATATGGGTGGCACAAAATAGAGAAATAGAAAACGCATATGATTATGCCATGATGTTAGTAAAACAGGATCCTACTGATATAATGGCATGGGACACTTTGGGGTACGTCGTTGCAAAAAGGGAAGGTGTGGAAGCAGCATTAGACGTTCTTTCTAGGGTAGGAGAGGTTTCTGTAACTTGTTCTTCTTTATTTGAGCACTTGGGTGATTTATATATACAAATTAACGAAAAACAACTGGCAAAAGAAGCATATCTGCGCGCGATTGAACTATCTGATGACGGATTAACTATTGTACCCGTATTAGAAAAGAAATTAAGGAAAATAAAATGATGAATGTTGGTATTATAGGCGCAGGCGCGTGGGGGACGGCTTTATCAATTATTACAGCTCGCGGTGGTTCTAATGTAATTTTATGGTCATACGACGGTCAGAAAACAGATTTTGAAGGTGTTCAAGTACCAGAAAACATAAAGATGACTTCCTCTATGGATTTTCTAAGCGATTGTGATGCTTGGTTAATAGTAACACCTGCCGCTTTTTTCAGAGAAACTTCTAGAAAAGCAAGAATATTTTATAAAAATCAACCTATTATAATTTGCACAAAAGGCGCAGAATATTCTACGGGGGACTTCGTTTCCGAGATATTACAAGCGGAGATACCGGAAGTCTCTGATTTTGGTGTACTATCTGGTCCACAATTTGCCGCAGAAGTTGCTCGTGGGATTCCGACGGGCTCTACATTAGCGGGTACGCAAAAAGTATTAGATGCGGGCAGGGTGATTTTTAATCAGTTATATTTAAGCGAAACAGATGATATTATCGGCTCAGAAATATGCGGTGTTGGTAAAAACGCTGTTGCACTGATATGCGGATATAATGCTATAAAAGCGGACGGGGAAAACGAAAGAGCTTTGATATTCACGCGCGCTTGGAACGAGGTTATGAATATAGGAGTTGCAAGAGGCGCAAAAATGAAAACTTTTCTTGATTTATGCGGAATAGGGGATTTGTTCTTATCTGCAACATCTGCCACCAGCAGAAATTTTGCTGGCGGAATGTCCATTGCGCGCGGGGAAAAACCGACCGGAACAGTTGAAGGAATTTTTGCGTTAAACGGTTTAATAAATCTGGCAGAAAAATTAGGGGTACAAATACCGATATTAAAAGAAATGCGCGAAAAACTACATATTTAATTAAAAAACCGGTAAATACCGGTTTTTTTATTCGTATCTTAAACTATCAATCGGGTTCAGTTTTGCTGCTTTCATAGCCGGCATAACCCCCGAAGCAAGCCCCACAACAACTGCAACACTTACCGAAACCACGACAGGCCATATGCTAAACGGGACTTCATAGCCAAGCACAAACCTTCCAACACCTTGTGACAGACCAACCCCAATTAACAACCCAAACATAGACCCCATAAAAGAAATCAGTATAGACTCTGACAAAAACTGAGTTATTATATGACGTTCTCTGGCACCTATTGCCTTGCGGATGCCTATTTCATGGGTTCTTTCCGCAACAGATACCAACATCATATTCATAATTCCAATAGAGCCTACTAATAAAGATACCGCAGCAATTGCGATCAATAACATAGTCATATAACCTGTTACAGTATCCATTGCTTCCATCATTTGTTTCATATCCATAATCTGAAAATCATCATCTTCATCATCGGATAAATTATGTCTATCACGTAATAGAGCAGTTATCTGTTCTATGACCAAGTTATTATCTGCGTCTGGATATAATTTTAATGAAATCATATTAACAGAGTTAGGAAACCTACTTCCCTGCAACCGTTTTTTTAATGTTGTGATAGGTATTATAACCATATCATCTTGACTTCCCATGGCAGAATCTCCGCGTTCTTTCGTAACGCCGATTATGACAAAAGGCATATTCTGAACTCTGATTACTTCACCCACCGGGTTTTCCGGCATTTGTAATTCTTCCGCCGTCTGCGGTCCTATAACCGCATAAGTAGACCCGTTTCTTACGGCAGACTGATCAAAAAATGTACCATATTTCAATTCAAGATTCTGAACGCTTACATAATCAGGATAAACGCCGACCATTGAAGAAGCCCAGTTTTGATTTCCATAAATAACTTGGGCAGCCGCATTCTGCACAGGACTTACCGCCATAACATCAGGTAGTTTTGCAATAAATTCTGCATCATCTGTTGTCAGAGTCTGCCTATTTCCCGTTCTTACCCCAGCGCTTTGTGCTGCTCCGGCACGTATCATTATCGTATTAGTACCAAGTGAAGAAAACTGATCGTTAATTTGTTTTGATACAGTTTCTCCGACAGCAACCATTATAACAACCGCCATAACCCCAATAACGATACCTAATACCGTTAAGAAAGAGCGTATTTTATTACCGCTGATTGATAACCAAGACTCTTTTAAAATATCATTTAATGTCATTTTTTTACCTACTTTTTATATTTATTGTAATGCCCGTTCGTCTTTCGGGACCTTTCCATCATAATTTATTCTGCCGTCATAAATATGGATAAGACGATTTGAATACTGAGCAATTTCAAATTCATGCGTAATAACAACAATCGTAATTCCCATTTCTTCATTCAATTCTTTGAAAAAACTTAGTATTTCATTCCCCATTTTACTGTCCAACGCCCCCGTAGGTTCATCTGCCAGTATCAATTTAGGGTTTCCCGCCAGCGCACGAGCAATTGCAACACGTTGTTTCATACCACCCGATAATTGCGTCGGTAAATACGATTCAAAATTTTCTAGTCCTACACGTTTTAACATTTCGCGTGCCCTATGAATTCTTTCATCCATAGGCAAACCGCGATACATTAAAGGCAACATTACGTTATCCAATACGCTTCTTTTAGATAATAAATTAAACTGCTGAAATACGAACCCTATATATTCATTACGAACGACTGCCAGTTCATCAGAAGTTAAATGAGTTACATCTCTACCATACAACTTATATGTACCGCTTGTGGGGGTATCCAAAGCCCCTATTATATTCATGCAAGTAGATTTACCACTGCCAGACGGTCCCATTATAGAAACGAATTCACCTTGATTAACATCAAAAGTTATATCAAATAAAACCTGCTGTTCTCCGCCCATTTCTACTGGGAAACTTTTGCAAATTTTATTCATAGAAATTATGTTTACTTGCTCTTTTTTCTTTTTCATCTGCACTCTCTCTTTACGACAAAATTATAGCATCTGATATATAAAAATTTTATAAAAAATTAAAAAAAGACCAGCAAAGAACCGGTCTTTTTATACATTTTTACATACGTGGTCCCATGCGCATTGTAGACGATGAAGAAGAAGCCTGACCATATCTACCTATTATGACTCTATCTCCTTCTTGAATATCATCTGAAATAATTTCTGTTTCGGTCGCAGTTACCAAACCTTTCTGATAAGGTACTAATAAAACAGTCGATACCCCGTCAACATTGCGTTGAATAGCCAAATGAGTCTTTGTCGTAGCATCACCTGCATTTTCAACAATACCGTCAAAACTGCGCAAAATCAAAGCAGAATTCTGAACTTTCCATATATCTTCTTTTTCAGAAACTAAAATTGTAACAAATGCGGTCATACCCGGTTTTAACCGTAAATCTGTATTATCTACATCTATTACCACCGTATAAACGACGACGTTTGAAGTTATTGTAGGCGACAAACGAACTTGACGAACAAACCCTTCAAATGTTTGCGTAGGATAGGCATCAACAGTAAAAGTAACGCTCTGTCCTTCTTCTATCATACCAATATCAGCCTCGGATACAGACGTTTCTATCTGCATCTGAGATAAATCCTCTGCTATTTCAAACAAATCCGGTGTTTGAAATGATGCGGCAACAGTTTGTCCGACATCAACTTGTCGTGAAATGACAGTTCCATCAACGGGCGAAGTAATAGTCGCATAACCTAAATTAGTCACGGCACGATCGTATTGCGACTTCATTTTATTAACGTTTTGCTCGGCCTGTTCATAAGTTGTCTGAGACTGTTCTAATTCTGCTCTTGGAATTATATCTCCATCATATAAAATTTTATTACGTTCGTATTCATTTTTTGCGTAATCGCGTTGCGATTCTGCACTGATTAAAGACGCTTTTGCTTCGTCAACAGAAGCCTGTAAAACAGAAGGTTCTATTGTTAGTAAAATATCACCTTTTTTTACTTTGGAGTTATAATCTACAAAGATTTCTTCAATGGTTCCGCTGACCTGTGAACCGACATTTATTGTATTTAATGGTTGAATTTCACCGGTTGCCGTAACAACCTGTCTTAAATCACCGCGAGAAATCGTTGCTGTTGCAAACCCCGTTCCTTTGCCATCACCGTTACCGCCGAAAAAATAATATAAACCGCCTGCGACTAATAAGAACAAAATTAACCACCATTTACGACGTTTTATCCAGTTCCAGATTTTCTTCATTTTAGTTTCTTTATTCATTTTCTCCGCCCTCCATCAAACCTTCTTTTATATCACCTATTGCTAACGCCAGTGCCGCGCGTTTTGTAAATAAATCGTACTTAGCCGCGTTATTCTGCTTATGCGCATCAGCTAAATCGGCCAACGCTGTTTGCCAATCAAGCATTGTTGCTTTGCCTACTTTATACATACTGGCCGTTACCTCTTCTGACTCTTTTGCAGAAGCCAATAACGTTCCTGTTTGTTTTAACACCATTTGCGCTGTTTTATAATTTTGATACGCAGTGAACACATCCAACATCGCGTTATCAACCGTTAAACGTTCTTGTTCTTTGGCACGTTCATAGTTTACTTGCGCAGAACGAACATTATAGAAATTTGCAAAACCCGCAAATATCGGCATTGAAGCGCGAATACCTATACTTCCACTGATATTATCCTGTCCGGAATTAAACACCTCACCAGGAGTGTCATTCCAAGACAAACTACCACTGGCAGAAATACTCGGTAAATTGCTAAGAAATGCGCTATTTCTACGGTGCCACGCAGCATCTTTGTTTGCAGTTGCACGCAAAAGGTCTGGTCGCTTTTCTCGCGCCAAAGCAATTAACTCTTCTATGCTTTCATTTTCTGCTTCGGATCCGAAATCGGATGGCATATCCGCAATTTCTATATTTTGCTCTGCCGGGAAAGATAACTTTGCTAATAAATTCCCTTTGGCTATTTCACGGTTATTTTTTGCCCGTTCTAAATCCAAAATACTGCTGGATAATGTAACATCTGCTTTTAAGACATCTGCTTTTGCAACGGATCCGGCTTTAAATTTCGTATCTGCGGTCTTTTTGGCAGTTTGAGATACATCCAATACAGCCTGTGCGGTAATAACGTCTGCATCTGCATTTAATAGAGCATAATATGCACCGATGATTCCATAAACATAGTTTTGAACGGACTCACTATAATCAAAACCAGTCGCACGCCAAGTAGAAATTAATTGATTTACATCGGATAACCTTTTACCAAAATCAAAAATCAAATACGAAGCAGAAATTGAAGCACCATAAGACCAATCAGACCATTCTTTATTTCTATACGGTAAACTTGCCGAACCAGAAGCACTTATACTTGGTAAATATTGTGCATATCCGGCATTTTTGCTAAACCTTGCCGACTCCAAAGATAAATATGCAGATGCGGTTTCTGGATTACGGCATAATCCCAATTCTATAACTTCTTGTAAAGTTAATTTCCCTTCTGGAACAGTAGTTATAGACATACAATCTTGCACAGCCCATAATTGCGTGGGCAGCGCACACAATGAGATTAACAATATTTTTTTCATAAAAACTCTCTCTTTCTCAAAAAATAATATATTACATATAATATAATTTTTCTGTTGAATTACAACTTTTTTTTGCGTAGTATAGTCTCACAAGACATGACGGCCTGGTGGCAGAGTGGTTATGCAGAGGACTGCAAATCCTTGTATGCCGGTTCGATTCCGACCCAGGCCTCCAATATTTTCATAATGATTGAAACAATAACTCTATCTAATTTCAGAAACCACATCGCATGCAGGGTAAAAACGCATGGTTGCCATAACGTAATAATTACAGGACCGAACGGAGCAGGTAAGACCGCAATATTAGAAGCCGTATCAATGCTGGGTGGAGATCGGGGGTTACGTGGAGCAAACATGAATGAAATATCACGATTTAATGGCGATGGTGGTTTTTCTATTTTTGCAAACTTAACTGATGAAACCGAAATTTCTGTATGCTTTTCACCAAACGACACAAACAGGCGCGCAAAAATAGACGGAGACAATACAACATTATCAGATTTATCCGACATTCTTAGAATTGTTTGGCTAACTCCGAAAGAAGACCGACTTTTTATAGACGCGGCATCTGAACGGCGGGCTTTTTTTGATAGACTTGTAACAAGTTTTGACTCATCACATGCTGGACGTGTTGCAAAACTATCTAAACTTATGACCGAGCGCGCAATAGCCATAAAAAACGGATGTGATAAAAAGTGGCTTGATGCCTTAGACCTCCAAATTGCAGGTACCGCCGTGGCAATTTCCACAGCACGAATTCAGTATGCTGGCGAACTAAATTATTTTCTAAAAAATTGTGCGGTTACCATATCAGGTTTAATAGAAACAATGCTTATTGATGGGAATACACCAACAGAAGCAGAACGTAAATATCTTGTATACTTATACGATAACCGTGATTTAATCGGTGATAAAATGATTCTGGATGGTCCGAACAAATCTGATTTCGGCGTATTTAATAAAGAACTAAATTTACCTGCAAACATTACAAGCACAGGTCAACAAAAAACGGTCTTACTGGAATTAATAATGAGTCATGCAAAACTCGTTCAGGCAAAGACAAAACATCAACCACTGATATTATTGGACGAAGCCGCAGCCCATTTAGATTATGTGGCACGTAAAAAATTATTTTACGAACTTGGGACGGCTGATGCTCAAGTTTGGGCAACTGGTCTGGATCCAGAAGTTTTTTCTGAAGTTCCAAATGCAGTATTTGTTGCTTGCAAGAATGGCACAATAAATAATATACTTGTCGCGAGGAACTGATATGAGCAAAATAGATTACCAAAATTTATTGGATAATGCATTAAAATCTGTCGTTAAAGATGCTCTAATTCACGCGCAGTTTAACGGACTGGGGGACGGAACACATTTTTTCATAACTTTTAAAACCAGAGCCCATGGTGTGGTTTTACCAGACTTTCTAAGAATAAGATACCCTGATGTAATGACAATCGTTTTACAATACTCATTTAATAACTTGCATGTTTCCGATAAAGAATTTGGTGTCCAACTAACTTTTGATGGCAGACCTTTTTTCATACGCGTACCATTTTCTGCCTTGGTTGAATTCAAAGACCCGTCTGTTGATTTTATGTTATCATTTCACCCAAAAGGTGCAGCCGCAGCAGATAATGATATGGAACTGCCGTTAGAAGAAAAACCTGAATCTGTGCCTGATGCTGGGCGAGTGGTGTCTCTTGACGAATTCAGAAAAAACAAAAATAAATAAAAAACCGGCTTTTACCGGTTTTTTTACTTATTTTTTCTAACCACTTTCTTTTTCTTTCCGTCCTTTTTTTCAACCGGTTTGCTCTGAGCAATATCTTTACCGCCGGACAAATAGTTTTCTAACCAATGGTTATCAAAATTTAAGGTTTTTACATCCTTATTTTTTAATAAATTCTGCTGTAAAGGAATGGTAGTTTTTACCCCTTCTATTACAAATTCATCCAATGCACGTGTTGCACGCATAATACATGCAGGTCTGTTTGGTGCATGAACTATTAATTTTGCAATCATAGAATCATACGTAGACGGTATGGTATACCCAGTATAAACAGCGCTATCTACGCGAACCCCCATTCCACCAGATGGCGCATATAATGTAATTTTACCAGGGTTAGGAATAAAAGTTTCTGGATCCTCGGCATTTATTCGAAATTCTATTGCATGTCCATGCGGAACAACATTAGATTGCGAGTACCCCAATTTCTCACCCGCTGCAACCCTTATCTGTTCACGAACCAAATCTACACCGTATACCATCTCTGTTACGGGGTGCTCTACTTGCAGACGAGTATTCATTTCTAAGAAATAAAACTTTCCCCCCTCAAACATAAATTCAAACGTTCCGGCATTCGTATAACCCATCTTTTTTGCGGCGTTTTTGCATATTTCTATCATATCGTCGCGCTGTTTCTGCGTTAAAATAGTAGCCGGACATTCTTCCATAACTTTCTGATTCTTACGTTGCAAAGAACAATCACGTTCACCAAAGATAACTACATTACCATGCTGATCGCCCAGAACTTGGAATTCAATGTGTCTTGGGTGCAACAATAATTTTTCCATATATAAAGTGCCATCACCGAAACCGGATTTTGCCTCTTGTTTTGTAATCTGATACGCATCTGGCATTTCTTCGGCCGACAAAACAGGACGAATACCGCGACCACCACCACCTGCCGCCGCTTTTAACATTACCGGATATCCTATTTTTTCCGCCCACCCAAGAGCATCTTCCAAAGACTTTATCGCCCCATCAGATCCTGGAACAACCGGCAAACCGCACTCAATGGCCGTTTTTTTTGCATTAACCTTATCGCCCATTTTCTCTATCATGGCCGCAGACGGTCCAACCCATATTAAACCGTGCTGTTCCACCTTTTGCGCAAAGTCAGCACGTTCTGACAAGAAACCATACCCAGGATGAATTGCATCGGCATTAGTCAATAATGCAGCCGTCAAAATGGCCGATTCGTTAAGATAAGAATCTTTTGATGGTCCAGGCCCTATACATACAGATTCATCCGCCAATTGTACATGCATGGCAGTTTTATCAACAGTGGAATAAACCGCCACCGTACGAATACCCATATCACGACACGCGCGAATTATTCGCAGTGCAATCTCACCGCGATTAGCAATTAAAACTTTTTTTATCTGAGACATTTTATTCAATTACTATTATCGGTTGATCAAATTCAACGGCTTGACCGTCAGATACCAATATCTCTTTAACTATTCCGTCTTTATCGGACTTAATCGGATTAAAGGTTTTCATTGCTTCTATCAAAGCAACCGTATCACCGACCCTTATCTGTGCACCAATCGAAGTAAATGGCTGAGCCCCAGGCTCTGGTGCAAGATAAGCAACCCCAACCATAGGTGACTTTAACGCATAACCGTTTATAGACTTTTCAGACGGTTCGCTGTTTGTATTTTTAGCCTCATTTGCAACCGGCAAGTTCGGCATAGCAACAGTCGTTGTCTGCTGTTTTGATAAATGAATATGTTTACGATAAACGCCGAATAAAAATTGACGTTCCAGTTCAAGTTCTGTTATTCCCATTTCATCCATAATTTTTGACATGGATTCCACGGTCGCACGAAAAGACATAATTTAAATCCTTTTATATATTTCGCATTTATGTTTAAAATTTTACCACAATTCATTCTGTTGTCAAGGGACGGGGTCGTACCCAAAACCACCGCCAGGTCTGCAACGAAGAATTCGTTTAACAGCCAGAATACAGCCACGATATATTCCATGCTTTTCAATTGCTTGCTTGGCATATTCACTGCAAGTAGGCGTAAATCGACATGCTGCACGACCTCCAATAAACGGAGATATACAAAACTGATACGTTTTCAGCAACCATAACGCAATGTGCTGCAAAGCAATTGTAAAAATATTATTATTCTGATTTTCCAAGTTTTTGCTTTTTTATATATTTCAAGGCCTTTTTCATCTCTGCCCGACCTTCTTCACGCAAAGCCCCCAAAATCGCATGCCTTATTATGAAAATATAGTCCAAATCATCTTCTAGATATTGTTCATTAAATCTTAACCAATCGCGTATCATCCTTTTAGCACGATTTCTATCCACAGCATGCTTAAAGGTCTTTTTTGTAACGATTAACCCATATCTTGGGTCGTCTGGTATTTTTGCTTTTTTTACGCGTACAAGGAAAAAGCGATTGCTAATACTAAGGTCGCCATCGGCCTGTATAAAATCAATATGTTTTTTTATAGTATTTCTCATGCCGTCTATAATATCAAAAAAAAATCTGAATCAAATAAAAAAGCATATTTTATATATAGGACAACTTGATTTTTTAGTTTTAAGGCTTTATAGTTCAAAAAAATCACTATACTTAGGGGAAAAAAATGTACAACTGGCTTATGAAATTCTTTTCCGCCGATATGGCCATAGATTTGGGCACGGCAAACACGCTGATATATGTAAAGGGTCGTGGTATCGTGTTAAACGAACCTTCTGTTGTTGCGGTTGCAGAAAACAGGTTATTAGGTCGCAAAGAAATTTTGGCAGTTGGGGCCGAGGCAAAACAAATGTTTGGTCGTACACCCGGGACAATTTCTGCGGTACGTCCTTTACGCGACGGTGTGATTGCAGACTTTGAAGTTGCCGAGGAAATGATTAAATATTTCATTCGTAAGGTACATCATAAGAATCCTTTGGCAGCACCGCTTATAATAATATGCGTTCCGTCGTGTGCAACACAGGTGGAACGTCGTGCTATACAAGAAGCGGCTGATGCCGCCGGTGCACGAAAAGTATATATAGTAGAAGAATCAACTGCCGCTGCCATTGGGGCAGGGTTGCCAGTTGAAAAGCCTGTCGGTTCAATGGTATTAGATATCGGTGGCGGAACAACCGAAGTTGCAGTTATGTCTCTGGGGGGAATCGTTTATTCAAACGCGGTTCGAACGGCAGGAGATCAAATGGATTTAGATATAATTGATTTTGTAAGAAAAAACAAAAACCTTTTAATAGGGGAAAATACCGCCGAAGAAATAAAAAAACGTATTGGAACCGCAATATCTCCGAAAGATAAAGCGAACGAATTAACTATGAAAATTAAAGGTCGTGACTTGTTATCTGGTACTCCGCGGGAAACGATTGTCACAGAATCACAAATTGCATCTGCGCTGGCTCAAACAGTCACAAAAATCGTCGATACCGTTCGTCAGGCGTTGGAATTGACACCGCCAGAACTATCAGCAGACATTGCAGATCTTGGTATTGCGATGACTGGTGGTGGCTCGTTATTACGTGGGTTGGATGCAGCGATTCGCGCTGCAACTGGTTTGCCGGCCTTTTTGGTAGATAACCCGATGGCTTGCGTTGCATGCGGGTCTGGTAAAATGCTATCCAGTTTAGATAAAAACAAACACATATTACAAACTATGTATTAAAAAAAGCCGGTATTTACCGGCTTTTTTTTAATCAAATTTTGAATATCTGTCGTCAAATTTAATTGAATAAAGCGGGGCTGGGACCGAAGAAATAAACATAATTAAATCAAAGGTTGTTAATTTCCGCCTGCCAGAAACAATATGCCAATATTCCTGTTCATTAACATTAAAAACATTGCACATAAAAACAACGGATAAACCACGTTGCTGTCTAATAGATTCAATTTCCGCGCCAACCCGCATTTTCAAACTCCTGAATTTCAAACAAAGAAAAACCACCAGAAAATTCAGGTGGTTGGAGTTTAGTAGCAATTGAACGAATTGCGGCCTTATTCAATATATTCAGCACACTCCAACCTATTGGTTGGATTTTCGCCTTAGTTTCAGGCGCGTTCAATGGGCTACTAATCCCAGCAACAGAACACCTGTTGCGATATGTATTATAACCACCCATAAATCATATATCAAATTATTTTTTCTGGTGTTTTTACTCCTTTACGTTAAACAAAAACCACCAGAAAATTCAGGTGGTTGGAGTTTCAACACAATTCAATCAGAAATTGCGGTCTTATTCAATATATTCAGACCACTCCAACCAATTAGTTGGAGATATGTTTCACCATCACTGGCGCTGATTGAATGGGTGTTGAATCCCAACAACAGAACACCTGTTGCGGTATATATTATAACCACCCATAAATCATATATCAAATTATTTTTTCTGGTGTTTTTACTCCTTTACGTTAAACAAAAACCACCGGAAAATTCAGGTGGTTGGAGTTTCAACACAATTGCTAGGAATTGCGGCCTTATTCAATATATTCAGACCACTCCAACCTATTGGTTGGATTTTTACGTCATCGTTGACGCCTAGCAATGGGTGTTGAATCCCAACAACAGAACACCTGTTGCGATATGTATTATAACCACCCATAAACCATATATCAAATTATTTTTTCTGGTGTTTTTACTCCTTTACGTTAAACAAAAAACCACCGGAAAATTCAGGTGGTTGGAGTTTACAAACAATTGAACGAATTGCGTGCCTTATTCGATATATTCGGCACACTCCAACCTATTGGTTGGATTTTCGCCTGATAATCAAGCGCGTTCACTAGGTTTGTAAGCCCAGCAACAGAACACCTGTTGCGGTATATATTATAACCACCCATAAACCATATATCAAATTATTTTTTCTGGTGTTTTTACTCCTTTACGTTAAACAAAAAACCACCGGAAAATACAGGTGGTTGGAGTTTACAAACAATTCAATCAGAAATTGCGGTCTTATTCAATATATTCAGACTCACTCCAACCGATTAGTTGGAGATATTTTTCGCCATCACCGGCGCTGATTGAATAGGTTTGTAAGCCCAGCAACAGAACACCTGTTGCGATATGTATTATAACCACCCATAAACCATATATCAAATTATTTTTTATGTACGACTGCATATTTGACAACGGTTTAATTTGTGCTAAATTATAAAAAAACTATGGATAATTATATGGATACAGAAGATTACAATATTTTTGATGATGTTATTGATAATGATGATTATTCTAGAATAAATCAAAATTTCTTTATTGAAGAATCTCTTGATACTAGGGTAAAGTATATCAGTTCTACTATTAACTCAAAAATCCGAACATTATCAGAAGTTTTTCTTGAATGGTTCTTATTTGATTCTTCCGAAGAAAAAACTCTGGAATCTTTTATTAAATCTGAAAATATTGATGCTTTTATAACGCCAGAACAGTTTATGGATATAATGTCTAATAAAGCACATTTGGACGAGCATTTAATACTTTTGGTGCAACAAAAACTCCCGTTTCAAGTACCGCTTAAAAAGATGTATTATTTAAATTCACAAGCAAGAAAAAACTATACATATTGTATAAAAGTTCCGCCAGAAATTATTCACGATTTAATAAAAAAGGAATTAAATTTAAAAAAAGAAAAAATTAAACAACAGCGAAAACAATATTACGAACAAAATCGTGATAAAATTGCGAAACAAAAAAAACAATACTGTGAAATTAATCGTGATAAAATTGCAAAACACAAAAAACAATATTACGAAGAAAATCGTGATAAAATTTTAGAATACACTAAACAATATTACGAAAAAAATCGTGATAAAATTGCAAAACATCAAAAACAATATTACGAAGAAAATCGTGATAAAATTTTAGAATATCGTGAACAAAGTCGTGATAAAATTGCAGAATACAAAAAACAATATTACAAAGAAAATCGTGATAAAATTGCAGAATACCAAAAACAATACCAAGAAAAAAACCGTAATAAAATTGCAGGATACCAGAAACAATACCGTGAAGAAAATCATGATAAAATGTTAAAATACCAACAAATGTATAAAGAAAGAAAAGAAATGGCCAAATCTGTATGTCCTGCTTTCCTTTTCCTTGATTCTCTTAAAAAAGAAAACATTGTTGTATATTTGACTTTGCATAAAAAACATTCTGACATTATAGGAAAAGCCGTTAAATCTTGTAGGGCTCTTCAAAATATGGATTTTACTCTTTGCCCACTTTTTAAATCTGTTGATTCTGAACAATATATGAAAGAATCTTGTCCTATGCCTAACGCTTTCGTTCTGCCACAATCTTTCGACATTATCAGAAACTTTGTAACAGTTTTAAAACAACGATAATTTTTGAAACTATTTTAATATTGAAATCGTATTTTTCTTTGGTATAATCCTGAAAGTTTAAAGTTTATTGGGTGGTTAGCTCAGTTGGTCAGCCGCGTACGTTGACATCGTAGGGGTCGTTGGCTTTCTGGACATAGCACCGAAAAAATATTGGGTGGTTAGCTCAGTTGGTTAGAGCGTTACGTTGACATCGTAAAGGTCGTTGGTTCGAGTCCAATACCACCCACCATTATAAAAAACCGAGAAAAAAGAAATGATGCGAATGTACAATTAATCTTACTAAAATTTCTGACGGGATTCCTGGGTGCCCCGTTGGGCACCCTTTTATTAAATAACAAAGGCGTAAACATGACAACTGACAATAAACAAAAATATCTTATTACTTCTGCTTTGCCATACGTTAATGGCGAATTGCACTTGGGGCACCTTATTGGGTGCTGGCTGCCGTCTGATATATATGCCCGCTTTTGTCGCGCATGTGGGCGTGATGTATTATATGTTTGTGGCGCAGACGAACATGGTACGCCTGTTATTGTCGGAGCTATGAAAGAAAATATGTCATATTTTGATTACGCCACTAAATATTATGAAAAGCACCTGCGCGCAGTTAAAGATTTTAATATATCTTTTGACTTTTATGGGCGTACCCATACAGAACTGCAAGAAAAGTTAATTCATGAATTATTCTTGCGTCTGGACGAAAAAGGCTTAATAGAAGAACGCGAAACTTTGCAGCCTTTTTCCGTCGATGACAATATGTTCTTGGCCGACCGTCAATTATTAGGTACTTGCCCAAAATGCGGTTATGAAAATGCACGCGGTGACCAATGCGATAAATGCAGCGCATCTTATGAAGCAACAGAATTACTAAAACCACGCAGCGCAATATCTGGCAGCAGTAATATTGAACTACGCCCAATAAAAAATCTGTTCTTTTTAGCATCAAAGGCGCAAAAGCTTTGGGACGATTGGTTGACTACTCATTCAAGTGGTTGGTCAAAAACTGCAAAAAGTATCGCATACGGTTGGCAGAAAATCGGTCTGTTGGACTATTCTATTACACGTGATTTGTCATGGGGTATTCCTGTAAATAAAGAAGGGTACGAAAATAAAGTTTTCTATGTTTGGTTTGATGCACCTTGGGGTTATGTTTCTATATCGCAGACTGCAAATAAAGACTGGGAAACATGGTGGAAAAACCCCGATTGTCATTATGCACAATTTATGGGTAAAGATAACGTTAAATTCCATGCGGTTTTATTCCCTGAACAACAGTTGGCTTTGCAAAATAACTGGAAAACTGTTGACCAGTTAAAAGCGATGAACTTCCTGAATTTTGAAGGTGGTAAGTTTTCTAAATCTGAAAAGCGTGGTGTGTTCTTGGACGAAGCTGTCAACATTGCGCCCGCTGATGCATGGCGTTATGCACTGATTGCGTCCGCACCAGAAACAGATGATACAGACTTTACTTTTGCGCGCTTTGCGGACATCGTCAATAAAGACCTGAACGGTATGTTGGGCAACTTTGTTTCCCGTGTTTGCAAACTAACTGATAAAAACTTCGGATTAACCGTTCCAAATGCAGGTGCGTTAGATTCTGATTTAACAGCACAAGTAAATGAAAAAATCACAGAACTTACCACTGCGCTGGATGCATGCGAATTCCGCGCCGCTATCGTTGCTTTGCGCGGTCTGTACGCGATTGGTAATGAATATATGACTGTCAAGGAACCATGGGCTCTTGTTAAAAACGGGGACACTGAACAAGCAGGCGCTGTATTAAATGAGTGCTTCCAATTGATAGACTTATATGCGCGTGTTTCTGCACCATTTATTCCAGATGCAGCAGAAAAAATACAGCATGTATTTAACAACACGCACGACCTGTCTTGGCCAAAAGAATTTGAACGCAGAATTCAAAATGGAGAAGCCTTCACTGTTCCAGAAAACTTATTTTCCAGAATTGATGATGCGCGCGTTGCAGAGTTGACTGAAAAATATGCTAAAAAAGAAGACAACAATGTTAAACCTGTTGTTGCTAGAATAATCGAAGTAAAAAATCACCCATCACGTGATGACTTGCATATTTTAACAGTTGATGACGGTACAAATCATAACTTACAAATTGTATGCGGTGCACCAAATGTTCATGTTGGCCTTGTAGGTGTTCTGGCACCTGTTGGTTGCACACTGCCGACAATGAAAAAACCGATATCCCAGCGCACAGTTGCGGGTACAGAATCTTTCGGTATGATGTGCAGTGCTGCAGAACTGGGGCAGGGCAATAATGCAGATGAAATAATAGAACTGGATAGTAATGCAAAAATAGGCAGTATTTGGGAAATAAAATGAAACTGGTTCTGATGTCTTGTTGTGCACCATGCAGTGCGGGTGCAATAAAGCAATTAGCAGACGGCGCTATACCTGACGTTGATGACTTTGTTGTATTGTTCTTTAACCCGAACATTTTCCCCGCTGCAGAATATACAAAACGCTTGAACGAACAAATAAAATATTGTGAGTCTTTGGGTGTTAAGTATGCGGTTGGAAATTACAATCATGATGATTGGCGCGTTGCAGTACGAGGATTAGAGTCCGAACCAGAACGCGGTGCGCGTTGCAGTCGGTGTTTTGAATTCAGATTTGAATTTGCACGACGCTGGGCAAAAGAAAACGGTTATGACGCGGTTGCTTCTGTATTTGGCGTGTCGCGCCATAAAGACCAATCCCAAGTTGACCGCGCAGCACAATGTTCTTTGGGCGAAGTTTGCTATATGCCGATAAAGTGGGATGAAAAATTACGTCAAGAAATTGGAAGAAATGCCGATTTTTATCGTCAAAATTATTGCGGTTGCGAATTCTCTATACGAAAAACACATGATATGCCAAAAGAAAAATCTATAAAAATAATTCCGGTCAGATAATATTTGCGATTATGCTTTTTCAATTCTATAATGGGATTGATAAAAGGAGTTTATATGCCGTCTATTCTTGTTTTTCCTGGACAGGGCTCGCAAGCCGTCGGTATGGGAAAAGACTTATACGAAAACAATCCTGCGGCACGCGCCGTATTTGATGAAGTTGATGATGCGCTTAATCAAAAATTATCTGATATTATTTTCAATGGTCCTATGGAAGACCTGACGCTTACAACAAATGTTCAACCGGCGATTATGGCAGTATCTATTGCTATGTTGCGGGCAAGTGGTGTGCCTCTTACTGAATATGTTGCAGGTCATAGTTTAGGTGAATATACCGCTTTATGTGCAGCAGGTGCGTTATCAGTTGCAGATACTGCAAGACTACTTCGTCTGCGCGGGGATGCTATGCAACGCGCGGTACCGGTTGGTGAAGGTTTAACTGCGGTTATTATCGGATTAGATATTGAAAAAGTTCGTGAAATTTGCGCACAAACAGATTGTGATGTTGCAAATGATAACAGTCCTGGGCAGGTGGTTATATCCGGTGCAAAAGATGTTGTAGAAGCAACTATGGCAGCGGCAAAAGAAGCAGGTGCAAAGCGCGCTATGCCACTTGCACTATCTGTTCCAGTTCATTGTCGTATTCAAGCGCCAGCCGCAGAAGAAATGCGCACTGCACTGGAATCTATTGAAATAAAAGTACCACAGGCAATTTTGATTTCTAATAAAACAGCAGCACCTATGAGTGGCCCTGAAGAAATAAAAGAAGCATTGGTTTATCAAATTACGCATGGTGTTCATTGGCGTGAATCCGTCTTGAAAATGCACGAACTTGGTATAACAGAAACAATTGAAGTTGGCCCTGGTGCAGTTTTAACCGGTCTAACACCAAGAATATGTGCAGACATGACAGCAAAAAAATTGGAGATATAATATGTTTGATTTAACAGGTAAAGTCGCATTAATTACAGGCGCGACTGGTGGTATCGGTGGCGCAATTGCTAAAAAAATGAAAGAAGCCGGCGCAACAGTTGTTGTATCTGGTAGAAACTTAGCAAAACTGGAAACCGAATTTGATGATTCTTATATTAAAATTCCTGCCGACCTTGCCGAAGACGGTGCAGCAGTTGAACTGATTATGAATACAATTGAACAAGCAGGAAAAATTGACGTCCTTATCAATAATGCCGGTATCACAAAAGATACCCTTCTTATGCGTATGACAGACGAACAATTTGATGATGTTATAAATACTAACTTGCGTTCATGCTTTAAGATGTGCCGTGCGGCTATTATGCCTATGATAAAACAACGTTTTGGTCGCATTATAAATATGGCATCAATTATCGGAACTATCGGTGGACCAGGACAGGCAAACTATGCCGCATCAAAAGGTGGTATGATTGCGATGACAAAATCTATCGCTGCAGAAGTCGCGTCACGCGGAATCACTGCGAATTGCATTGCACCAGGTTTTATAAAAACGCCTATGACAGATGTTTTATCTGATGAATTAAAGAAATCTTATCTGGCACAAATACCAGCAGGTAGATTTGGTGAACCAGAAGATATCGCAAATACTTGCGTATTCTTAGCATCCGACGAAGCATCTTACATAAATGGACAAACATTACATATAAACGGTGCTATGGGAAGATTTTAACCGACATGACAGAATTTGATGTGATTGTTATCGGTGGTGGACATGCCGGCGTAGAAGCAGCCGCTGCTGCTGCGCGTCGTGGTGCAAAGACTTTGTTATTAACGCAAAGCGAAACAGACCTGGGGGCTATGTCTTGTAACCCTAGTATCGGGGGACCTGGTAAATCTCAAATGGTTGCAGAAATAGATGCACTGGGTGGCGTTATGGGGCGCGGGGCAGATGCAGCAGGTATTCACTTTCGGACTCTTAACGCTTCGCATGGGGCAGCAACACAGGCTCTGCGCGCACAGATTGATAGAAGCCTTTATCATGATGCTATCGTTAAAAGTTTGTCAGAATATAAAAACTTAAATGTTGTTTTTGAAAAAGTTGAAAAACTTAATCTGCAAGAAAAAACAGTCAACAGAAAATATCACGCACGTGCAATCGTACTGACAACAGGGACTTTCTTGCAAGGGCTTGTCACACGTGGCACAGAAAAAATACCGTCTGGCAGATTACAAGATGACGGCACATATCAAGAACCTGATACTAACATATCAGGTGTATTAAAAGATGCAGGTTTTTCTTTAATGCGTCTTAAAACAGGAACACCTGCACGAATTGAAAAATCTTCTATCGATTTTTCTGTGTGTGAACTGCAACCAGGGGACACTCCACACGATTGGTTTTCTGAACCGAATCCAGAAAACAATTATAGTGCAGTTTGCTATATAACGCATACAAATGAAACCACTCATAAAATTATCCGTGATAATATATCAAATGCGCCTATGTATAATGGGGATATTCATGGAACAGGTCCGCGCTATTGCCCCTCACTAGAAGATAAAGTTATGCGCTTTCCAGAACATACCTCGCATCATGTATTCTTAGAACCAGAGGGTCTGGATAGCGATTTGATATATCCAAATGGTATTTCAACTAGTTTTGGTGCAGATATTCAAGATAAATGGATTCGCACAATACCGGGTTTAGAAAAAGCAAAAATAGCGCGTTATGGTTATGCAATTGAATATGACGCAATAGACGCGCGCGTTCTTAATGAATGCTTGGAATCAAAAGACATACCAGGGTTATTCTTTGCAGGACAAATTAATGGTACGTCCGGCTATGAAGAAGCAGCCGCACAAGGTGTTGTTGCCGGTGCAAATGCAGCGGCGTTTGCACTGAATTTAGAAACATTAAATTTAGACAGAACAAATGCTATGATTGGCGTACTGATAGACGATATAACAACGCTTGGGGTTGATGAACCTTATCGTATGTTTACATCACGTGCAGAATACAGGCTGTCACTGCGCAGTGATAACGCCATTGCAAGACTTGGTGATACGGCTGTAAAAATGGGGCTTATTACAGAAGAAGAATACAATAAAAAGTATGACCTGCATGCAGAAAAAATAAAAGAAAACGATAAATTTTATGCAGGGTATATCCAGCGCAATGAAAGGGAAATCGCCTCATACAGACGCGACGCAGCGACGAAAATTCCTGTAAATTTTGAATATAAAAATCTGCCGGGGCTAACAAACGAGTTAATAGAAAAGTTATCTGCGACGCGACCGGAAAATATAGCGGACTTATCCAGAATACCAGGTATGACGCCCGCAGGAATAATGGTAGTTTTGCGTAAAATTAAATGTGGAAATAATTAAAAACATATATTATTATATTCCGTATATGCCGGTTTAGCTCAGCTGGTAGAGCATCTCATTCGTAATGAGGGGGTCGTAGGTTCAAGTCCTATAACCGGCACCAGACAAATAAAAAAGCCACAAAAGTGGCTTTTTTAACGCTGTTTTGCATTCATTTCTTTTAAACGTTTTTCTAAATGCCCTAACAGTTTTTCAGTATGAACATTTATGGAAAATAAAAACTCTTTGGCTGTTTCAGATAACGCATCTACTTCATTAAAATTTATTTTCAATACTGGAAAAGAGTTTAACGAACTTTGATACTTTTGCATTTTTATACCATATTTTGATAATATATACTGACAAACATTTGTATAATCTTCCCTTAACGGTATAAAATAAATCACTCTGAAACCGTTTCTATCTGTTGCAGAAGTTGTTTCTTTTATTAATCTTTCAAGTAATTTTAAATCTAAATTTTTTTCTGATAACATTAATACCTCGTTTTTTATTTATATTTAGGGTATACCATGAATTCTTTTATAAAAAGAAACGTATGCAGCCCTATAACTTATTTAAATTTCTCGTTTGATAGTTTCTTTATTCTTTGCACCATAACTTTCATTAAAAAAGCATATTCAATATTAGACATTTTATATCTGTTAAATTTATCACTACTAACTGTATAAACGATTAATTCTTTTGAAACATTACGAATATAAAATTTCATAGTATCAAAAAAATGTATCTCATACCCTGCAATATCACCTGTCGCCTGAATCCACGGTTTTATATTGTTAGTTGCTTTTATACATTCGGCAACTTCTTTAACATCCAAAAACTCAAACTTTTTTTTCTTTTTTACTTTTTTTATTCGTACTAAATTCATCTTTAAACCTTTTAAAAATTTATCTGCCATTAGAAATCATTTCTAAAAATACATCTTTAAAATACTTTTTGATAACTTCTGTATCCTTTTTAACAGAAAATAATAATTTTCTGGCATCTTTATTTAAATATTCTATTTCAGAATCACCAGCTTTCAATGCCAATTTGTTTTCAAAAACGCATTCTTTTAATTCAATTCCGAACTTTCTAAAAATATGTTTATATATCGGTATAAAAAAATCATCCGTAAGAATATAATAACAAATCTTTTCACCCTTCGGATTTATAACATCCTTGGTTTCTTTTATAGTATCTATAAAAAAACCCTGCAAAAATTTATAATCTTCTTTTGTAAAATTATTTTGATTTAAAACGATCGATCTCACAAAATTTTCATCAAAATCTGTTAAATTGTTGCCGACAGAAAAAAGAAACTTCTTTTCTTTCGGAGATAAAGAAACTATATCAGAATACGATATTTTTAATACATATTTATCTGATCCAATATTAGCCTCTTGCATTTTTATACCGTGCTTATCAAAAATATATTTAGCCATATTTAAAATAGGTTTGTTATCATAAAATTGGCAATACGAACAAATACCTTTTTCAGCAACTATGTCTTCAGTTGAGATAATCAAAAAATTTAACAATTTTTTATCTAAAACATATGTATTTATCATAAAAAAACCTTTTGTTTTTATATTAAAATATCACAAAAACAAAACTTGTCAACAATAAAAACACCACAAAACGTGGTGTTTTTATATTTTATAAATGTTTTCGTTTTATTTTTGTTTCTGATTTTTTTTAGCTACAGACTCTTCTAGTGCTTTTTTTATTCCGTTATAAATTTTATTTTCATCTGCAACAATTTTATCTAAAAATATGTTTTTTATAGAACTGTATTCTTCTTCTGTTATTTCCTGCCTCTGTTTATAAGATCCTTCTACTACCTCTATATAAAAAATAGGGAAAATTGAAATTTTTACGTCTTCTATTGAGGCCTTGAAACCATTTGGAAGTTTTTCAACATCATTGACATTATTTATAAAAAAATTAATTTTTCCCATTTCCTCTTTTGTTAAACTTTTCTTATTTTTTTTAGCCATGTTTTTTCACCTTATTTATATTTACTTTTGAGAGTTATTATATTATTAAAAAAACACACACCGTCAAGGATAAAAAAACACTGGAAATCTTATATTTTATATATTAGACTTATTCTTGTGAAAGAAAAAAACATAATCATTATAAAATGACTCAGCACCGCGCTTCTGCACGTGGCTGGGGCGCATAGGCGCCCGTTTTTTATAAATAAAACAACGGAGTTTTTATTATGGCATATCCAAAAACAGAACCAAAAGCAGACTTTCCAAAGATGGAGCATGAAATATTAGCTTTCTGGAGAAGTGATGACACGTTTCATAAGTCATTGAATCAAACTAAATTAGGTCATCCTTTCTCGTTCTATGACGGTCCTCCGTTTGGAAACGGACTTCCGCACTGGGGGCACTTGGGCGTTTCTACAATTAAAGATATGGTATGCCGTTATCAAACAATGATTGGTAAACATGTTGTTCGCGAACTTGGTTGGGATTGTCATGGACTGCCTGCTGAAAACTCTGTTGAGAAGAAACAAGGAAAACGCGCAAAAGATATAGTTGCAGAACAGGGTATAGAAACTTTTTGTAATATGTGTCGCGATGGCGTTTTAACTTATACCAAAGAATGGGAGAAATTTATTGAACGCATGGGTAGATGGGTAGATGTCGGTGAAGGCTATGGTTATAAAACAATGGATAAAAATTACATGGAATCCATGCTTTGGACATTAAAATCTTTGTATGAAAAGGGTTTATTGTATAAAGATTATAGTGTAAACCCGTTTGACTGGGTAAATGGTACCGTAATTTCTAATTCCGAGGCTTCACAGGACTACCGCGATGTCGTAGACGATGCCGTAACAGTATGGTTTGAATTAGAAAATGGCGATAGAGTTCTTGCTTGGACAACGACTCCTTGGACGCTACCTGCAAATTCTGCCTTGGCAGTTAACCCAGATATGAAATATCTGCGTATGCAAGACGAAGACGGTGCTGTATACATAATTGCCCAAACAAGACTTTCTGCTTATGAAAAACAATTTTCTGCTTCTAGAAAAATAGGGGAAATAAGCGGAAAAGAACTTGTCGGGAAGCATTATAAACCTTTATTTAATTATTATGAAGGCACGTCTGATTTATTATACCAAGTAATACCTGCGGAATACGTATCTGATTCTGACGGTACCGGCATAGTTCATATTGCACCAGCATACGGGCAAGAAGACTTTTGGGCCGCAAAAAATATAGACCCTAAATTCCCTGTAATTTTAAACGTTGATGCATACGGTAATTTTACCTCAGAAGTCAAAGAGTGGGCAGGAGAAAATATATTTGAAGCAAACTCTAAAATAATACAGTACTTACGCGACAAAGGATATCTGGTAAAAAAAGAACAATATAAACACAGTTATCCTTATAGCGACAGAAGTAAAGAAAAATTAATTTATCGTGCTACTGACTCTTGGTATATAGACGTACCAAAAATCAAAGATTCTTTACTTGCCAATAACGCAAAAGTTAATTGGACTTCTGCCGGCGAACGTTTTCGTACTTGGATAGAAGGGGCACGTCCTTGGTCTATATCCAGAAACCGTTTCTGGGGAACGCCTTTACCCATTTGGGAAAAGGACGGAGAATATAAAATATTCGGTTCAATTGCAGAATTGGAAGAGTTTTTCGGGGTAAAAGTAGAAGACCTGCATAGACCAACCTTGGACAAACTTACAAAAGACGGTTGGAAACGTATACCTGATGTTTTAGACTGCTGGGTAGAGTCAGGTTCTATGCCATGGGCATCATTACATTACCCGTTTGAAAATGTCGAGAAATTTAAGGTTTCATTTCCGGCAGACTACATCATAGAGGGTCAAGATCAAACACGTGGTTGGTTCTATTCTCTGATGGTTCTGGCAACTGCGTTATTTGATAAACCTGCGTTCATGACTGTATCGGCAAACGGGCTAGTTGTTGATGAGAATAAAAAGAAATTTTCTAAATCATTACAAAATTTCGTAAACCCAGAATTACAAATTGAGCAATTCGGTGCAGATGCTATACGTTTATTCATACAAGGTTCTAACTTTATGAAAGCGGAACCGGTTCCTGTTGATAAAGAAGGAAAAGTTTTTACCGAATCCGTAAAAACTATATTGACTCCGCTTTGGAACGCATACCATTTCTTTACACTATATGCGAACGCAGGAAACATATCTGCACAAGGAAAAACAGACTCAGAAAACGCGCTAGATAAATATATTATGGCAGAACTGAACGAGTTAATTTCCATAGTAGGTTCGGCACTTGATGAATATAAACCAGATGTTGCTATTAAAGAATTTGTTCGTTTCTTAGACGTTCTTAATAACTGGTATATTCGTCGTGGGCGCGCACGTTTCTGGGACGAAGACCAAGATGCTTTTAATACTTTGTATTTTGTATTAATAACTTTATGTCGTACGCTTGCGCCTTTTGCGCCGTTTATCAGCGAATATATTTATAGGAATCTAACAGGTGCAGAAAGCGTGCATCTGCAATCGTTCCCAGTCGCACAAGAATATGACCATAAAATCATAGAAGACATGCGTCGCGTTCAATCGATTGTTTCTGTTGGTAAACAACTGCGAGAACAGTATAAACTACATAACCGCTTACCACTGTCTAAAATGACGGTTGCCGGGAAAAATTTAACAGAATATACGGATATAATAAAAGATGAATTAAATGTAAAAGAAATTGACTTTACTTCTGAAATATCCGGAGTTGCAGATTCTTTTGTATATTTGATTACGCCTAAAATCGGTGCAAGACTTGGCGGTGCTCTTAAAGAAATCATACCTGCTGTCAAACGCGGAGAATATGAAATCTCGGGAAAAACTATGAAAGTGGGCAACTATGTTCTGAATGACGAAGAATTTGAAAACAGACTGACGGTTAAAGACGGTGTAACTGGTGCGGCATTACCAGACAATACAGCGGTTGTTATATTAGATACAGAACTAAACTCTGAATTAATTGCAGAAGGTCTTGCTAATGATGCGCTACGTTTTATACAAGAAACTCGTAAAAACGCTGGAATGGATGTATCAGATAGAATAAAATTAGAATATGATGCTGATCCTGCTCTTGCCAATGCGATAGAACAACATCGCGAGCATATAATGTCAGAAGCCTTGATTACTGATATGTCAAGAGGAGCAGGAGAGTATAAAAAAGAAATAGAAGGATACAACTTATCTGTATCCATAAAAAAAGCATAAAGGAGTAAAATTATGCGTAAAGTTCTGTATATAATTTTGAGCGTTTTAATTATATGTGGTTTATTCGGTATCGGGTTTTATATTGGTACATTGGATAACAAAAAAGAACATGAAATAGTAATAACATCGGAATGTGTCGGAACAGGCGTTCAGAAAAGTTTTTCTGCCGCATACGAAACACAAAACGGTAAAGTCATAAAAGACGAACAGACTAAGACAAAAAGGTATTCAACCAGATGTTTATGTTATGTTTCAAATCAGACCTATCAAAATTTATGGGTAGATTTTGTTGAAATGTATGCAGACAGTGCCGATGCTGTAAAAACAGAATGTGAAACGAACTGTCAAAAAATATGTGAAGAACGACTATCTGAATTTTCTTTATAAAAAATGAAACCGGAAATATATTTTCGCGAGGTACCGAAAACAATAAACATGGGCATTCGTTCTGAATTGTATAGTACGAATGAGTTTACTTTTGCGGTTGCAGTTATTTTATCTGCACAAGCAACAGATAAAAAAGTAAACGAGGTTACTCCTGAACTATTCCGCGTTGCACCAAGTCCGGCAAAAATGCTGGCACTTGGTGAAGACGGAATTAAAAAATATATTCGCGTAATATCATTTTTTAATAACAAAGCCAGAAGCATTATAGGCTTATCCGTACGATTAATGGATGAAAAAAATAATTCCGATGAAAATTATAAATTCCCAAAAAAATTTCATAATCGTGATGCTTTAATGAAATTACCGGGTATCGGACAAAAAACTGCAAATGTTGTAATGAATGTTTTATGGGATGCTCCGAATATAGGGGTTGATACACATGTGTTTAGACTTTCACACAGATTTGGTTGGGCGGAAGATTCAGATAACACACCAGAAAAAGTGGAAGAAAAACTTATAAAGAAAATTCCGAAAAAATATCATTCTATGGTAAATCATGTCATGGTTTTGCACGGCAGATATATTTGCAAAGCCCTAAAACCAAAATGCGCAGAATGTCCTGTTGCACGTTGGTGTAACGCATTAGATAAAACAATTTAAAAAAGCCGGTATTTGCCGGCTTTTTTATTACTTTATTTATCACGTATTTTTGCGTTACATTTCTTCTCGACATTTTCTATAACCGCATTTTGAATTTTTAATAAATCTTCATCAGACATATTTTCCGTCGGTATTATAGTTATCGTAAATGCAACAGATTTTTTACCGTCACCCATATCAAATGAATCAAATACGACTGCTCCTTTGATTCTGGAATCAGCAGAAACGGCACTGCTTGTCAGTTTTTCAGCAGGAAAATCAGAATCTACTATAAAAGCGAAATCGCGCGTAATAGGTTGAAAATCACTTATTACAAGCTCTTTCGATTTTTTTGCTTTCGGCAAATTTTCTACATCTTCTATTATTGCCACCATAACAGGTGTTTTTATCTTCATAGTATGTGCAATAGACGGATGCAATTCACCAAACTCTGCTATTTTTTTATTTCCTTGCATAATCGCACCATATCTGAACGTATGCGCCCAACGCGGTGAATTTTCAGCACTTACAGAGAATTCTTGCCCATGCATCAGTGCAATTAAATCTGCTTTTACATCGTATATGTCATATATGCGATTTCTACCTTGCCAATGTTTCGGTGATGTGTTTCCACTGCGAATTATACATATTTGAGTATGCTGTTGTTCCGGCATATCACCATCAAACACTGTTCCTAATTCAAAAATATTTAAATCGGGATAACCGCGCTTTTCGTTTTCTGCAACAAACTCTAACAGCGAACCAAGCAAATTGTTTCTTGCCGTATCCATCGTGGATATTATAGGATTGGCAATCTTTACACTTGGTTTATCTGATAATAAACTCTCGATTTTTGAGTTTCCAAAACCAAAAGATTTTGCTTCATTTAAACCACGCGTAGCCAGTTCCTTTTTAATACCCATATAATAATCTGTATGCTTTGCTGCATCAGATACTTTATGCTCTGCAACCTTTGATATGTTTTCATAACCATAAACACGTATTAATTCCGATACTATATTTTCTGGTAAAACAACATCTACGCGCGCAGATGTCGGTACAACGCTCCAAACATCTTTTTTTTCAGATACGTTAAAACCTAATTTTTCTAAAATCTCGCGCTGACGAGACTCATCCATATCTATACCAGTTTTCTTCTTAAATAAATCTGGACTATATTTTATTGCACGTGTTTCTTTCGGTATTTCACCACCAATACAAGTACCTACTATTTTACCACCACATGCATCCATTATTATTTTTGCCGCCTTTGACAGTGCAACCCCAGAAATTGTAGGATCTATACCGCGTTCATATCTGTATGAAGAATCAGTTGATACCCCAATTCGCTTTGATGTCTTACGAACGGAAACCGGATTGAAATATGCGCTTTCCAAAATAATATTCTTTGTACTGTCTGTCGTCATTCCACGCGCACCACCAACAACACCTGCTAATGCAAGTATGCCTTTTTCATCCGCAATTACTATATCTGCATCAGATAACTCATGTTCACTGCCAAACAAGTCTGTAAATTTTTCACCATTCTTTGCATTACGAACGGTTATATCACCCTTGATTTCATCGGCATCAAAACAGTGCATAGGCTGCGCCATATCATAACAAATATAATTTGTCGCATCTATCGGTGCATTCTTTGGATTTATACCGATTGCCGCAAGACGCGATTTTACAGTGCTTGAACTTGGCGCAACTTTTATATCATGTATTTCACAGAATTGATATACGAGACATTTATCTGTTTCTATATTTACCTTTCTTGCACCTTTTATAGCAGGTAAAATTTCGTCTTTTGGTGCTATATATTCGCCTAAACCGCAAGCCGCTAAATCACGCGCTATACCGCGGACTGCTAAATAATCTGGACGGTTTGGTGTAATACCGGCATCAAAAACGATTTCTGTGTTTATTACAGGCGAGCCTACTATGGTATCTTCTGGTAATTCAATGATACCACTGTGGTCTTCATTTATCCCCAATTCACGACCGCTACACATCATGCCGTCTGATAATACACCACGCAATTTACCGCTTTGAATTTCATGTCCTTCTATTATGCAACCGGGTCTTGCCAGCGCAGAAATCATGCCGATGCGTACATTCGGAGCCCCGCATACAACCTGACGCAAATTACCACTGCCATCATCTACTTTTAATACATGCAAATGGTCGCTGTTTTCATGCGCCGTGCATTCGATAATCTTTGCAGCAATGGGAGCAACTGGCTCTATTAATTCTTCAACCTCTAACCCAGTACGAGTCAAAGTATCTGCAACCCGAGACGCATCTGCGTCCGTTTTTAAATAGTCTTTCAACCAATCATAAGTCCATTTCATTTTACGCCTCGTTATATCTAGAATCCTGCACTTTCCAACCAACGAACATCCCCGTCATAAAACTTGCGTATGTCATTTAACCCGTATTTTAACATAGCAAGTCTGTCCCAACCAAAACCAAAGGCAAAACCTTGATATTCGTCTGGGTTTATACCGCAATTACTCAGAACATTCGGATGAACCATACCCGACCCCATTAATTCTAACCATTTATTTCCATTCCATTTCATATCTATTTCTATACTCGGTTCTGTAAAAGGGAAATAAGACGGACGAATGCGTAATTCTACATTGTCCATTTCAAAGAACCTTTTTAAAAATTCTTGAACATCACCTATCAAATTGGACATTGTAATGTCTTTATCTATATACAATCCTTCTATCTGATGAAACATAGGACTGTGTGTTGCGTCGATTTCTTTACGATAGGTTGCACCGATACCGAACATTTTTATAGGCGCACCCTTTTTTTCCATACTTCTTATCTGTATTGCGGATGTCTGTGTGCGCATTACATTACCATTAGGTAAAAAGAACGTATCCTGCATATCGCGAGCAGGGTGATATACCGGAGTATTTAATGCTGTAAAATTATGCCAATCGTCTTCAATTTCTGGTCCTGTCCACATTTCATAACCAAAAGATTCAAGTATTCCAGAAATATCCGCCAAAGAATGCGTCAGCGGATGCAATGTACCAGCGTTTTCTGGTTCCGGATTTAAAGAAACATCTAACTTTTGTTTTTTTAATCCCGCCATCATTGCGGCATTTTCCAATTCAGACTGACGCATCTTAAACAACTCACGCAAAGTGGTGTTTTCTTTATTTAATTCTGCGCGCGCATCATTATCAAGATTCTTCATTTCTTTAAGACGCGCTGTCATTGTGCCGTTTTTACCGAAAGTTTCGGTATATAAGGCTTGCAACTCTTCCAACGTTTGAATATTTTTTATTTGTTCTTGCATAGTTTCTACCTTAAAATAAAAAGCCGTCTATTGACGGCTTTAATGATACAAAATAAAACACCTGCCGCCAAGGCTTATTTCGCTTCGGCAGAGATAAATCGTTTTGCAGTATCAATCAGTTTTGTGAAGTTTTCATCACCGGCATATGCCATTTCCGCCAAAACCTTGCGATCCAAAGCGACACCGGCCTTTTTCAAACCATTCATGAACTGACTGTATGTCATACCGTTGCTACGTACCGCCGCGTTGATACGAACAATCCACAAACCACGAAATTCACGTTTTTTAACGCGACGATCGCGATATGCATATTGTCCTGCTTTTTCTGTTTTTTCGCGAGCAGCACGATAAGTTGTGCTATGACGACCCAGATACCCTTTGGCACGGGTCAAAATCTTATTATGTTTCTGTTTTACGGTTGTTCCGCGTTTAACTCTTGCCATAATCTACCCCCTTATTATTTCAAACCGTATGGAGCCAAGATTTTAGCCTGACCAACCATATTATCGTTTAAATACTGTGGTTTTGACCCAGCGTTATTTGCACGTTTAGATTTATTGCGTAACAGTTTCTTGTGGGCGTTTCTGGCAACGCGGATTTTACCGGTCGCAGTCATAGATGCGCGCTTTTTCAAGTACGACTTTGTCTTTAATTTCGGCATTTTTACCTCTTTTTTTACCCCTTATGGCAATGCCTTTGCCATTTCGGTTTCGTTTAACTTGTGTTTTATTCTGACATATTTGAATGAAAAATCAAGTTTTTATTGAATGTTGTCTTTTTAGCGTCTAAACTATTCCCCGATGAGTCAAAATAAATTATCTTCACGACTGTATACAATAATAAAGTCTGCTATTGTTGCGGCTCTTTTGCCGATTTTGTTTATATATATAATGATTGCAAAACCAGATTATAAAGTTATGAACGGTCTGGCGCACATCATACTGCCCATAGCAAATTGGGCAGGTGATATAATAACTTGGCCAATTCGCGCCATAGGAGATACCGTTGATAATATACGAGAACTGTCAAATCTCCGCACAGAAAACGAGGAACTACGCGTAAGATTAGATGAAGCACTTAAAAATAAAACGACTTGCGAAATCGCCGTTCTTGAAAACCAGAAACTTGCGCGTGAGTTAGATATAGTACAAAATCAACCTCGTAATGCCGTCATTGCGGATGTCATACACGACGATTCTGCTTTTCATTATGGTACTTTTTTTATAAACAAGGGCGTTAAACAGGGGCTTGAAAAGGGTATGGTCGTCATATCAACTGATGGTTTTATGGTTGGTATTATAACAGATGTAGCACCGCGTTTTTCAAAAGTTCGTGCTCTTACAGATTCTAAAACGAACATTTCTGTACGTATTGCCGGTTCTGATGTTTACGGTTTCATGCAGGGAAACGGTTCCAGTGCACCAACAATCGGTTTTTTCAGCGATCCGGAATTTCAACCGTCGTCTGGTATAAAAATAGTTACAAGTAATATAAGCGGTGTTCTGCCAAACGATATTCCAGTCGGTAATATGATAAATGAAACGGATGTAAATGTTTTACAACCAAAAAAATTATCACGTGTAATTGTTCTGTCGTTTGATACGCAAGATGAATACAAATGAAAAATAAACTATTAAAGTTTTTAAAATCTGCTTTTCCATATATCATAGTTTTAATACTATGGCGGCTTTCTATCTCTTTTTGGAATCCGGCAGGAATTCTTGCTATCATACCAATTTTTTATTGCTCTTTCGTAAGACCTGTTCCTTGGTTTGCTCCGTTTGCAATAATTTTCTGTTTCTTAATAGATTACCGATTTGATTCTTTGATTTATTGGACTGTTATGTATTGTTTATTCTACGCCGCTAATGGGTTTCAGTCTTTTGTTGACTTATCCAGACAAGATAAAAACGCATTGCAAATATTTATGTTTTTTTTCGGAACGTCAATTTTAATTTTATCTTTTCTACATTTAAACATTTCAAATTTATTACGTTCTATATGGTTATTTGCTTGGGTTTCAACTTTATACATTCCTATAACAACATTAATCAAAAGAGTGTGCGATGATAGATAAAGAAGTTGCACGTCTTTTTGATCGCAGAAGTGCTTTATTCTTAACGGCAGGGGCAGTTTTAACCTCTGCACTTATTCTGCGCATGTTACAAATGCAATTATTTAGTTATCGTGAGTACACAAAAAAAAGTGAGAATAATTCTTTCAGAGTTCAAATCAATATGCCAGAAAGAGGTAAAATTTTATCGTCAAACGGCTTTGTAATTTCCAGAGATACGCCTATATACAGAATTTATGTAATTCCAGAAGAAACACAGAATATTGACGAATTAATATCCATTGTTTCTACCGAATTAAAACTGAAAAAAAAGCGTATAAATAGAATTTATAAAAAGATAAAAAGCCAACCTAAGTTTCAACCTGTACTTATCAGTGAAAATTCGAACTGGGACGAACTAGCAAAATTACAAGCGCGAAACTTACCAGGTTTACATGTACGTAGCGGTTTTGCTCGTGTATATGAGATGGGACCTGCAGGTGCGCAAATATTCGGATATATCGGATCTCCTAATGAAGCCGTTCCAAACGCTCCTTTTTTTACAGAAGGTATAACCGGTTTGGAAAAAAGGTTTAATAAAACTCTGGCAGGTGTTCCGGGGCAAACCGTTATGATAACAAACGCCACAGGCAGAATAACCGGTGAAGACAAAACACAATTCAAGCAACCAATCACTGGAAACGATTTAATAACGACGATTGATGATAAAGCACAACGTGTAATGTATGATAATTTAATGTTACACGGTTCAGGGTGTGGCGTTGCATTAGATATAGAAACAGGTAATATTCTGGCGATGGTATCTGCCCCAAGTTTTGATCCTAATATATTCGGTGCGGATGACGGGGAAGAATATATCGCGTCTTTACGTGAAGATTATATGAAACCTTTTATGAACAAAACTATTGAAGGTTTATACCCACCCGGATCTACATTCAAAATAGTTGTTGCTCTTGCAGCGTTAGAGGCGGGCGCAATTACACCAAATGAAAAAATCTTTTGCCCAGGTCACTGGGACTATGGTGATAGAAGATACCATTGTTGGAAAGCAGACGGACACGGTTGGGTAGATTTAGAAAATGCCTTGAAGCATTCTTGCGATATATACTTCTATCAAGTAGCATTGCGTATAGGTATAGATTCAATTAAAGAAATGGCACTTAAACTCGGTTTTATGCAGAAATATATGGATGATATTCTATCACGTGAAATGGCTGGTTCTATTCCTGACAGGTACTGGAAAGAAAAGCAAATCGGTTATAAATGGATGCATGGTGATACGATTATTTCTGGAATCGGACAGGGTTTTACATTGACAAACTGTTTACAACTAACAATCATGATGGCGCGAGCAGCGTCAAATAAAGTAGTTATGCCAAGATTAATATTAACAGAGGAAAAGCCTCAATTTGCAAATCTTGGGTTACAGAAAAAAAATATAAATATCGTGTTAAAAGGTTTAGAGCAGGTTACAAAAAGAGGTGGTACCGCGGCAGGAAGCGCCATAAATGTAAACGGTGCAAAAATGGGTGGAAAAACTGGTACATCTCAGGTTCGTAGCATTTCTCGTGCCGAACGTCTAAGCGGTGTTCTAACTAACGAACAATTAAAATGGAATATGCGAAACCATGGTTTATTTGTCGGATATGCACCGACAAACAAACCGAAATATGCGGTCTGTGCTATAACAGAGCATTCTGGTGGCAGTAATGTCGCAACAAAAACTGTGGCGGAAACAATGTCAGAATTATTAAAAAGGAAAAATTAATGGCGCGACAAACCCGCGTTTCTAATGCTAATATGATGAGTTTTCCAGAAAAACTTAGTCGTTTTTCTTGGGCTTTATTTATTCCTATGTGCTTAGTTTTGGCTATTTCCATAGTTGTATTATACTCTGCCGGTGGTGGTTCTTGGTATCCTTTTGCTATGTCTCAACTTATTAAAATATTAATTGGGTTTGCAGTATTCTTTTTTGCGGCATTTACAAATATAAAAACCTGGATAAAATCTGCTTATCTAATTTACATAATAGCACTTATTTTAATCATATTGGTAACCTTCATAGGACATACCGGAATGGGTGCACAAAGATGGCTTAACCTTGGTTTTTTTCACGTGCAACCATCAGAATTAATAAAAATTGCACTTGTACTGGCACTGGCGCGGTACTTTGCTTGGATGAATTCTGTTGAATTATCTCAAATAAAAAATTATACGCTTCCGGCAACAATGCTGGCTATACCGTTTTTATTAATCGTATTTCAGCCAGATTTAGGAACTGCTTTATCTCTTGGAATGATTACAGTAGGCATGTTCTATATCGTCGGTGCACAAAAAAAATGGTTCATTATAGCCATATTACTGGGGTTACTTTCTGCACCGCTTATATGGTATGGCGGTCTGCATGATTATCAACGCGACAGAATTATTACTTTTATAAATCCAGACCATGATGCCCAAGGTGCAGGTTATCAAATTAACCAAGCAAAAATAGCATTTGGTAGCGGTGGTATTTTAGGTAAGGGTTATATGGCAGGGACTCAATCACAGCAGTCTTTCTTACCAGAAAAACAAACTGATTTTATATTTACTATGCTTGGTGAAGAATTCGGTTTCTTAGGTGCTTTTTCACTATTAATGCTTTATACAGTAATAATTATTATTCTTTTCTGGTGTGCTAAAACATGCAGAAACAGATTTGGTCAGTTGGTTTGTTTTGGTTTTATGTTGAACTTTTTTATTTATTATTTTATAAATATCTCTATGGTTCTGGGTCTGATGCCGACAGTAGGTGTACCTCTGCCATTAATGTCTTTTGGTGGCAGCAGTCTTTTATCGCTGATGTTCGGTTTCGGTCTGTGTCAAAACGCACATATTCATAAAGACCAACAGTTATCTGCAAAAGGAAGTTAAAAAATGAATTTACTTATCGTGGAATCCCCTTCAAAAGCAAAAACTATTGAAAAGTACCTTGGTAAAGGTTGGCGCGTTGTTGCTTCTGTTGGGCACGTTCGCGATCTTGTTCCAGAAACCGGCAGTGTTGACCCAGATAAAGATTTTGCTATGCGCTGGCAAATTATGCCAGGTAAAGAAAAACAATTAAAACTTATTACCGATGAATTAAAAAAAGCAGATGCCGTTTATCTTGCATCAGACCCTGATAGAGAAGGGGAAGCAATCGCTTGGCATATTTTAGATATTCTTAATGCTAAAAAAGTTCTGGAAGGTAAAAAAGTTTATCGTGTTGCTTTCCACGAAATTACTAAAAAAGCAGTCCAAGAAGCAATTAATAACCCGCGCGAGATAGATAAAAACCTTGTTGATGCTTACCTTGTTCGTCGTGCTTTGGATTACTTAATAGGGTTCGGTATATCACCTTTGCTATGGCGCAGAAACCTTGGTAAATCCGCAGGTCGCGTGCAATCTGTCGCAGTTAAGTTAGTTGTGGATAGAGAACGCGAAATAGAAGCGTTTAAACCTGTTGAATATTGGTCTGTATCCGCAACATGTAATGCAAATAATGCAGATTTTTCCGCCGCACTTTCTCAATTCGATTCAAAGAAAATTGAGAAAATGACAATAGAAAATAAAGCGCAAGTAGATGATATTTTATCAGGTATAGGAAATCCTGTTATAAATGCAAAAGTTATCAGTCTGGATAAAAAGAAATCTACGCGTCATGCCGCAGCACCTTTTACAACAAGTACGCTACAACAAGAAGCCGCCAGAAAATTATATTTTTCTTCAAAACGCACAATGGCAACTGCGCAAAAGTTATACGAACAAGGTATGATTACTTATATGCGTACTGATGCTACTAATTTATCCGCTGATGCAGTAAATGAAATTCGTAATTATATTCAAAATACTTATGGTGAAAAATTTTTTCCTAAATCACCCAATGTATATGTGACTAAATCTAAAAATGCACAGGAAGCACACGAAGCAATTAGACCAACTCATTTTGATACTAATGAACATAAACTATCTGGTGATGAAGCAAAGTTATATGATTTAATTTGGAAAAGAACTATTGCTTGTCAGATGACAAACGCTGAATTTGATAGTGTTGCAGCAGATATAGAAACAGAAAATAAACGTGCCATTTTCCATGCAGTTGGTACAACCAGAACCTTTGACGGATTTATGCGCGTTTATACAGAAGATAAAGATGATGCGGAAGAAAAGAATGAATCTAAATTACCACAACTGTCCGTTGGTGACGGGGTTTCTATAACAAAAATAGACCCAGAACAGCACTTTACTCAACCGCCTGCAAGATATACAGAAGCATCACTTGTAAAAAAACTTGAAGAACTTGGTATCGGGCGTCCTTCTACATATGCAACTATTATGTCCACAATCGTAGATAGAAAATATGTAGAACAAGATAAACAACGTAGATTCCATCCTACATCAGGTGGTTGGGTTATTGCTTCATATCTTTCTAAATATTTTAAAGATTTAGTTGATGTTAATTTTACCGCTAAAACAGAAGATACTTTGGACGATGTTTCAAATGGTAAACAGCAAAAGTTAGACGCTTTGCGCGCTTTCTGGACACCTACAAAAGGTATGATTGACGGTGCAAAAGATATAAAAACTGCTGAAATTATCGATGCTATAAATGAATTTATGCATTCTCATCTTTTTGCAGACGGTAATGATAAATGTCCAAAGTGTGGCGGTGAATTAGGTATTAAGTTATCAAAATATGGACCTTTTATAGGTTGTGTAAATTACCCTAAATGTAATTATACTCAGAAATTAGAAGTTTCAGATTTACCTGATGAGGCAAAAGAAGAAAATAAAGATGCAGATAAATCAAAATCTAATTCTATCGAACTTGGTGAAGGTATTTCTTTCCGCGTTGGACGCTTTGGACCTTATGTGACGGACGGCACAAAAAATGTCGCTGCAAAACAATATAATGCAGAAACTATCACACTAGAAATTGCAAAAGAATTATTATCGGGTACAACTAAAAAAGCAGAACCTGTACAGTTAGGTAAAAATCCTGCAACAGACCATATGATTTATTATTACCCAACAGGGAGATATGGTGCATATATATCTTCTAATAAAGTAAATGTTTCTGTTAAAGAACAACCTGATTTAGAAACTGCAATAAACTTGATAAACAATAAAAAACCGAGTACAAGATTTAATAAAGCAACTAAAAAATAATGGCAGGATATGACCGTAATTTTACAGATGAACTTAGAACCCGTTTATCTATTGTCGATGTAGTAGGGCGCCGCGTTCCGCTTGTAAAAAAAGGTCAAAATTATTGGGGATGTTGCCCTTTTCATAATGAAAAAACACCCAGTTTTTCTGTAAACGAAGAAAAAGGTTTTTATCACTGTTTTGGTTGCGGTGAACATGGTGATATTATTTCTTTTACTATGAAATCTAATAATATGGATTTTAAAGAGGCTATAAAAGAATTAGCAAATCAAGCCGGTTTAAAAATTCCTGAATATAAACCAAAATCATCTGAACAAGTTGCACGTGAAGAAACTTACTTTCAAATAGTTGAAGATGCATCCAAGATTTATCAGCAAAAATTATTTGAACCAGAAGGTAAAGTTGCTTTGGACTATATACACAGACGCGGATTCAGTGATGATATGATAAAAAAATATCGCTTAGGATACGCACCTAAAAATAATCTAATTGCTAATAAATTTGTAAATGTAAAACAAGATAAACTTTTATCTACTGGTTTATGTAGACGCGGTGAATACGGTATGTACGACTTCTTCCGTGATAAATTAATGTTTCCTATTTTTAACATGCACGGACAAGTGGTTGCTTTTTCAGGACGCAGTTTAGATGGTTCAGAACCTAAATATATAAATACTTCTGATACAGAATTATTCCATAAAAGAAAAACTATTTTCGGTCTAAATTTTGCACGCGATGCTATTCATCGTGCAAATAGAAGTATTATTGTAGAAGGTCAAATTGATGCAATTCAAATGCAATCAAATGGATTTCCTGAAACCGTTGCACCTCTTGGTACTGCACTAACAGAAGACCATATTGCTATTTTATGTAAATCAAATAGAAATATTATTTTCTGCTTTGACGGTGATAGTGCAGGGCAGAAAGCAGCAGTTAGAGCATGTGATATTGTTATGCCTTTCTTGCGTGATAATTCTGATGTAAAATTTGCTTTTGTCACAGGTGGTAAAGACCCAGATGAAATATTAAAAAATTCTGGTACAGATGCAATGCGCAAAATAATAGACGAATCTACACCGCTTGTTGATTTTCTGTGGGAAATTACTAATGAAACTTTTTTAGTCTCTACCCCAGGTGGACGCACGCAGGCAGAAAAATTCTTAAAGCAAAAAACTGATAAAATTACCGATGTCGCACTGCGTGCAGAATATGAACAAGAATATAATTCTAGAAAATTTAATTCTTGGCATAAATGGAAAAAATCAGATAAAAAAAATATAAATATAGAACTTCCTGAAATAGATTCTATTACTCAAAAAACTCTTATTTTTATTACTGATAAATTTCCAGAAGTTGCCGAACGGTATGCAGAATTCCTTGCGAGTCTTAATATAAACTTTGACGGTACTGCACCAGAAATGAACCTTGATGCAAAGGCGGCAGAAAAATATATTGTTTCTTTAAAATTACAAAAATACTTAGAAAAACTTAATGCAGAAAAAAAAGATGTAATGGCTAGACTGCTTGCTGGTGAAGATCTACAAGAAAAAATAAATTTCATAAATTCTGAAATTGCGCGCGCAACGGAAAATTTAGAAACATTAATTTCTATTTAGAAAACCGGTAAATACCGGTTTTTTAATTATTAAATAAGAAATGGCAAATATCGCCTTCTTGCATAATATATTCTTTACCAACAAGACGCATTTTACCCGCTTCTTTTACAGCAACTTCGCCACCAAGCGCAATAAAATCTTCTGGTGATATTATTTCTGCACGAATAAAACCTTTTTCAAAATCTGTATGAATTTTTCCAGCGGCTTGTGGAGCGGTCATACCTTTGGTTATAGTCCATGCGTGCGCTTCCTTTGGTCCAACAGTATAAAATGTTTGCAAACCCAAAGTATTATAACCTGTTCTTATAACTTTATCTAAACCAGATTCTGTTAAACCTAAATCATCTAAAAACATCTTTCTTTCATCAGAATCTACAATTTGTGAAATTTCCATTTCTATCTTTGATGAAATTACAAGAACTGGTGCAATATTTCCAAATTTTTCACGAACTAAATTAGAATACTTATTACCACTTGCTGCCGCAGATTCTTCAACATTACATACATATATAACTGGTTTGGCAGTCAATAAATTAAATGGTTTTGCATCTACTTCTTGCATTCTGGCAGGTGTACCAGTTGCCAGACCTTCACGAATAATCTTTGCATCTGCAAGTAATTTTATCGCTGATTTATCTAAACCATGTGCCTTCTTTTCAAGATTCTTCATCTGTTTATCAAGGCTTTCTAAATCAGCAAGCATTAATTCTGTTTCAATTGTATCAATATCAGATAAAGGGTCTATACGCCCGTTTACATGCACAATATCATCATTTTCAAAACATCTGACTACATGAATTATTGCATCTGTTGATAAAATATTACCTAAAAACTTATTGCCAAGACCTTCACCATTTGATGCGCCTTTTACTAAACCTGCAATATCAACTATCTCTAACTGTGTAGGTATTATCTTTTGTGATTTTGCAACCTCGGCTAAATTATGTAATATTGCATCTGGTACTACTACACGTCCAGTATTTGGTTCTATCGTACAGAAAGGATAATTTTGTGCATCGGCCGCTGCGCTTTGTGTTAAGGCGTTAAATAATGTAGATTTACCGACATTTGGTAATCCGACAATTCCGCAATTGAATCCCATTTATATTTCCTTTATAATGTAAAGTAATATGTCATACATGTGGGAAAATTTCAATATAAAAACCTTTCCTGCAGAAACTATAGTTTTCTGTGAAGGAATTTATCATCCAGAATTATCAACTCTTGAAAGTACAGATATAAACAAAAAATATTCATTACCTATCCATATTATATATGTCGGCGAAATATCTGGTGAAAATGAGTTAAATATAAACTTATCTGCCGCAAACCAAAATGTATTTTTAGACATAAAAATAAAAAATAAAAAACCGGCTTTTTTAAATATTTTTATCAAAAACACCGGTAAAAATTCTGAATTTCGCGGACATATTATGCTCGAAAATAACTCAGATTTAACCTTTAACTGCGAAGCAAAACACAGTGCATATGATACCACAATTTTAGTAAATACTAAATTACTTGCAGGTAAAAATAGTAAATCTAAATTAACAGGTACTGCTGTAATTGATAAAAATTGTGAAAACGCAAATTCAGATATAAGTTTTTCTGCACTAGCAGATGAAACTGCAAGAATAGAATTTATGCCTGCACAACGAATTTCTACTGCGCCAATAAAAGCCGATCATAGTGCTTCTATATATAAACCGACAGATTTTCAAATTAAATATTTACGTAGTTCTGGTTTATCAGGGGCAGAAACAAAACAAGTTATGATAGAAGCCTTTAAAAACGATTTTTCTTTATTTTAAAAAAGCCTAAGAAATCTTAGGCATAAAAACAGCATCCGCCAAAATCATATTTCGGATTTATTTTTTCTTAAAGCCCTGCTTAGCCTTTAATTTAGGGTTTGCCGGGTCAATCAAAATGACTTGCTTACCGCGACGAATTTGTTTTATATTACCGCGCTTTTTCCAAGCCTTTAATGAACTTAAAAATTTCATATTTAAATCCTTTTTGCTTGGCAATTATAAACGCTTTTTATAAAAAATCAAATATTTATTATATATTTTTGTTGTTTTTATAATTCTTGTTAGTTTTGTTAAAATTAGTTTTTATAATTTTATTAACAGTTTTTTAACAAAAATTTCTTAGATTTTAGGTATTTTTTATAAAATTGTTAAAAATTTAGAAAAATAATTAACAGTTAATAAAACGGTCTTTTCTAAACATTTTTAACAAAAAATATTTTTTACTTTTTATGCTTGTTGAAAAATGTTGAAATTGTTATAATTCAAGCAATAGGGGGGAAATAATCCGGAAATGAAGCAACAAGTACTGAAAGCGTTGGCAAATCCTTCACGCATATTTTATGTGCCGTACTCGCTTGCTGTTATAAATTTTGCGGTCCAATTCATTATATTTATTATAGTTTTCATAATAGGACTTATTTTTTACGGAATTGATAATCCTATATATCCGTTGTATTTTTTAATATCGCTTTGTGTTGTTCATATGATTTTGGCATATTTTTCTAAGAGAGATCCACAATTGGGGCAAATTATTTCTGCAAAAATACAACTTTTAAAAAAGAAAATTCCAGGGAGATTAGCGGCATAAAATGAATGATTTTTTTTGGTATTTTGCTGGTGGTAATTTTTCAATAACGTCAATGATTTTAGTTATGGCGGTTGTTTTGGTATTCATTATTTTAATGATGTATGTACCAACGCTAACGCGCAAAATTTTTCCTAAATTCGGTTATTCTAATTATGCGCAATATCTTCCTTTTAAAACAGTTTACAATGATAATTCGTTAAGTTTGACAGACGGTGGTCTTATACGGGTTTATAAAGTTTCTGGTGTTCAGACAAGTATGCAAGATGGCGCAACGCGTGAAAAATTTTTAGATTTACGTTCACAATTATTCAATCAGATTCGTGATCCTAATGTTGTGCTCAGGTTTTATATGACTCGAGATGCAGTTGAAGAAAATACAGATTATGAATTTGACCAACCGGTTTTACAGAAGATTTATGATAAATGGCACGAGCAAGGTCTTAAAATATTTAATAATACTTATTACATAGTAATATCTGTTGGTGGTTCTAATGCAAGAGAAAAATTAAACCAATACTGTAATTATTTAGAATCAATATTGGCTGCATATAGACCAGTTTTGTTAAGAAATGATTCCAGAGACAATATGGCAAGATTTTTCGGAAGAATTTTATCTCCTATTACGAAACCTTCACCGATTGTGTGTGATCAGAATATAAGTAATGTTGTAACAGTTGATGATGTTGAATTTTTAGAAGACGGTTTAATAAGATATTTAAGCGGTGAAGAACAATCTTTTGCTGCAACAATATCATTTAAAATATCCCCAGATTATTTAGATGAAGATTTCTTTGACAGTATATCTACTATTCAAACAGAAATGATTTGTATGAATGCTTTTAGAATAATGGGTACGGCAGATATAGAAAAAACTTTACGACAAAGAAGGGCCACTGCGGAAGAAAAAGAGACATCATCAGAAGAACAGATTTCGCAGGCAGAATCCGCAATGGATGAGAATATATCTGGTAATCAAAGTTTAGTTAATTATTATCCTTTATTTATAATATTCGGTGCTACAGAAGAAGATTTACAAAAATATGTTAATGATTTTAAGAAAATATCTGCATCTTTTGGTATATCACCGATAGCAGAAACATTTGCTTCAAAAGTTTCTTGGTTTGCGCAGATACCTGGATTTGATGTATTTCCACGAAGTTTTAAGATGTTGTCCAGAACCGCTGCGATAAGTATACCTATGTCCAGTCAACCGACAGGTGTAAAGAATAGCGACTGGGGAGAGGGGCCACTTGTTATATTTCCAACCGCACAAGGAACTCCGTATCAATTCCAGTTTCATGTATCTGATAAACCAGCAGCGGTTGGTCATACTTTGACGATAGGACCGACAGGTGGTGGAAAAACAACATTATTCTCGTTCTTGATAGCGCAATCTCTGCGTCACCAGAAATTAAAAGCATTTTTCTTTGATAGAAATAAAGGTGCAGAAATATTTACTTTGGCAGTTGGCGGTAAATATATAACTATGCAAGGAAAAGAAAAAGATCCAGAAGCAATGGTATTTCAAACTCATTTAAATCCGTTGAAATTGCCAGACAACGCTGGTAATAGAGCGTTTTTACGTCGTTGGTTTGCTATGATTTCTGAACAGAATGACCCTGAGTCTGCTGATGAAATTGCTCGTGCAGTTTCAGTTAATTTTGACTATTTGCAAGATAAGGATAGGTTGCTTAAAAATTTATGGGAAAGTTGTTTTTCTTCTTCTGGTAATATGCGTGCAGCCCTTAAAAAATGGGTTGATCCTTTGCAGTACGGAGATATGTTTAATGAAACTTCGGATACTTTGGATTTGAATGCAAGACTTACAACTTTTGATTTCACAGAAATTCTGCAAGATGAAACATTGGCTCCTGCTGTTATTTCATATATATTGCACAGAATTAATAATGTTACAGTATCTGGTGGAAATCCTTCGTTAATAATGATAGACGAAACGGCACCGATGCTGGAAAATAAAATGTTCCGCGATAATTTTATAGTTGGACTTCAAGAAGGGCGCAAAAATCGTCAGGCTTATATGGTTGCGTTTCAACGAGCGAACGTTCTTGATAAATTAGGTATCGGTGATGTTGTTCGTGGGCAGGCACAAACAGTATTATTTTTCAGGAATCCTGCGGCAGATGCAACAGATTATGCATATTGGAATTTGAATCCTTTGGAAATGGCTTTCATTCAAGGTAAAGCATATCCTAATCTGAAACGTGCGGTTTTATTATCCAGACCTGTTAACGGGGAATCAGTTATTCTGAATACAGAACTTGGTGGGTTGGGAAATCTTTTGAAGTTATTTGAGTCTGGTCGTTCTTCGGTTTTATTGGCGGAAGAGTTGTATAAGCAATATGGTAATAATTTTGTTGCAGAGTATTTGAAAAAACAAAAGTCTGGTAATATGTAGAATTATGAAACTTAGATATATTATAAGTTTATTTTATACATTTTTTATTATGCCGGTCTTAGCAGATGATTGTTTGCCGTACAAATTTATTCCGCGTGTTGTTTTAAGCACTCCTGTTTGGACCAAAGAGGTAGTACAACCGTTGAAAGAAATGGATTTATTTCACGGGAATGTAATTGCGACGATGACAGATAACTATGAAATAGTTGCGGATATTACGAATATAGAAGACGGTTTTTGTGTCAGTTTGAAAGCAGTTTATGCTGATGTTGGTTACAGTAATTTTCTGGTTCAAATAGACATACGTCATGTTCCGGACACATGTTCATATAACGCGGTTTTGTCGCACGAAGACGAACACATCAGAACGTATTTATCTGTGATAGATGATTATAAAAAAGAATTACAGAATTCTATTTTCAGTGCGGCGGATTCTATAATGCCGATATTCGTAAGGAGTTCTGATGATATAGACGCAGCAATAAACGAATTAAACGCAGAATTGCAGGCGCATCCTGATTTGATTTTGGTAAAGCAGAAAATCAAAGCAGCAGAAGAAATAAGAAACAAGAAAATAGATCAGATGGATACAGGAGAGAGTCTTAAAAAGTGTTTTATGTAATAAATAATATTGCAAAAAAAACGAAAAAATGATTTAATATATTAAAGTAAAAAAGAGAGAACACATGTTAAAAAAAATATTTTTAGCTATTTTCATATCATTATTATCGATAGGTTCGTCATACAGTGCCAGCGTAGTAAACGTAGAATACGTTCATAATTTAATAAAGAACGTTTGGGACATAGATGTACCGTATAATGAAAGTAGTTTAAAATATGTCGCGAATATGGAGTACTTATTAAAAGCAGTTGATAAAGCAAATGAAATATTGAACGGGGTTCAGATATCTAATTTTGGTGAAGATGTTAAATATGCAACGAAATATGCTGCGGATACCGTTGTGACAAAGGAGGCTGTAGATACCTTGATAACAAAGATGGAAATGCCGTTTACTATAACGACAACATCTGATACATCAAGTTTTAGTTTTTCAATTGCGGCAGAAGGTACATTTTATGTAGATTGGGGCGACGGCAGCGGAATTAAAAAAATAGAAAAAACAAATACAAGTTATAATACATATACTTATGAATACGAAACCCCCGGTAAATACGAGATAAAACTTGGTGGTAAAGCGACTGGTTATAGCGATGCGGTTATAGATGTAGAAAGTGATATAGTTCCGTATGATGCCATAAGCATAAATTTTATGGGAAACAGTAATATAGCAAGTATATCCGGAAGTTTGGGTAAAATATTTGGTTCTTTGCCAGACGGTACATCACCAAGGTTTGCTTTTACATTTGCACAGACACCGATAAAAACGGTACCGTCTGAATTATTTTCTGATATAGATGGAAAACCGTCAGATTATATGTTTATACAGACTTTTTCGGGGTGTACTGGATTATCAAGTATCCCATCAGATTTGTTTGCAGATATAAAAGGTGCACCAACAAAAGGCATATTTTATTCAACTTTCTCTGAATGCACAGGTTTAAAAGGTAATATCCCATCTGGTTTATTTGCAGGTATCAGCGGTGCGCCAGCAGATTATATGTTTGCCGGAACTTTTTACAACTGCGGTGGTTTGACAGGTGAAATACCGGCGAATTTATTTGCAGGCATCAGCGGTGCACCTGCAAGCAATATGTTTAATAGCACTTTTTCAGATTGTTTTGGTTTGACAGGTATCCCATCTGGTTTATTTGCGGGTATTAATGGTGCACCAGCAGATAATATGTACAGACATACTTTCAGTGGTTGTAATAAATTAACAGGTAATATCCCGACAGGATTTTTTGGTAAATTTTCTGGTGCTCCGGCGGAAAGTATGTTTTCTTATACATTTTATGGATGCAGTGGTTTGACAGGTAATATACCAGAGAATTTATTTGCAGGAATCAGTGGCGCACCGGCAAGCAATATGTTTTTGGCTACATTCAGGGATTGCAGTGGTTTGACAGGTGAAATACCGGCGAATTTATTTGCGGGCATCAGCGGTGCACCGGCAGAAACTATGTTCAGTATGGTATTTTATAATTGTAGCGGTTTAACTGGTGAGATACCGTCAGGTTTATTTGCGGGTATCAGTGGGGAACCACAAAATTATATGTTTAATCAGGTCTTTCATGGATGCAGTGGTTTAACTGGTGAAATACCGGCGGGCTTGTTTGGTAATATATCAGGTGCACCGGCAGAAAATATGTATAGATTTGCTTTCAGTGGTTGCAATAAATTAACTGGTGAAATACCGGCAGGCTTGTTTGGTGATTTGTCTGGTGCTCCGGCAAACAATATGTTTGACCGTACATTTTCTGGGTGCACTGGTTTGACAGGTGAAATACCGGCTGGTTTATTTGGTGATTTGTCTGGTGCGCCAGCGGAATATATGTTTCAACAAACATTTAATGGATGCAGTGGTTTGACAGGTGAAATACCGGCAGGCTTGTTTGGTGATTTGTCTGGCGCATTGGCAACTAGTATGTTTAATAGCACATTTAATGGTTGCACTGGTTTAACTGGTGAGTCTGCCAGAATGCCAGATGGACAATATCTGTATGATTATTTTGATACGGCTACTTCCAGTGAAGTTGGTAATATGTACAAAAGTTGTACTGGGCTTAAAGATTATTCATATATTCCTACGGTTTGGGGTGGTTTAGGTGAAACCCGTCCAGAAATGCCGTTTAGTATAACGACAACGCCTGATACATCAAGTTTTGATTTTTCCATAGGTGCATCTGGTACATTTTATGTAGATTGGGGCGACGGCAGTAAAATTGAAAAAATAGAAAAGACAGATTTAAATGTAACCAAATACAGTCATACATATAGCAATGCCGGAGAATATGAAATAAAACTTGGTGGCAAGGCAACAGATTATATAACCAGTGGTTCTGATAATACTACTACAACGATAAGTTTTGCTTCTAATAAAAAAATAGCGAGTATATCTGGAAGTTTGGGTAAAATATTTGGTAATTTATCAGATGGCAGATCCCCAAGATTTGAGAATACATTTGCTAATAACAGTAGTTTAACAAGTATACCAGCGGATTTATTTTCTGGTATCAGTGGCGCACCGGCAGAGTATATGTTTTATAAAACATTTTATGGATGCAGTGGTTTGACAAGTATACCAGCGGATTTATTTTCTGGCATCAATGGCGCACCGGCAAGTTGGATGTTTAATAATACATTTAATGGATGCAGTGGTTTAACGGGTGAAATACCGGCTGGTTTATTTGGTGATTTATCAGGTGCGCCAGCGGAATATATGTTTAGTAATACATTTTATGGATGCAGTGGTTTAACAAGTATACCAGCGGATTTATTTTCTGGTATCAGTGGTGCACCGGCAGAAGGTATGTTTACAGGAACCTTTTACAACTGCAGTGGTTTAACAAGTATACCATCAAATTTATTTGCGGGCATCAGCGGTGCACCAGCAGATAGGATGTTTTATCAAACATTTTATGGATGCAGTGGTTTGACAGGTGAAATACCGGATGGTTTATTTGGTGATTTATCTGGCGCACCGGCAGATAGGATGTTTTATCAAACATTTTATGGATGCAGTGGTTTGACAGGTGAAATACCGGATGGTTTATTTGGTGATTTATCTGGCGCACCGGCAAGTTGGATGTTTAGTAATACATTTAATGGATGCAGTGGTTTAACGGGTGAAATACCGGCTGGTTTATTTGGTGATTTATCAGGTGCGCCAGCGGAATATATGTTTAGTAATACATTTTATGGATGCAGTGGTTTAACAAGTATACCATCAAATTTATTTTCTGGTATCAGTGGTGCACCGGCAGATTATATGTTTTCTCATACATTTGATAGATGCACTGGTTTAACTGGTGAAATACCGGCTGGTTTATTTGGTGATTTGTCTGGTGCGCCAGCAAAATATATGTTTGATAGCACATTTTATGAATGCACTGGTTTGACTGGTGAAATACCGATTGGTTTATTTGGTGATTTGTCTGGTGCACCGGCAAGCAATATGTTTAGTCAAACATTTTATGGATGCAGTGGTTTAACGGGTGAGTCCGCCAGAATGCCAGATGGACAATATCTGTATGATTATTTTGATATGGCTACTTTCAGTAATGTTGGTTATATGTATAAAGGTTGTAGCGGACTTACAGATTATTCGTATATTCTCCCATTTTGGGGTGGGGAAAAAGAAATGCCGTTTAGTATAACGACAACGCCTGATACATCAAGTTTTAGTTTTCGAATAGGTGCGGCTGGTACATTTTATGTAGATTGGGGCGACGGTAATTATTCAACAATAAAAAAGACAGATGTGTATGTTACGTCATACAGTCATAGATATACTAAGGCCGGAGAATATGAAATAAAATTTGATGGCAAGCCAACAGATTATAATACATCATCCAGTGCCAGTGGTCTGATTGAAGCAAAAACGATAGGTTTTTTAAATAATGATAACATAGCGAGTATATCTGGAAGTTTAGGTAAAATATTTGGTACTTTACCAGATGGCAGATCCCCAAGATTTGAGTATACATTTTATGGCTGCACTAGTTTGACAAGTATACCAGCGGATTTATTTTCTGGTATCAGTGGCGCACCGGCAGAACGTATGTTTAGTAATACATTTGAGGGATGCAGTGGTTTAACGGGTGAAATACCAGCGGATTTATTTTCTGGTATCAGTGGCGCACCGGCAGAACGTATGTTTAGTAATACATTTTATGGATGCAGTGGTTTAACAGGTGAAATACCAGAGAATTTATTTGCAGGAATCAGTGGTGCACCGGCAAGCAATATGTTTAATGGCACATTTTCTAGATGCAGTGGTTTAACAGGTGAAATACCAGAGAATTTATTTTCTGGTATCAGTGGCGCACCGGCAGAACGTATGTTTAGTAATACATTTGAGGGATGCAGTGGTTTAACGGGTGAAATACCAGCGGATTTATTTTCTGGTATCAGTGGCGCACCGGCAGAACGTATGTTTAGTAATACATTTTATGGATGCAGTGGTTTAACAGGTGAAATACCAGAGAATTTATTTGCAGGAATCAGTGGTGCACCGGCAGAACGTATGTTTAGTAATACATTTTATGGATGCAGTGGTTTGACAAGTATACCAGCGGATTTATTTTCTGGTATCAGTGGTGCACCGGCAGAAGGTATGTTTACAGGAACCTTTTACAACTGCAGTGGTTTAACAAGTATACCATCAAATTTATTTGCGGGCATCAGCGGTGCACCAGCAGATAGGATGTTTTATCAAACATTTTATGGATGCAGTGGTTTAACTGGTGAAATACCAGCGGATTTATTTTCTGGTATCAGTGGTGCACCGGCACGGAGTATGTTTAGTAACACATTTTCTGGATGCAGTGGTTTGACAAGTATACCAGCGGATTTATTTGCAGGAATCAGTGGTGCACCGGCACATGGTATGTTTGCTAATACATTTTCTGAATGCAGTGGTTTGACAAGTATACCAGCGGATTTATTTTCTGGTATCAGTGGCGCACCGGCAGATTATATGTTTTATTATACATTTTCTGAATGCAGTGGTTTGACAAGTATACCAGCGGATTTATTTGCAGGAATCAGTGGTGCACCGGCAAATTGGATGTTTGATAGTACATTTTATGGATGCACTGGTTTGACAGGTGAGATACCGATTGGCTTGTTTGGTGATTTATCTGGTGCACCGGTACGTTGGATGTTTAGTAGTACATTTTCTGGATGCACTGGTTTAACTGGTGAGTCTGCCAGAATGCCAGATGGACAATATCTGTATGATTATTTTAATACTGCGACTTCCAGTGAAGTTGGTAATATGTACACAAATTGTACTGGGCTTACAGATTACAGTTCAATACCAAGTGCGTGGAAATAAAATAAACCCAATCGGGTTTGTTTTATCTCTAAAAAACATAAAAAGATTTTTTTTATCGCAGTTGTTGTGATATAATATACAAGAATAAAAAAATAGGAGTTTTTTAATATGAAAAAAATTTTGTTTCTTTCTTTTTTAATCGCAATCGTATCAACAGAATCTTATTCTGCACCGGTTAATAACACGGAAAATAACTTTAATTGGTATGTAACAGGACGCGCAGAATTAAGCCTGATGAACTGGACAAATAAATATTCTTCTGATTTCCCCGGCGCAGACCAAGGTTTTAATGAAGATAAATATTCTTTTGAACCGCTTTTCGGTGCTAATCTGGCAGTCGGTGCGCGCTTTTATGACGTTTGGCGCACAGACTTGGAAATCGGATATCTGGGAAAATACGAAGATAAAGATAATTCTACTGAATTCAGTTTCGCCGTACCTTATATTTTGGTTAACGGTTATTATGATTTTTACCAGGGTTTTTATGCAGGACTGGGCGTCGGTACCGCAATAACAATTAAAACAATGGATTATGAAGATTTTATAAGCGGGGGAAGAACAAAAACTTCGGTGTATCCAATGGGTGCTTTTATGCTGGGATATTCTAAAAATATGGGTGATAATTTGTTCTTGGATTTGCGATACAGATTATCAGGCTTTTATGCCGGCAGTCAAACAAGATATATCCAGTATATAAACGAATCTGAACCAGATGTCGTCAGAGATGCTTTTGTTGAAAATAAAATAGGATTCGTTTTAGATAACTCTTTTTCAATCGGTTTGAGATACGAATTCTAAAAATAAATTAAAATAAAAGGACAATAAAAAAATGAAACAAAAAAATCTTTTCTTGTTTTTCCCGCTTTGTGTCTTTGGTGCAGTTTTTGTGCTTGACGCAAATGCGGCTTCGTCTGTAAGAAACCTTGGCGGAACAGGTACTTATTCCAGTGCTTCTGTTGCAAAATCTGCGTCAACAGCGGCAACAAAAAACTCTTCGAAAAGCGATTCTAATTCTGTGCCAACTTCTCTAAGAGGTGGTTCTGTTCGCGTAACATCTGGTTCGGGCTTGTCGGGAACAAGTACTACTTTGGATAACGTTAACAGGTCCGCAGAAGCACAAAGGTTTTCTCTTGGAAAATTCCTTGGCGGTGGAACGTCCATCAGTGGTGGCAGTTCTATTAAACCGCAATCCCCAAGCAATAGCAGTTCTTCTTCCGGAGTCAGCGCAGATGTACAAGAGGAAATCGATAACCTAAGAAAAGAAATACAAAAAGAAACTGATGCTTTGCGGGAAGAAACTGATTTGCTAAGACAAGAAAAACAAGACGTTCTTGTTCCGGCAGAAGACGGATTAATAATCTTAGACGAAAGAACAAATGAAATATCTATAAATTTAGATAGTATAAAATCTGAAATCGGTGATATAGATATATCGGGTAAAGAAGATGTATCTAACAAGGTGACAAGTTTGGATCAGGCCGACGCAGATAATAACAAATACCCCAGTGCAATGGCGGTAAAAAACGCTATGGATAGTAAAGTTGATACTGGGGCAGATGCGGTACAGACTTTATCCGGAACTTATACCATAGAGGGTGTTTTAATCGTACCGACTCAGCCTTTACCGTAATTTATAAAACGCGCTGAACCCAGCGCGTTTTTTATAATGTTTTATTCAAAATATCTTAATTGGTTAATTCTTCGCAGAACGGTTGTTTCCCCATTTATCTCGTAATAATATTCAAGTAATTTGTGTAAGTAATTTATTCGGTAATGCTGATTTGTTCTACGAATTATAAGTAATATTAGTACTAAAAGATAAATTTACAGTTTTCATATTAGAAATATATTATATAATAATATTGTTAATAAAAGGGGAAATAATGAAAAAGGTTTTGTTTCTAGTTTTCGGGTTGTTTTTATCTGCTTGCAGTGGAGATGACTTAAATATAGAAGGTAAATGGGTAGAACCAGTACCAAATATGCCGGAAATAAAGCAAGGTTTTGATTTAGAGCAGGGTGGTAAAGCAACATCCATAGGTATGGCAACTTTGCAATATAACGGCTGGGAAGTAAAAGACGGTGTTTTGATACTTAAAGGTAAAAGTATAGGAAATCATCAGATAATAGAATTTACAGAAAAATATGAAATAGCAAGTGTAGATGAAAATAAACTTGTCTTGAAAAACGGCGACTATGTTCGTGAATTTATAAAATGTACGGATTGCGAGTAATTTATAATAATGGAAGATGTTTTTATAAACGATTTAAATAAATTGCACAAAGAAATACGTGATTGTAATAAATGTGCTTATCGTGATATATGTTCGCCTACATATACTTATGTTGGTAAAGATAACAGAATTTTAATTCTGGGAGAATCTCCTGCTAAAAACGGTTGGCGAATTAGTGGAAAGGCTTGGTATGAACCATCGGGAAAAATCACTGCAACAGGGAAAATTTTAAAAACTTTGTTATCTGAAATAGGTCTGGTGTTAGAAGACTTATCGTTTACAGAGGCTGTAAAATGTACACCTAAATCGCCAAAATTTTTAAAAGACTGTGGTCAAAATTGTTATCCTTTTTTAAAAAGACAAATAGAAATTTTAAAACCGAAAATAATAATTACTCTTGGGGTGAGGGCGACAGAATTAGTTTTACCAAAATTTAAAAAATTTTCAGATGTTGTCGGTAAAATTCATAAAACAGACTCTGGTTTTATAATACCGATATATCATCCATCTCCGATATCACCCGTTGGCTATAAATTAAATGTGCCTATCATGCAGACGATAAAAGACCTTTTAATTTAAATGACTATATTTTGTTGTGTGTTTGAACTATTTTTCTTAGAGTTTATATCTGGTAACAAATTAAATAAAACACCCCGAAAGGGGTGTTTTTAACGTTCTGCATCATTTATGTTATATATGTTTCTTTCTTTTTGTTTTTTCGATTTTATTTTGTTTACTCCTTTTGAAAAATCTGACTTTTTAGAATAATCAGGATGCAGTGGAACAGGATCATAATATTCTATATCTGATTCATCTATTGTCAGGTCCATAATTAAAGCATTTATCCGTTCTTCTTCGGCTTTTAAAGATTTTAAATCGTGTTTGTTTACGTTATTAATATGAGCATTCATATAATCTAAACGTTTTTGTACAGAGTTTAATTCTTTAATGGCTTTATTTAGATTATCTCTACGAATTGCATCTTGTTTCGCCAGTTCTAGTTCTTCGTCAGTTGGTCTGCCAAGCAAGTTTAACAGTGTATCCAATTTTTGCTGTAATGTTTTTTGCTTGCGCCACATATCTTCTGCTATTTTTTTACCTTTATTTCGTTCGCGTTTTTCTTGTATATCTTTTATTTGTTCTGGTATTAAATTTAAATTGTTTGCTTGTGCACGTGTAATACGTAAAATACGTTTCTTTTTATGCTCTGGTAAAAATTTTGTATCGTCAACGTGCGGCGGTAAAAATTTTGTGTCGTCAACGTGCGGAGGTAATATTTTATCGTCTTGATACGGGTTTATCGGATCTGGTTTAGGTTCATCTCTTTTTTTACTTTTTATTATTCTATCCAAAAGAGCACCTGCACGTTCTTTAAATTTTTTTGCCTTTTCTTTTACATTGTTATAAATACCGAACATACCCATCGTCCAAGGTACGTTTACTGGTTTATAAGTCTCTATATCTATTGTTTCATCATTAAAAACAGTCGTTGTTTTTGTTGTAAAAGGGCTTTTCCCGTCGGCGTATACATTGTGAACAGGTGTACCATTCGCATCAACAGTGTTCTGGGGTAATATACCATCATAGTGTGGTGTATCACCAATAGATACGGCACCAACCTCATTAATAGCCGATACGTGTGGGTCTATTTTCATTGCTGCTTGGATGCCTTCTGGATTGATGCCGTTTGATGTAAATAGGTTTTTCAAATTAGAAATATCATTCATTGAAAAACCGTTGTCAATAGCCCACTGACGTGTTAAAACGGTGTGATAACCATTTGTATATTCAACTCCACCCCCATCAACGTGTAGTGCCATATTGTTCGGAACGTGTGCACCAGCGTCAGCATTTAGTACTATGGCACGATATGGATCTATATTAGTGCCGTTTGATGCATTAAATTCTTTTATCATTTCTACACGTTGTTGCAATAATTCCGGATTATCTTGATACCACATTTTAGCGATACGTTCCGCGTTATTTAGGGCTTCAGAGGTATAAATTGTTTCCGTTTTTGTTTCTTGTGTTGTTATTGTTTCTTGTTTTATTTCTTTGGTTTGAAAAATTGTATTTTCAGGGTTTTTTTGGTTAAATGCGTTTATCCCTGCGTTTGCAACAGTGCGTCCTGAGATACCACCGATGACAACGGCTGCCGCATTTGCGATAGCCCAAGACAAAGATTCTGCATTTGAAAAACCTGATGTTTTGGCGGATTTATACATTTGTATTGTATTTTTCGTACCACCTAAAGCCAGTGCTCCAAAACCAAGCAATGAAGCTGCCTGAGTTATACCAGCAGCGCCAAATATCATTGCTATAGATGCGATCGCTGTTGTACCCAATGTTGTCAACATATTTTTATCTTTAAGTAATTCAGATAAGGTTGCCGGTTTTCCTGCTTCTTGTTGTCTTTTTCTCCATTTATGTATTTGCAGAGCACCCATTGAAATACCTGTGATGACACCGATTGTTGCAACGGCAACAGCAACACTAATTCCAGCAGTTGCGGCCGCAGCAGTTGCAACTACTGTTATCGCCGCACTAAACAAAAATGCACTGCCAAAACTTTTTAAAATTTTAAGAAAGAAATCAATTCTTTTTTTACGTAATGATTCTCTATCTCCATTTTCACCACGATCTTTTGCTCGCTTGTCTATATCGCGTATAGGAGCAAAGATTTTTTTTGCAAAATTTGATATTTTATTTTTTGATTCACCAAATTTACCTTTTATACGGTTTACAAAACCTGCAATTTGGTTTACTTGATTGTCAATAGCAGATTGATATCCGTTGTCTGTTATATTGCCACCGTTCTCAGATAAATTTTTTTTGAATTGTTCTAAAAACTCAGGGCGCGTAAATTGTTCTGGATTTTCTTTTGCGCCTTGCATAACTTTGTCTACAGTGTCAATTTCAAACAATTTTAGCATTAATTGTTCGTCTAGTTCTTTTTGATAATCTTTTTCGTTCTTGGAACCATCATATGTAGAACAATCATGCATGATTATGTCTTGTCGAGCCAAATCTATTACACGTTGCAAACGACCTTGTTTATCTAAACTATACCCTTCTTTGAAATCTTCTTGTGCGTTTCCTTTTTTATCTATGAATTGTGGGATTTTTTTGTTTTCTTTATCCAAGAATTTATATTTCGCCGCTTCTTTTAATGTAGCATCAGAAACAGGTACATTATTTATTAAGTCAGATAATTTATCCCAATTTTTTTCAAGTTTTTCTGGTTTTATATCATTAATATCAGATATTCCCCATTTATCATCATATGTACTAATAAGTTCTTCCAATCGTGTCAAATTATTGCGAATTTGTTGTTGTTGTACAGATGATGTAATATCTGGTATTCTAACCTCAAACATCTTTTTATATCCATCATAAACATCAGCAATATTAGATGGATCGCCATAATAAAAACCAATATTTGTATTAAAATTTTCAGATAAATTATCAATACGTTCAGTTATTATCTGAAGATTATTTTTTATTTCTGTATTATCTGGTGACTCGTTGAGTTGTTTTTTTAATTCTGTGTATGCATAAGCCAATGTTGATGGCGGTACCATAGCCAATAAATAGGGGTTATTTAAAATTTTATTTACAAAAAGTGTTGAAAAATTTCTTTGTTGTTCTTCGGTTAATTCAGGAATAGTTTGTAAGACCTCAATGGTTTGTTCTGGATCAGATGCATCGTGTTGTTCTTGGGTGATAAGCCCCATTTCTAAAAACACATCAACAGCCAAACGATCTAATATATACTGATTTTCATCTGAATAATTAGATCTTACACGGGAATCTGTATGTAAATCAGTTGCTGTAATCATTTAATAATCCTTTTTTATATTATTTATTACTTAATGATTATATCATATTTAACGGTAAAAAAAGTTTTTTGTATAGGGGCAGGTGCGGGTTTATGTTTGAGACTAAATGTATAGTTTTTTTACTTGTTTTTTGTCTTTAATGTTTTGAGAAAGGGTAAACATATCCTAGATAACAAACGATTAAACAAAAAACACCTCTAAAATAGAGATGTTTTTTGTTTAACTGGTTGCGGGGAATGGATTTGCTTTGCCACCTTGAAACTTTTGCCGTTGCAAACCGGCGTCCTGGCGTCCGCCTAGTTTCTGCGGTTGAACCACCTTCATCAGCGGTTCAAATCCAGCAACACACTAAAATAAAAAACACCCCTTTGCAGGGGCGTTTTTCATTTAACTGGTTGCGGGGAATGGATTTGAACCACTGACCTTCAGGTTATGAGCCTGACGAGCTACCGGACTGCTCTACCCCGCGATACAAAACTTCGCTTATTATACCTTTTCTCCACAATTTGTCAAGTTTTTTGTGCCATCTTTTACTTCTTTTGTCGGATTTTATCCCTATCTGCCTTGAAATATCTTTTTTTTATTGCTAAAATCTTTCATAATTTACAAAAGAGTCGGTAATAATGTATAAAACTTTTAGAAAATTATGGAAAAAATTCTGGGAACCTATCTTGCGTCTGTCTTTCTTTCAGTGGTTTCTTGCTGGACTTATGGCTTTGGCAATATGGTTTGTCTATTTTACTTGCAGAAAAAAAATTAAAAATTGGGAAATTTTTAAAAAATATCGTAAAAAACCCGCTATATTCATATTTTGGCACGGACGCAGTATGATGCTTTCCCCAATCGTTTGTTTGGGGGGAATGCGCGCTTATGCCGTTGCTTCAAAACATAAAGACGGCAGAATGATGGCTAAATTACAACGACTTTTCGGTTTAAAGTCCATTTATGGTAGTACTTCTGATGGGGGAATCTCTGTCCTACGTCAGGGTGTTCGGGTTCTTAGACAAGGTGATCATTCTATGTGTATGTCGCCTGACGGCCCTGGTGGACCGTCTTTGCGCGTGCAAGACGGAGCACTATATTTTGCTAAAATGACTGGGGCTCCTATCATCCCTGTTTGCTTCTCGTCTTCGGGTGCATGGTTCCAAAATAGGTGGGATAGGTATTTAGTCGCATTACCTTTTTCTAAAATAACCTGTAATATTGAAAAGCCTATATTTATTGATGCAAAAGTTAGTCAGGAAGATTTTGAAAAAATTCGAAAGAATATAGAAGATATAATGGTAAAACAAGTCCGAGATATGGACGGAATGTTTAACCTTTTTAAAGTAGAACAAGACTTAACCGCAAGCGAATTTAAAAAAACACAACGAGAGAAAAAAGAAAACGCAAAAAAATATAAAAAGGTTTAATATGAAAACTCCGTGGTGGTTTTTGCATAAGACTCCGTTGGCAATTTTATTGCTTCCAGTATCTTTTATTTATTATTTCTTCGGGCGAATAGTATATTTCTTTCGAAAAATTAAAGCGTATAAGTCAAGAAGACCTATTATCTGTATCGGTAATATTTTAGCCGGAGGAGTCGGAAAAACGCCGATTGTTCGTGCCGTCGCAAGTTTTTTAGATGCACCTGTTGTTATGCGCGGATATAAAAAAAGTGCAAAAACTGGCAATATAGGCGATGAAGCGATAATGCTGATGCGAGACGGTTTGCAAGTACATGTGGGGAATAGAAAAAGTAATATTGTTTTACTTGATAAACAGTTAAATGAAAACGGCCCCATAGTAATGGATGATGGTTTTCAAAACCCGAAAATAAAAAAAGATATATCCGTTTTAGTTTTTGATGAAGCACTGGGATACGGTAACGGTTTTCTTTTACCTTCTGGACCTTTGCGAGAGCCTAAAAGAGCAGTTAAACGTGCAAATGCAATTATTATTATTCGTAATAAAAAAGCACGTAAGAATTTTTCTGTGCCAAAGAATATCCCAGTGTTTTATGCATATACAAAAATATTTTCTCCGTATGAATCAAATCAGAAGTTGTTTGCTTTTTCGGGTATAGGGTATCCGAAAAAATTTTTTAAATCTTTAAATAATGTCGTTGCAAAAAAGTCCTTTCCTGATCATTACCAGTATACAGACAAGGATTTGGAAGGTTTGATAGAGTCTGCACAACATAAAAATGCTGAACTTATAACGACAGAGAAAGATTGGGTACGACTGCCAGACTGGGCAAAAGATAAAATAAAATACGCCAAATTAGAAATGAATATAGATATAAGCTTTTTTGATTGGTTAAAGGAGAATGTTTAATGGGTACCTTGAAAAAACCGGTTTTTATACAAGGTAAAGGAATTCATTCGGGCTTGCCCGTTAATATGACGATAAAGCCTTCTAAAAAACACGGTATCTTTTTTCGTAGAATAGATTTAAATAGTAAAAATTTAATACCTGCTAGGTTTGATAATGTCGGTGATACCAGAATGCGTAATACAACAATAGGTAATACAAAAGAAGCACATGTTCAAACAATAGAACATTTAATGGCTGCTTTATTTATAGCCGGTGTCGATAGAGCTGTAATAGATATAGATGGAAAAGAAACTCCTATTTTAGATGGCAGTGCCGCACAATTTTATGATGCTATTATGAAGGCTGGTATTACGTCTGGCAAATTAAAAAAGATAATTGTTAAAAAAGAAATTATTGCAAAAGCGTCGGAATTGTTAAAAGAACTTTCTTTCGGTGCACGTATAAAATTATTTCTTTTTAATTTAGTTTCGGGAAGAAAAAGTAATGGTTTTGTGAAATTAAGTCCTGCAAAAAGAGGTTTACAGATAACTGCTACTTTGATTTATCCGGAAAAAATAATTGGTAAACAAACCTTTTCTTATGAATTTGATGATAATAAAAAGTCGGTTCAGAATTTTATAAAAGAAATATCACAGGCTCGTACTTTCGGAAAAATTTCTGAATGGGAATATTTAAAGGCTCGCGGGATGGGACGCGGAGCAGACGAAACGAATGTAATCGCTTTGAATGATAAAGGTGATGGGACTATTAACCGAGTTTTATGGCCAGATGAATTTGTAAGGCATAAAATCATAGATGTTATCGGTGATATGTTTACAAGTGGTGGGTTTGTCGTCGGAAAAGTAGAATCTTTTAAAGGAAGTCATGCTCTTAATAATCTTGTATTGAAAAAACTGTTTAGTGATAAGAATAATTATGATATAATATAAATGTAATAAAAAAGGAAGGATATGAAAAAAGCATTATCATTTTGTTCTTTACTTCTGTTGCTCGGTGCGTGCGGTAACATGATAAAAAATGAAAACGGCAGCGAATATCTGACTCAGTTGGATGCGGAACCAATCGGTTGTACGTTTTTATATAAAATAGAATCAGAAGTCTCTGTATATGACGCAGATGATGCACGTAGGTATTTAGAAAATAAGATTGCGGACCAAGCTCGTCCAGGTAATGCGTATTGGATAACCAGTCAACGTACTCGCCCAAACGAATGGGTCATATTCGGTCCGGAACGTTCGTTTGTATTGGTTGCAAATGTATATGACTGTCCGCATCCGCGCAGTGTTCGTACCGCAAAAGATGGTGGTAGCAGTGTAACAGCAACACCTGTAATCATAGAACATAAAGTAAATTGTGACGGCGGTATGTACGGAAGTCAGGCGTCTGGATGTTAAAGTATGATTCAGAAAAATATATTGCCCGTTAATTTTTATTGACGGGCAATTTACTTCTTATTCTATGTTTGCTTTAACGTATGTTTTTATGCTATAATTATTTAAAGCGTTATAGAGAGAGAAATTGACTAGTCAAGTAATAACTGTTAATAGAAAGAAATATGCCGTTGGTTTGTTCTGGCAGCCTACGGGGGCAGGGCATTTAGCACGTTCTTATGCCAAGGTATTGGCGCGTAGTATTGATAAAAAATTAAATTTATTTACAGAATATCGTACTATGGTCGGGTTGGGTGCTAAAAAGTCGGGGCATCGTGTCGGTATGGAAAGTATGGCAGCGGCGGTTACAGATGCTTTGACCGAATATAGTTCTTTTTTAGCGGTTTTTATTGTTGATAAGTTTTTCTTTTTAATCGCTGTTCGTAACGGAATAATACTGGAAGATAAACTTTTTGAAAACGAAGAAGATGCCAGAGCAGAATATTTTAAACTTTCAGAAATACCAGACTGGAATGCTTTATTCGCACCAAGTACTTGGGGTATGCCACGCGCTGTTGAACGTAATATTTCTGATTTAATAATAAATACACCTCGTTCTTTATTGCGACCGATAAGCCGTGTAAGTACTGGGATAATGTCGGTTGTTTTATTGGTCGCGTTTTGTTTAAGTATCGGCTATTTATTTCGTGAACCTATAAATCAAATTGTTAATTCTCAGCCTAAACTTGAACAGGTAGATCCAGAACTGGCCGCAGAATATCAAAAGCAGGTGGAAGAAAAAAATAAAGAACTGGACGCAGAATTTAATATACAAAAAGCACCGCAACCAGAACCGTTGGTAATGCCGTATGATTATTTACCTGATCCAATGGAAAGAGCAGAAATTTGTTATCAGGCAATGGGGTTTGTAATGCAACCTGTATTGGGATGGAATCAATCTTCTGTTGAGTGCGGTGAAACACATGCAGGTGCTTGGTTCGTGCGAAATTTTGGAACTCTGGGAGATTTTTATAATTTTGCTACCGAACTTATGCCAAGGGCTTTTGTACAAGAGGAATCTGAAAATTCTTTATATGTTCGTGTAAAATTACCTGCAATAAATACTTATGCGTCATTAGATGAACGTGATGTAGATACTGTTATGCGTGAAGTAACAACCGCTTTTCAATCAATAGATTCAAGTTTTGATATGGAGGCGGTCGTCGATACTTTAACAAATGGGGTCGATACTGCTTATATAAACGTTATAGAAATTTCTGCGGATTCAAAGTTAGTGCCTATGCAATTTATGAAAATATTTGAAAATTTCGACGGCGTGTATATGACACGGTGCAGTTGGAATGTATCAACGCGAACATGGAACTATGAGGTGATAATCTATGTCAAATAATAAAAAAACATTTTCAATGCTTATTATGATCGCAAGTGTTTTTGCAATCTTTTCTGTACCTGCGTTCTGTCAAGAAAGCAACGTTGATGAGGATTTAGAAAATATGTCAGCAGAAGAGGTCGCCGCTTATAATATTGAGGGGTCTTTGTTTGAACAGATTACTACATTGGAACAGGAAAAGGTATTGATGCAGTTGGAAAAAGAAAGAGCACAACTGGATTTGGAACTGGATAGGTTGGCAGCGGAAAAAATAAAATTACACATGGAAATAGATAGCCTGTCAGGTCGTGCAGAACAACAACAGCAAGAACTACAAAACGCACAGGCTAAATTAGAAGCGGAAGCCGCAAAACTGGAACGCGAGAAAGAGGCGTTGGCGGCAGAAGCAGACGCACTTGCTAATCGTACAAGTTCTTATAATAATTCTTATTCTTATGAAGATTCTGAATCAGAAAATATTGTGGATATCGCAAATGATTATAGACTGGTAAACGTTTTTGGGGCAGGTTCTCAATTGCAGGCAACAATAAAAAATCTTAATACCGGTCAAGATAAACGTATAAGTGTCGGTAAAGTCGTTGACGGGTATACCGTAAAATCAATATCAATAGACGATGGTATTGTGTTCGTAAAAGATGGTCAGACACAGACATTAAATGTTGCCAGTAATGCAAAATAAAATAGGTTAAAAGTAAAAATGAATGAAGCAGAAAATGATGTCTTAAATAATCTTCCGCGAGAAATGAAACCTTCTATACCAGCAGGTTTAGAAAACGCTGAAAATAAAGACATTATTGATTATTTGTTTTCAAATGGGAATCGCTTGTTAACTGCGACAGGTGCAGAACAAGAATTGCCGAAAGAAACTCAGAATTTAATTGCGTATTTTTCTGGCGGTGAAATAATCATTTCTCGAACGCATAGGTATGACGGAAGAGTGTTAGCGTTTTTAGATTTGTTAAAAAAACGTGCTAGACCGATGCGTATACCGTTTTATTCAGATTTGGGACTTGTATCTGGTATTTATAAAGCCTATGAAGGTCGTTTAGGTGGAATATCAAAATCGCGTCAAGATTATGACAATCAGATGCAGAAGGATTTTGTTGATATTATCGCAAAAGCTGCTGCGCAAAAAGTTTCTGATGTCCATATAGAAGTAGCAGACCAAACAACCATTTACTTTCGTATAGACGGCAGTATGCAACCTGTTCTTGAATATAATGCCGGATGGGGAGAATCTTTTGTTCGCGCTGCGTTTGCATCGTCTGATATGTCTAATGCAAATTATGCTCAGAATGAATACCAGTCGGCTCAGAAAGACGGACGTACACCGTTACGCGGAACAAAAGATTTATATTTACCGCGCGGAATATTAAGTATTCGTATGCAGTTTAATCCGATTGCTTTCGGTAGTAGATATGTCGTTATGCGACTGCTTTATGACAACCCGTCAGAAGGTATTAAGACAGAGCAAGAATTCGGTGAATATGAACAAAAATTACTTATGCAGTTGCGTTCTTTTCCAACAGGTTTGGTTATCGTTGCAGGTCCTACAAGTTCTGGTAAGTCTACGACGTTAGTCAGAAATATGTCTTTGATGTTAAAAGAAAGGCACTATGAAATAAATATGATAACTGTGGAAAATCCTGTTGAGCAAAAAATATTCGGTGCTCATCAGATGCCCGTTGTAAATACGACAAACGAAGAACAGCGCGAAGAAAAATATACAGAAGCCTTGGCGGCTGCATTAAGAAGTGACCCTGATACTCTTATGGTAGGTGAAATTCGTACTTTGGCGGCGGCGCAGTTAACAGTTCGTGGTGCTTTGTCGGGACATAACGTATGGACTACTTTGCATGCAAATTCTGCAATGGCGGCACTGACGCGTTTATTAGACTTGGGAATAGAATCCTTTAAGTTAAAAGAAGAAACTTTGATGCGCGGTCTGATTTCTATGAGACTGTTTAAAAAAGTTTGCCCGTATTGCCGTGAAAGATTGATCGATCATCCTGAAAACACTGCTTATCAAAGGGTAAAAGACGCTTTCGGTGATTTGGGCTTGCGACAGGTTTATATTCGTGGGGCAGGTTGTGAAGAATGTAAAGGTACAGGGACTTTGGGACGAATAAAAGCAGGTGAAATTATAATAACAAATAGTGAATTTTTACGTCTTGCACTGGCAGGAAATACAGACGGTGCTATTCGGTACTGGTTAGAGGAAATGGACGGAAGGACCTTAAAAGAAGCGGCTATGTCTTTAATGCTGCAGGGTACCATAGGTGTCGATGAATTGGAACGTTGGGTTGGTTTGTTAGATAGGCCGGGGGTATATTAATATGAATAAACTGGAATTGCTTTATGCAAAAATGGTATTCAAATTAAATACCGAAAAAAGAATGGCTCTTGCCAGAAAATTGGCTTCTTTGTTGCGAAACGATTTTACGTTGATGGATGCTTTGAACCGTTTGGAAATGATAGAGTCCCAAAACGGTAAAAAACCTAATGAACCATTTTCCATAGTTATGAGAGAGTGGCAGAAAAACCTTGAACGCGGTATGAGTTTTTCTGACGCAACGCGCGGTTGGGTACCACCAGAAGAAACTTTATTGGTAACGTCCGGTAATTTATCGGATTTGGTTGTCGCGTTGGAAAACGTTAGTAGGGTAGTTGAAGGTACTCAACGTATGAAACGAGCAATGAATAGTGCTATTTTGTACCCTTTATTTTTGCTTGCACTGACATTCGGCATCATTATTTTGGTTGGTATTTATCTGGTTCCTCCGTTGGCAGAAATCGCAGGCGATAATATGGTGTGGACTGGTATGGCCGCGTCTTTAATCTGGTTGTCAGACTTTTCTATTAAATATTGGTTCATAATAGTATTTGTGTTCTTTTTCGCCATAGCAATTATATGGGTAAGTCTGCCAAATTGGTCCGGACGTTTACGAGCAAAGTTTGATAAATTACCACCTTGGAACGTTTATAAAATTCAAATGTCGGTCGGTTGGCTGATGAGTTTGTCTTCAATGGTGGCTGCGGGTATTACTATACCAGATGCGATGAGAATGTTGGCAGATAATTCTAATAATTATTTGCGTTCTATTTTAGAAGAAACTCTTCATTATATTGCAAATGGTGATAATCTGGGAAACGCACTGAATAATACAGGACGAGATTTTCCTAATAAAGAATTAATCGGGGACTTGGCTATTTATGCAGATATGAACGGTTTCGATGAAAATTTATCCAGAGTGGCTAACGACTATTTAGATGAGTCAATAAGAAAAATGGATTCAATTTCAAATGCTTTGAACAGCATCGGCATATTATTAGTTTCTGCCATCATAGCATGGGTTGTTTTGGGAACGTTTCAAATGCAGGATCAAATTACAGCGGCTTTGTCTTAAAAAAACGCCCAAACGGGCGTTTTTTTCCTTGTTTTTATACCATAAACGGTAAATTTTCAAGTGTACCTTCTGCGACGCGTACATTTACATCCAGCAACATAAATATTGTGTCCGGAGTATGAGATATCTCGGGATTAAAGATATGCGTTGATAAAAGGTGGCTTGTATTTACAGAAAGTCGAGTAATTAAATGATCGTCATCTAATAGCGTATAAATTGGACCGATATCTCGCGGTGTATTTTCTCCGATTTCATGCTCGTTCTGTGGGCAACGAAGACCGTCTAAAATAGTTTTTACGCGATTGTCTATATCACTACGTGGAACACCGACAATTTCTGGATGCATCATTTGTATATCTATTTCTGCAAGTAATTTTAGGTTAGGCGTTATTATCGGATTCCAATCAATTCCACCAACGTGACGCGTTGTTATAGGGCTTTTAGTTGCATTCGGTATCATGTACTTTGTCATGTTGTCCCACGGTTGATGTTCTAGCAGTTTTTTTAGTTGCGGATGAAACTGCATGCGAATATCTGAAATATGTTGTGAACGCTTTTTGGGGTTTATTAAAATTTCGCCAAAATACAATAACTTAAATTTCATTTTGTTTACCTTTATTGTTCATATTTCTCATTAAAAAAAGCCTATTTTTCCTTGATAATTATAGCATAAATTGCTATTCTCTGTATATAAAAAAGAAAGGAATTAATAATGGCAGTTAATAATGAATATACCGGTGATTCAATTAAAGTTTTAAAAGGGTTGGAAGCAGTAAAAAAACGCCCTGGAATGTATATAGGTGATGTGGGCGAGGGTGGTTCGGGTCTACATCATATGATTTATGAGGTAGTTAATAATTCTATTGACGAAGCAATGGCTGGTTATGCCGATACTGTATATGTGTCTTTGAACGCTGACGGCAGTGCAACAATTCGTGATAATGGTCGCGGTATGCCGTTTGATATAAATCATGAAACAGGACGTAGTGCGCTGGAATTAATTATGTGTGAATTACACGCAGGTGGTAAGTTTGATAATGAAGATGGTGGTGCATATAAAGTATCTGGCGGTTTGCACGGTGTAGGCGTTTCTGTTGTAAATGCACTTTCTAAATGGTTAGAGGTTCGGGTCTGGCGCGGTGATAAAGAAGCGCATATGGCGTTTTCAGACGGTGTTCCAACTTGTGATTTAACTATTACCGAGAATAAAACCGGAATCGAGCACGGGACAGAAGTTACTTTCTTGCCTTCTAGTGAAACTTTTACAGGAATAGAATTTAGTTTTGATACTTTGGAAACCTGGTTGCGTGAACAGTCATACTTGAATGCAAATGTTAAGATAATTTTAGAAGATTTGCGCGGTGCGGAAAAAAAGACTCGCGAATTTCACTCGGTTGACGGTTTAAAGGGGTTCGCAACCTATTTAGATAAATCAAAAGAACTGCTTAATCGTGATCCAATACAGATGATTAAACAAATAGACGATACTTATATTGAAATCGTTTTGCAATGGACTACGGCATATACGGAAACTTCGTTGTGTTTTACAAATAATATTCCAAACCGTGATGGTGGAACGCACTTGGCGGGTTTTCGTGCAGGACTTACGCGAGCAATAAATAAGTATATAGGTGATAAATTAACTAAAAAAGATATCAACCTTTCTGGTGAAGATTTCCGTGAAGGTTTGACGAGTATCATAAGCGTAAAAATACCTGATCCTAAATTTGGTTCGCAAACAAAGGATAAATTGGTGTCCAGTGAAGTAAGACCTTTGGTTGAAAGCACTGTTTCTGAAATGCTTTATGAATACTTGGATGAAAATCCCGCAATTGCCAAGGCGATTGTTGATAAGATTATAGAGGCGGCAACCGCACGCGAGGCGGCTCGTAAAGCTCGCGAATTATCGCGTAAAAAGTCCGGACCAGAACTTGGGGGACTGCCAGGAAAACTTGCAAACTGTTCAGAAAAAGATCCCGCAAAATGTGAACTATTCATAGTTGAGGGAGATTCTGCTGGTGGTACCGCAAAGCAGGGACGTGACCGTAAAACACAGGCAATATTACCGCTTCGTGGTAAGATTTTGAATGTTGAACGTGTACGTTTTGATAAGATGTTAACATCAGATACTATTGGTGCTCTGATTACAACAATGGGGGCGGGTATAGGTAAAGACGATTTTGATATCGAAAAAATGCGCTATCATAAAGTTATCATTATGACCGATGCTGATGTCGATGGTCAACATATTCAGACTCTACTTATGACGTTCTTTTATAGATATATGCCAGAAGCAATTGAACGTGGTTATATTTATGTTGCAAAACCTCCGCTATACGGTGTTACGCGCGGTAAACAGCAAATTTATTTACAGAACCAACGCGAAATGGATGACTATTTAATGGATCAACTTGCAACAGACGGTGTTATTGAAATTGCGTCTGGTGCACAGATTTCTGGTGCAGACTTAAAACGTTTGTTGACTTTGATTCTGAATATGAAAAATACTTTGCAGCCATTAAATCATATTATGCCACTTCGTTTTGTAGAGGCTTTGGCGTTAAATTCTGTATTTGATAACGAGGTAGAAGAAAACTTTGCAAATGCAGCAAAAATGTTAGACGCGGAAGAATTAGAATTTGAACGTGGCTGGAAAGTAAGCGGTGATGAAACAGGTATCACTATTACGCGTACTTTGCGTAGCGTGACAGAAACTCATGTTTTACCACGTGAAAAAATAAATGGCCCAGAAGTGCGTGCTTGGCTTCGTATGCAGGACCGCGAAGAACTGATAGAAACTTTCTCAAAACCCGCAACACTTCGCGTGAAAGCAAAATCACAGAAAATCTGGGGTGCTTTGAATCTGTTGGATACGGCTTTTGAATATGCCAAGAACGGTTTGAAGATTCAGCGCTATAAAGGTTTGGGTGAAATGAATGCGGAGCAATTATGGGAAACTACAATGGATCCAAATCATAGAAGTTTGTTCCAAGTAAAAATTCAAGATGCGTCACAAGCGGATGAAGTTATTTCAATGTTGATGGGCGATGTCGTTGAACCAAGACGTGATTTTATCGTTGAAAACGCATTGGAAGCAAATCTGGACGTTTAATAAAAGGAATAGGCAATGCCCAGAAATCCTTTTTCAGAAGGAATTTATAAATTGAAGGCAAAAAATAAACTTGCAGGGAAGATAATTCCTTTAAGTGGTATGAATGAGGACAATTACCCAGTAAAAACAAGTATGCTGGGTGTTGTTCCTCAGGGCAAGGTTATTTTGTCTTCTGATGTAGCAGCGTTTTTAGATGTCGTAGATGATACTACTAAAGAAACGGGACGTGAAATAGCTTTTTTGTTGTTTGGAAAAACACAGGAGCAAGTTGTTTATATAGATAATTATATTGTTAACGGTTTGAGCGATAGTATGAATGCATATTTTTCGTCCGCAATTAACTCGGCTTTACAAAATTTTATTAATTCATCTGAAAAAGATGGTACAGATATGGTGGTGCATGGGCATAGTCATCCTAAATTAGGTAATTATTATAATAATTTCTCATTAGGAGATATGGAAGCATATACAAAATTTCGTGAGGCAAATAATGTATTTAATTCTAATAAAATATGGTTGTCTTCGTGTTTAGTTGTTGATGGAAATTTTAATTTTTTGTTTTATGATGGAAACGATTATTATAAATTTAATGAGGTTTATGAACAAAAATCAGACGGCAAACTTAAAAAATTAAAGTGTTATCAAAGTCCAGATATCATTATAAATCGTGATAGGGAATACTGATAAAAATGTTTTCTGCTGATTGGTTTTTTGATTTAGATAAACGTCTGCGTGATATGGGGCTTGATTCCGATGCGCAGACGTTTGATGAAATAAAACAAAATCTTTCTTGTCCTAAAAAATTTACCCCTGATGAATTTGCAGAGCAGGCGATATATGTTATCTTGGCAGGTGGTTTTTCACAAAAAACAGCAAAAAAAATTCATAGAAAAATTATGGAGCGTCTTTTCTTAAAAGGTCCTGATTTTGACAGTCTTTTTGCAATTTTTCATAATAAAAATAAAATAAATGCTGTTTGTAAAATATGGGATAACAGAAAATCTTTTTGTGATAGTTATTATTCAAAATCGTCAACAGATGAACGTATAAAGTTTTTATCGGAATTACCGCATATAGGAAAAATTACAACAAACCATCTTGCAAGAAATCTGGGTGAAGATGTTGTTAAATATGATATTTGGATTCAACGTCTAGGAGTGCTATATGCAGGAAATCAAGACTTACAGAAAAAAATAGACAATAAAAAATTAACCACTGAAATAAAAAATGCTTGTGATAATATGTTTGCCTGTATAGTTAAAGAAACAGGGTTGCCACGTGGTTATATAGATGTTGTCTTGTGGAAAGCATGTCAAAATGGGTTGATAAAATTATGAATGTAAAAATAGAAGAATCTTGGAAGACGGCGTTAACCGATGAGTTTAATAAAGAATACTTTATTAAATTAACGGATTTTGTACGCGGGGAATATCTGTCGGGCAAAGCGGTTTATCCCGCGCCTGCAAATATTTTTAATGCCTTTAACTTATGCCCACTAGATAAAGTAAAGGTTGTTATAATAGGACAAGACCCTTATCATGAACCAGGTCAAGCCCATGGACTTTGTTTTTCTGTCCTGCCACCAACACCAATTCCTCCATCACTGGTAAACATATATAAAGAAATAGAAAGCGATCTTGGAAGACCGAGTAAAACGCACGGTGATTTGACCAGTTGGGCCGAGCAGGGCGTGTTGCTATTAAATGCAACCTTAACTGTTCAAGCACACTTGGCGGCATCGCATGCAGGCAAAGGGTGGGAGCAATTTACAGATGCAGTTATACGTGCTGTCGCAAAGCAGGAAAATATAGTTTATATGTTATGGGGTGCATATGCGCAGAGAAAAGCGGAATTTGTTAACCCCGAAAAAAATCTTATATTAAAAAGCGTGCATCCATCACCGCTTTCGGCAAGTCGAGGTTTCTTTGGAAATCATCATTTTTCTCGTGCAAATGAATATTTAACAGAACATGGGAAAATACCGATTGATTGGTAATAAAAAATCCGGTATTTACCGGATTTTTATTAAAAATTATATGTCATTCCTATCCCGTAAAATGCGTAAGAATTGTTTTCTATCGCAGTATTCGCATTCGAAAAATGCTGTATAAATAGTTCCAATCCAACTGTGTCTGTTATTCTATATCCACCAATCAATTTAAATTGAAATAAAAGTTTGGAACCAATTCGCTCATTTTGTTGCGCTTGTAATCCCATGCCGATACCAGTAGAAAAATACCAATTGTCGCCATGTAGTAAAGCAATATCCTCAGATAAGAAAATCATAGGAATAGTAAATTTGTCCCAATCCCAACCATAACCCCGTCCAAATCCGAGTGTTTGACCTATGTTTATGGATTGACGTGCGGGCAATTTAAAAAAAGTAGTCGGTTGCGAGTATTGTAAGTGCAATAAATAAAATGGTACAAATTGTACAGGTGGTGGAATTATGAAACCGCTGTTTACACCTTGTCCCAAGTTAACTGCTACCTGATTTTTGTAATCACCCATAAACGGGTTATACCCTTGGGCATAAACAGGTAATAATATTAGCGAAAGAAATAAAAAAAACTTTTTCATGTTAGAAATATAGAATATGAATACTATAATTTCAATAGGTTTTATTAAACTTTTTAACAAACAATAAAATCGTTAGAAAAGTTTCGTTTGTTTTGCAACATCCCACCATAACTCAGAAAAAACGGGGCGATTTTTTTCTTCGTGCCAAGGTTTCATCCAATTAGAGTAGTGTAAAACAACAAGATTATATTTTAAATCATGTATTTCTTGATCTGTGTGAACCTTGAAAATCCAAGATCCCATCATAGGTTGAAAATTATATTTCAGTGGTAAGTAGATTATTCGCCCACGACATGTGTAATTTAATAAATCTTGGTCTGGATTTTTATATTTCTTCTTTTGTGATACTTGTACCCATTTTTGATATATTTTTTCTTTTCGTATAATATCAAGATTCATAACCAGAAAACCAGAATTTATATACCCGTTTTTATAATCTTTTACACCGGCAAATATATTTTTTCCCATATTTATATTATAGACGTCAATTAAAGGCTTCCTGAAAATTATATCTATATCTGCATATATTATTTTTTTTATTTTGGGTAATAGGTTAGGCAACATTAAACGCCAAAATACAGAAACTGGCCATTTTGCCCTGAATGATTTGTTAAAATCTGTATTTGCTTGTAAAAAAACAATTTTTGATTTTGTGCCTATAACTAAATTATTAATTGTTTTTTTATGTTTGTCCGGGAATTTTTTATCAATTACACAATATATGTTATAATCACATTTGTTTTCAGATACTTTCAATAAAGACTTAATTGATACTGCCGCCAGTTTGTGACCTTTTTCATCAAAGCAAAAAGCAACATTTATTTTATCTTTTAATTTTTCTTTTGGGAAATCACTTTCTATTTCATAGGAAATTATATTTTTAAATCTTATTTTATCTCTAATTTTTCTGCGCGAGGTACGGCTGCGCCCAAATAGAGAAGCAACAGTGGCGATAAATTCTTTGACTTTCCAGTTAGAAAACATTTGTTCTCCTAATTTTTTTTTCATTATAATATATTTATGACATTTTTCCCATAAAAAGCAAAATAATTTGTCGCTTGATTTTATGTTTTTCTTTGTTATAATGCGTGCCGTTGGCGGGATAGCTCAGGTGGTTAGAGCAGTGGAATCATAATCCACGTGTCGGGGGTTCAAGTCCCTCTCCCGCTACCAAAAATTAAATCGGGTCACGCCCGATTTTATTTTTGGTATTTGTGTATAAAAGGGCTTTTGTCCAATAAATACAAATCAGCCAGTGCCCGATTTTGTTTTTTATTGTATTTGATGTTTTGTGTATTTATAATTCATTTGGCAGGTGAACATGACGAATAAAAAAATTTCAATAGCATTTTGTTTCGATAATAATATGTGGACGCACGCTGG
>CALXPB010000003.1 GCA_944390225.1 uncultured Alphaproteobacteria bacterium
AAGACATATTTGTCTTAAAGCACGCAGATACCGCTGCACTTGTTGATGTTGCGGTTGTACCGCCCTGCGGACATTGAGTCCTGTCAAGATCGTTTGCTGGACTGTAATAACTGATACCGACCTCTACACAGTCTGTTTTGGTAGTGGAGGAATCGTAATAGTATCCGGCATCGCAAGCAGTAATGACCTTGTCCTTGCAGTTTGACGAGTAGGTACTGGAAGATTCGTTATAATAACAAGTCTGTGTACCGTCTCCGTGAGTTGCATTGTAAGACATATTTGTCTTAAAGCATGCGGATACCGCTGCACTTGTTGATGTTGCGGTTGTACCGCCCTGCGGACATTGATTTCTGTCAAGATCGTTTGCTGGGCTGTAATAACTGATACCGACCTCTACACAGTCTGTTGTACTGCTGGAAGAGTTGTAATAGTATCCGGCATCGCAAGCAGTAATGACCTTGTCCGTGCAGTTTGAAGAGTAGTCACGGGAAGATTCTTCATAATAGCAAGTCTGAGTTCCGTCCCCGTGCGTTGCATTGTAAACCAGATTGGTTTTATAGCACATTGATGCAGAAGTTGATTTTTCTGGTGATAAGCCTTGATTTGGGCAGGCGTTAATTCCATCTGAGTGACCAGAGTCGGTTGCAAATTTTCCACCAGGACAATAGTTATTTTCAGTACACGACAAGCACGATGAACCTGTTCCTGGATAGTATGTTCCCGGATCACAAGTTACAAAACCTGTCGCCCATCTTGGATTTATGGAAGTATTAGTGCTTGTAAACGTCAAGGCATCTTCTGATGTTTGTAAAGCACCGTCATTATTAATTATTTGTACTTCACCTTTGTCAGTAGAATAATAACCCGCAAATGTATAACCTGTTTTTGTTGGTAATGTAGTCAGTTTATTTAAGACTGTTTGCGCCCCGGAATCGCTGTACCAACCAGTTTCGTATTTCAGGTAAATAGTATTAGGAACACTTGGAGTATCTGCATCGTCATTATTCAATTTAACACTGTAAACCTCTGCGTTCCAGGTTGCATAAAGTGTTATTGTTGTTTCTTTTCCGAATGCCTCCAAGGTAATTCCTGTACCACCCGTATAACATGGGGTGCCACCTTTTTCATCCGAGCACCAATCAGAACCGACAGCATATCCAGTACGTGTTAATCCTGCGGTTTCTGGTAATGTGCAAGTTTTATCAGTCCCGAAATAACAATTTATAGATTCAGGAACACTACCACTGCCACCATTTTTATCTAAAATGACAGTATAAGTTTCTTCTGTACAAGACGGATTTTCAGAACCGTTTCCATTTGGCACATAACCAGCGTTACAATTTACAGTAAAGGCACATTTATTGTATCCTGACTCATCCAGTGCATACGCTTTCGTTTGGTCGGGAATAACATTTGAAGCATTTGGTACGATAAGTGTACAATTCTTATAACATTGTGTAACGGCATCGGCAAGCGGATCAGATCCTATTGTAAAAGTCGGATCTGTTGGGCAAGGGGTCTGCACAAGAGCATCTTCTGGACTGTAATATGCAGAATCTACTGGACTACACGCCCATTCGTTTTCTCTTTCATTATACCAATAACCCGCATCACAAGTATGTACATCTACGATTGTACAGTTGCTATCATATTTGGATTCATTGGACAAATAACATTTTGCAGATGCTTCTCCATGTTCAAATCTTATATAAGGCCTGAATATCTTATAGCATCGCTCTGGTGAAGTAGAACCTGGTTCTGACTGACCGCCCTGCGGACACGGGATAGGTTCGTCTGCTTCTGGCGGGCAAAAGTGGTTTGCTGGACAATCTTCAGGATTTGCCCACACACAACCAGGATCAGAACTTACAACGGCTTTCGGTTTATAATCTTCATCACATGTTACCGTATACTCACAATCTGGATATTTTTCAGAATCTTTGTCGTAGTTTTTGTTGCCTGTTGATATTGCAGTTCCGTTTTCTATATCGACGCTTTCTGGACAGACTTTATAGCATTCGCTTATGTCTGATGCTCCCACATCAGAAGTTCCGCCTTCTGGGCAAGAAAACTGCTCAAATTGTGTACATACTTGACCTTCTGGGCACGGTTCTGGTTCTGTATTTCCATATCCGCCATTACATACATATCCCGGAGGACAATCATTGCATCGTGCATCTGGGGTTTGATTGCCTGTTCCATAGTACCCATAATCACAGTTTATTTCAATTCTACATGCAGGGTATTTACCTGTTTCTGTATCATAGTATTCTCTTGGTTTATATGCTTGTGCTTGCCCACCATGAAATTCTTCTGGGTCTGGACAAAGGACATAACATTTCGTTATTTCGGTAGAACCATATTCTGAGCCTGCAAAGCCTTCTGGGCAAGTTGTAGAACAGCCAGGAGTGCCAACGTTGGCGAATCCAGTCCCAGTACAGTACATGCCACTTGTAGGACATGTTTCAAACTCTGTACCGTTATAATATTGACCTGACAGACATTGTACTGTGGTTTGTGACCAACATGCATACATGGTTTTTTCTGATGTAAATGTAAAGGTATATCCGCCAGATGAACAGTCAGCATTTTCGCCCCATCCTGTAAACTCGAATCCTTCTTTTGTTAGCCCTGTGCTTGGCAATGTGCACGACTTGCCGTGTTGACAAGATGTTGTTGCGTTATTTGTTCCCGTAGAACCCAATATATCTCCTGTACCACCGTTTTTATTAAGTGTTATTTTATATGTCTTTGGTACGCAAGAAAGTCCGTCTCCTGAAAGTTCGTACCCTTCCATACATGTAAACGCCAATCCGTTCTCGCATATTGCGTTTTCTGGACATTTTATACAGGTAGTATCACTAAGATAATAATCTGGGTTACATAATACCGGATAACAGGTTTGGCTTCCAGATTGAGACACCTGTCCTTCAACTTCCAACGCGTTTGGAACATCGTCTATCGTACATAGGCGATAACAATTGTCAAGTGCAGTTTCTTTGTTACATACATTATAACTTCCTAAATTAAACTTAGGATTTGTTGCGCAAGATGTTTCACAGTCAGAACAACCGTCGAAGCCGTTTGGATATTGCGTTTTTTCGCAACCACAAGTTCCTGTGGCGGTCGTATTATGTTCACATATCTCCCATTGTGCAGTAAAATTAACATCATTTGGATATTTCCATGTAATACTTATGTTCGGGTCTCTATATTTTTCTCCGTCAAACCATGAAGTAAAATTATATCCAGGATAGGTGCAGAAATTATCTAAAATGGTATATTCAGAATCATATGTACCTGTATTAGTTTGTTTTTCCCCTTGTCCATCTCCACAATCATATATTGCGTTAAATGTACTGGCGACACATTTCTTGTCGTTTGGATCCTTTTCATCTGGCTCATAACCGGGATCGCAATCGTATATTTTTTGTATAATACAGTTTCCATAATTTTTTTCCGTATTAGTCTCAATATAGCAGTTCGCAGATGCCGTACCATGCTCAAATTTGTCATAAGGGTCTGAAATTATATAACAATCAAAAATCGATTCTGCGAGTGGATCTGAATAGATAATGTGCTCTCCGGCATCGGGACATTGGACTCTGCAATCGTTGTTTTCCCCAGGGGTACCAGGGCAATACCAACCACTTTCACATGGTTGTTGGGTTTGACCGTCATAATAATACCCTAGTCGACACTGTACTGCGGTACTTTGCCAACAAGCATATAATGTTGTGTTTTCATAAAAAGTACCACTGTCCGTATATTCAACATTTTCACATTTAATATCTGTTGACCAACCGGCAAGAAAATAACCATCTTCGAGATAAGTTAAGTTGCTAGTATTTGGAAATCTGCAAAGCTCCCCAGATATACAAGAATGTATATATTCGTTTGTACCAGTTGAGTTTCCAAGCGAACCGATTCCCCCGTTTTTGTTAAATGTTATTTTTATGGGTGTGCTACCTTCCTTAATACAAGTGTTGCCAGATTGGGCATACCCATCATTACATGTAAATGATGCATCGCCACCTGGACATGATGCATTTTGGGGACACTCTAAACATTCGGTACCAGATAGATATGTCCCCCGTTCACAAAGTGTTTCAGAAGTTGATGCGTGAACATTTCCCGCAAAAAACAGAATGAATAAAGACGCTAAAACGCCAAGGAAACAGTGTTTTTTTCCCATTTCTTCCCCTCTTTTACTTTTAATCTTAGAAAAAAAGACATATCTTATGCAAGAGAAAAATAAAAGTATTTTTTAAATTTTATGAAAATAAAAAAAAACACGTAAAAAACGTGCTTTTTTTTTGAGTTGGTGGGTTAGGTAGGACTTGAACCCACGACCAAAGCGTTATGAGCGCTCCGCTCTAACCAACTGAGCTACTAACCCACGGCGAGCATTATATATTCGTTTATAAATATTTGCAAGTATTTTTTAATATGTGCTTTATTTTTATTTTCATTTGTGAAACCATTCGTTCAATGACGGTAGATGTGCAGATTTTAAACGATATACAAATGTCAGCGTTTAACGCAATTGAACGCACTAAATCTAATATTCTTATTCTTGGGCAGGCCGGTACAGGAAAATCAACTTTCATAAATTTCCTTAAATCTGCGTCCAAAAAAAGAATATTATGTGCGTGTCCAACCGCAGTGTCTGCGCTGAATGTCGGTGGTCAGACGATTCATTCTTTGTTCCAAATACAACCGCGCGATTTCATTATGCCGGAATTGTTAAAGTTAAAGGCAAAACCGCGAAACATTCTTAACGCGGCAGACGTGCTGGTCATAGATGAAATATCTATGGTTGCACCAGACCTGCTTGACGCAATAGATATCCTTGCGCGCAGTGCCAGACATAATAATGAACCCTTTGGTGGTATGCAGGTTGTCGCCATAGGGGACTTGTTCCAGTTGCCACCAGTCATTACAAATGACGCTATGCAGTATTACCAACAGGCTTACGAGCACCCAAACGCATATTTCTTTGATAGCAATGTTTATAAACGTGCAAATTTTTTACGCTATGATTTCGATTTTGTATATAGACAGGCAGATGCAGATTTATTAGAAAATTTAAAGCGATTGCGCACAAATGATTTAGATGTCTTGGGGTTCTTTAACGCCTGCAAAATAAAAGATGAGTACAGGCGAAATAACGCCGTAATAATAACTCCGTTCCGCGCGATCGCAGAAAAAATAAACGCAGACAGGTTGGCGCAGATAAATGCACCGGAAATCGCTTATAAAGGTGAATTGACGGGGAGTTTCCAAGAACGTGATACACCGGCTCCGATGAATTTAACTCTGAAAGTAGGGGCTTTGGTCGTTTTTGTTAAAAACTCGGACAAGTGGCATAACGGTTCTATGGGTATAGTTAGAAATCTGGGCGCAAAAGAAATCCAAGTAGAATTATTAAATGCAACGCGTGATATAGTGTCGGTTAAACAGGAGAAATGGTCAAAAATAGAATACTCTCGGGACGAAAACGACAGATTGCAGGAAAACGAAGTCGGCAGTTTTAAGCAGTTCCCGTTAAATCTTGGATATGCAATGACGATACATAAAGCCCAAGGGAAAACCTTGGATTCTGTAATCATAGACATCTCTCGGGGGGCGTTTGCACATGGGCAGACTTATGTTGCTTTGTCGCGAACACGAAACGCGTCTGATATGCATATAATTGCTCCGCTGAAACCGCGCGATGTAATTTTTGATACTCGTGTTCTGGATTTCGTTAAGTCAGATGATTAATTTATAGACTCTTTTCCATTAATATGGCGTCTATCCCGTCGTAATATTTGGGTCTTGTTCCGATTTGCTTATACCCGTTTGCTTCGTATAGTTTCCGCGCAGGAATGTTTTTTTCAGAGACTTCTAAAAATATTTTTTTCACTCCGCGCTTTTTTACATCGTTTTCAACTAATAATAGCATCGTGCTTGCGATACCATTGTGTCTGGAGTCGGGATGCACCCCGATTGTAATAATTTCTGCCTCGTCCGCAACCGCGCGCCAAACAATAAAACCATTTTGGCTTGCCATAATATCACAACCAGACTTTTTTAAGTCGTCAAAATCTGACGCAGACCACGGCTTGTCGGGAAAACAAGATTCATGAAGTTTTGCTAGTTCTGAGTACATTTGAAATTCTGTTCGGCGTAACTGGGACGCAAATATAATGGAACAACTGGTTGAAACGTACCGTCGGCTAGTTTAGATTTTATCAGGGGCAGGGCGGTTCGCAAATCAAACGGTTTATGACCGACTGTTCTTGTCCACTCCATTTGCTTGGTCTCGACTTCGTCAATGCCCATTGTGCAAGGTGCCAGACCTTTTGCAGCAACAAAAAAATCACCTTTAGCTGATTCTATCGCCACAAACGCGTCGGGATATTCGGCAAGATATAGATCAAACGCAGTAATCGGAATTACAGGAATGTTTAAACCTAATGACAGACCTTTTGCGTACGCAATTCCTAAACGAATCCCAGTAAAACTACCCGGTCCAACAACAACGCCGATTGCCGATAAGTCAGACCATTTCGCACCACATTCCGATAAGAACTTTTCAGTCTCGGTTGGTAGTGCCAGCGACTGCCGATCGGTTTCAACTCTCTTATAGTTTTCGTCTAATAAAAATTCCAGTCCGTCTCTGGATGTGTCGATTACAAGAATCATTTTTTATGTCCCTTTACGGTAATGTATGCGCTTTTTGTGTTTATGCGCACGCCCCAAAACCGATGCGTTTTGATATCGAAGCAGATTTTCTTACAGATAACAATTCATCTATTTTCTTGGCCGTAAATTTAGTCTTTATATCTTGACCGTCGTTTTCTAATAATGAACGACGCAAAATAGCACTGATTTCACGTTGTAATTCACGAACACCTTGCTCGGAAGTGTAATTGCGAATTATATGACGCAAAGCGTCGTCGCTTAGAATGATTTTATCTGCGTCCCAACCAGTATCTTTCGCCGCCCGTTCAATCAAATGCTCTTTTGCAATTTGAACCTTTTCGTCTTCGCTGTATCCGGGAATCTCTATTATTTCCATACGGTCTTTCAAAGCGTTAGACATATTCAAACTGTTTGCAGTCGCGATGAATAAAACCTTAGACAAATCAAAATCTACTTCCAGATAGTGATCTCTAAACGATTTATTTTGCTCTGGGTCTAGTATTTCCAGCAGAGCAGATTCAGGATCCCCACGCCAATCGCGTCCCATCTTATCAATCTCGTCCAGAACGATGACGGGGTTGTTTGCTTTGCAACGTTTAAGTGCGTCCATTATTCGACCTGTTTGTGCCCCGATATAAGTCTTTCGGTGGCCGCGGAAATGAGCCTCGTCGGATATTCCCCCCAAAGAAATTCTGTGATACTTTCGCCCCAGTGCGTCCGCAATAGATTTGCATAAAGACGTTTTTCCAACCCCCGGGGCGCCAACAAAGCACAATATACTACCTTGATTGCCACCTGTTTTTTTCATTACGGCTATATGTTCAAGTATGCGTTCTTTTACACCCCGCATACCAGAGTGCTGAGAATCTAAAACGTTCCTTGCAGATTTTAAGTCTATCGGCTGTACATCCGACTTTTCCCACGGCATAGAAAGCAACTCGTCCAAATACGTTTTTAATAATCCACCTTCGTTAGACATCGGAGATAAACTGCGCATACGTTTCCATTCTGATAAAGCCTTTTCCTTTGCTTCGTTTGACATATCAGAACGTTCAATTCTTTTGCGGATGTTTTCCGTATCCATTTCTTCGGTATCTTCACCCATTTCACGTTGAATCGCACGCATTTTTTCTTGTAATATAGCCTCGCGCCGGCCGTTTTCCATCTGCTGATGAATTCTGCGGTTAATAGATTCTTCTATTTTTGCGGTTTCCGCAATCAAGTTTATTTGCTCTAATAAAATCATCAACTTCTGACGCCAAGACGTTGCCTGTAAAATTTTTACTGCAACATCGGTTTCTATACTCGCCGTCTGAATTACCGAGTCTATAAATGCAGGTAAAGGATAACTTTGCATCAGTATCCGTAGTTTATCTATCTTGAATTTCTTTGCCAAAGATAAGAACTGTACATTTTCTGCAATTTTATCGCGTAAAGCCAAAGTTTGCTCAGACGCACTATCGTCCAGAACCTCTATTGGCGCAACATTTGCAGAGAACAAACCGTTTTCAACTTTTATATCACTCAGATTAACTGCGTCGGTCGTACGAATTATAGCATGTACGGCACCGTCGGGCATACGTAAAACCTGAACTATTTCACCGATTGTACCAACATCATAAACATCCTCGGGGTCTGAGGGGTACGCCCAACTATGCTGCGGGGTTATGACGATTTTCTGTCCGGCGTTTGATGCCGTTTCTATGCAGGTAACAGACATAGGATTGTCTATGTATACAGGAACGGTTAACCCCTGATGAACAACTAAATCTCTAAAAGGTAAAATATATTGTCTCATAGCTATTTAAATATAAGATATTTTTATAACTTTTCAAGAACTATAAAAAAAATCCCCAAAAGGGGACCTTTAAAGCAACATTTCTCTTAACGACGACGAGAAGAGAAATTATTATACTGCGCATTACTGCTGGAACGTTTTGATAAATAGCGCGCAGAAATCAAAACTAACCATTCAAGCGTTAAAAATCCTAGGTATAATAATTTATTCTCAATACCGACAACCCAGCCTAAAATATATACCAGTTGAGCAATGAAAGAAATATACAGCAATCCGAAAATGCCAGTGAAGAATATTTTTTTTATTTTTCCGAACATATTTTACCCTCTTTTATTAATTGTGATGCTGGGTTTCTGTTGCCGGGTACCCAGCGACCCCGCAATAAGCAAAAAGAATATAACTAACAATTGCCAATTATACTCAACGCCATATTAGGCAGCCATTGCAAGGCGAACATTGTCGTTCGCAGCGATTCTATCGCCATTCAGTTTTTAGTTGGTCTTTTACGACACCACGTCGGATTCAGCCGATTTGCTTTTACTGCGCCTGTCGAAACTATGTCAGCCCCGTATGTTTTATTGGTGGAGCTGTGGGGTACTGCCCCCCAGTCCAAAACGACTATTCTGCAACGGTTTCAGAATCATCATCGCATAAGCGACATGATAATTATATAATATTTGGAGTGGAAATTGCAAGTTTTTAAGTTATAATGTTTTCAAAGGTAAAACCTATGAAGTTTCTAGATAAAGCAAAGATTCATATTAAAGCAGGCGATGGCGGTAACGGCAGCGCCAGTTTTCGTCGTGAAAAATATATTGAATTCGGTGGCCCTAACGGTGGTGATGGCGGGCGCGGGGGTGACGTTATCTTCAAGGCTGTCCCTAATGTAAACACATTAATTGATTATCGTTTCAAAACGAATTTTGTTGCTCAGCGCGGTGAAAACGGTATGGGAAAAATGAGAACGGGGGCATCTGGTGAAACTTTGGTTCTGCCCGTACCAACTGGAACGGTCATTTTATCCGAAAACGAAGAAATAGAATATGCGGACTTGAATAAAGATGGCATGGAATATCTTGCGGCTCGCGGTGGTAATGGCGGATGGGGAAACCTTCATTTTAAAAGCCCCACAAATCGTGCGCCTCGTCAGGCAAACGACGGTTTGCCAGGGGAAGAAAGAACCGTTGTTCTAAGATTAAAATTAATTGCCGATATCGGATTGGTCGGATTTCCTAATGCTGGTAAGTCAACTTTGCTGGCGGCGGTTACATCGGCAAGACCGAAAATTGCTAATTATCCTTTTACTACTTTGAATCCGCAGTTGGGCGTAATGTATGCGCATAATCGAGAATTCGTTTTGGTCGATTTGCCCGGTTTGATAGAAGGTGCGCATACAGGTGTGGGTTTAGGTGATAGATTCCTTGGACATGCAGAAAGAACAAAAATGATTTTGCATGTAATTGATGGCACAGAACCTGAATGGTTCACCAGATATTCCGCGATTCGTCATGAAATGGACTCTTATGGTGGAAATTTAATCGGAAAACCCGAAATCATAGTGATAAATAAAATGGACGCAATTGAACCCGATGTGCTTGCACAAAGGTTAAACGATTTCAGAAAATCTTTCGGTCGAAAGAAAAAAACAGAAATTCTTGTTATAAGCGCCGCCGGAATGCTGGGCATAACAGAACTTATATCAAGCATAGAAAAGAAATTTTTAGAAATTGAAAAGACTAATTAAAAATAGTTTGCATCTCATTTGCTTTTTTATGTTTTATTTGTTAAGATTTTTTGCACAAAGTAAAAATATAAAAGGAGAATAAAATGGCGTTATCATTAAAGGGGACACAAACAGAAAAGAACTTATTAATCGCCTTTGCGGGTGAGTCTCAGGCCCGTAATCGTTATAGTTTTTTTGCTTCCAAGGCGAAAGATGAGGGTTATCAAGCAATTTCAAAAATCTTCTTAGAAACCGCTGAACAGGAACGCGAACATGCTTCTCGACTGTTTAAGTTTTTAGAAGGCGGTGATTTGGAAATCACAGCGTCTTTTCCGGCAGGTAAAATCGGTACGACTTTGGAGAACTTGCAGGCTGCGGCATACGGTGAACATGAAGAAAATACAGTAATGTATCCGAAATTTGCGCAAATTGCTGCCCAAGAAGGTTTTGATTCAATCGCAGAAATTTTGAAAAATATTGGCTATGCGGAACGTTATCACGAATCTCGCTATCGTGCGCTGATTGATGCAATTGAAAACGGAACTTTGTTCAAGCAGGACAAAATCGTTATGTGGCGTTGCACAAATTGTGGTATGTGGCACATTGGTACAGAAGCACCAAAAGTATGTCCTGCATGCTTACACCCACAGGGATATTTCATCAGTGAAGGCACAATATCTCGCTGTGATACAAACGAAGGTTTCTGCGAATATGCAAAAATCGATGACTAATATAATTTAGTTGATAAAAACGGGGACAGTGTCCTCGTTTTTTTATTGTTCTATTTTACCAGTATATAATTCTTCACCTATATAAAATTTATATGAGTCAGGTATAAAGCGAAGCAGGGCGAAATTAGGGTCATTGGCACCAGTAAAACCAAAATTAGAATATTTATCTTGCCAATATTTATTCTTTTCGCTTTGGTCGTCTATATTTTCCATTTTCCCGAACAGGCGTACTGCATATCTGGTTGTCGGATTAAAATAATATAAGCAACAGTGATTATTTTTTTCTAGTTGTTTAAATTTTGGTGAAGATTTCATGGTCAAGAAATGCAAAGCAATAGAATCTATATCCTGATTCATACCGTTCATAACATGACGAGTTTCAGGGTATTCTTCTAAACCGAAAGTGCACAACTGGACATCATCACAAGATTTTATAATATCAATAATAGATTTAATTGTTTTGTCCATTTTCTTTTTTCTCCATTTCATCAAGAATATCATCAAGCATACGTAAAGAACTGTTCTGACAACCACGTCCGCGCCAAGTCATAAGTTCTTCGCCAGTTTGTTGGTCGGCGATAGACATATTGAAATTCCACCACCAGAAACCGTTGAAAGGACACCAGAACGGATTAAACTTTTCTCTACGTTCGCTCACCTTAACAATATAACGTGTGTCTTTTGGAATTGAAGAGGAATCCATTTCGATATTAATATCGTCTGTAATAAAATCTCTACTTGCTGTGGCTTTGCCGACAAGTACTTTTATTCCGCGCTTTTCCAGATTTTCTTTTACACTTCTTTGCATTCCATAACCACCACGCGTGGCATAGAAAGTCTGTGATGTATCAATAGAATTAGGTTTTACATAAACGCTGTTACAAGCGGATAATAAAAGAATCAAAGGAAATATGTACCGCATATAAAGTCTCCTTATAGAAACTGGTGCACCCGGCGCGATTCGAACGCGCAGTCTTCGCCTTCGGAGGGCGATGCTTTATCCAATTAAGCCACGGGTGCAAATTCAGAATTAATTATAAATATTTGATTCTGTTTTGCAAGATATTACCCACGTTGTAAAAGAGCAATCATAAAATCATCCAAGTCACCGTATAATACCGCTTCGGAATCGGTTTTTTCTACCCCTGTGCGAACATCTTTTACTAACTGATACGGATATAAAACATAGTTTCTTATCTGGCTTCCCCATTCTATTTTCTTTTGTTGCGCCAGTATCGCATTTTCCTCTTCCGCACGTTTCTGTAATTCCAGTTCATATAATCGACTGCGTAGCATCTTCATTGCCATTTCTTTGTTTTGAATCTGGCTTCTTTCATTTTGACATGTAACCACGGTTCCCGTTGGTAAGTGCGTTATGCGAACGGCACTATCCGTCTTATTTACATGTTGACCGCCTGCACCAGACGATCGATAGGTGTCTATGCGTAAATCCTTTTCATTTATTTCAACTTCTATGGTATCGTCTATGTCTGGCCAAACATCCACAGATGCAAAACTGGTCTGGCGTTTGCCGTTGGCGTTAAACGGAGATATTCTTACTAAACGATGAACGCCGATTTCATTTTTTAACCAACCGTATGCTCGTTCACCAGTTATACGATATGTTATGTTTTTTATTCCGGCGGTATCGCCTTCGTGTTCTTCGATTACTTCGCAAGAAAAACCGTGCCTTTCCGCCCACCGAGAATACATTCTGGACAACATTTGCGCCCAGTCTTGTGCTTCCGTACCACCGGCGCCTGCTTGGATAAATAAAAAAGCACCGTTGTTGTCGGCAGGTTTGTTAAATAAAGTTATAAATTTAGCCTTGTGTGCAGATTCTTTAAGTTTTTCTATTGCTTTTATTACATCGGGGTCGTCCGGAGCAAGTTCATATAATTCTGAAATATTTTTATATTCTGATTCTAAATCTTTTAGTTCTTTTAGTGATTTCTCAATTCCTGCTTTCTTTTGTAGAATCGAACGCGCCTTGTCTGGATTATTCCATAATTCTGGACTGTTGGCTTCTTCATTTAATCTTGTTAGTTCTGCTTCTTGTTTTTCTGGGTCAAAGGAACCCCCTGACGGCAGATATGTCGTCTGAAATCTTCTCTAAAATTTCGTTCGCTATAATCATGTTGCATATGATAACAGTTTACCTCATTAAAAATCAACTTTTTTATATTTTGTAGGATAAATGAATGTTTGCGTTTTTTTTTGTAATGTGTTAAAATTTTGTTAATGAGAGGGATTTCTATGAAAAAAATAGTTTCGCTTGGCAGCGTTTTTGCTTTACTTTTTTGTGTTTCTGACGCCTTTGCGGTTTCCGCTGGTACAGTTAGTGCATCGGATTTAGGTCGCGGTGTTTCTATCACTACAACAACAACGAAAAACGGTCGTGGTTATCAAGGCTTGGCAAATGCGTACAGCCAAAACCAACGTAATACTTATTATATGGTAACGCAACCAGATGTTGATACGGCTTGTCGTGAAAAAATTTATAATTGTTTGGCAGATTACTGCGGTGATGTGACCGTCATCCCCGGTCAAAGAAGCGGACGTTGCCAGTATGCCACAGAAAGCGAGTTATATAATTATGCTTTGTTATGCTTGCAGAAAGATACATCAATTTTATTACCTCAATATAATACGGTTGCAACTGGAACGGGTGGATTAAATACCGCTGCTCGTCTTTGCCCGCCGTACGTTCAACAAGAAGTTATGTCCTATTTATCTATGGCGAATATGGCGGATCAATTATCTAAATCTCATTCCGATTTGTGTCTGCAACGTCGTCAAGAATTAGAAGCGGCGATGGCTTGTTATTCTGTCGCATTGGCATATGGAAACGAAACGACAAGTATGTTAACCACTCAACTAACTGACGCTTGTGGTGCCGGTGTACCTGGGGGGTCGGCAGAAATGGTGACTCGATTTGCAAATGCCGGTAATGTAGGTGCAAATATTTGGGGCTGGGCAGAAAAAATTATAAATCTGGATTTAAACCAAAAAGGAGAAGATTGGCAAACAGCAGTGAATGCCGTGTTGGCAAGTTATACAAACAGGATGAATCTTGCTTGTGGTGATGATTTGCAATTAAATACGGTTTCTACTACGACTTCTGGTTCGTCTCAACCGACGACTTTACAGACGGTTACGGCGCTGGCTACGGGGGTTGCTTTTCCGTCTGCAACGCCTAATGTAGAGAACCCTTATGAAAGTTGGGATTTTTATATGGAGATTCAATCTTTATCAGAACTGAATGATTATAATACGGCTTATCAGGTTGTACAAGCGGCTTTGTCTAATCCGACAACTACACAGAACGCGTTTTTAACAAGTTCACAAATGGATAACATGCAGACTGCTTATATACGCGGAACCAAGGTGTTTATAATTCGTGATAGTTCCAGATGTTTTATAATACCCGTTGCTACAATGACAACACAAGAATCTTCTTTGCTTGCCCAATTGTTTGCAAATTGTGTAAGTAAGTAAATAAACTAAAATTACACAAGTAAATGCATTTTATAAAAAGAACGCCTTTGTTTTTTGTTTTAATATGATTGCTTTCTTGTTCGGGCTTGAATAGCTGGTCTTTTTTTGATATAATCCATTCAAAATGAAATTATCCAGAAGAAGCGTCTTAAAAATAACCGGTTTTGGGTCAGCGGTGATAATATTCTTACCGCGAATTGCCTTTGCTGCACCGAATTCCTTACGCGCAATAAGAACGGGTGTACAGCCGGGAAATAAAACAAGACTGGTGATAGAAACTTCTCAACGTCCAAGTTACTCGTTATCTTATCCTGCAAATCAACTAGTTATAACATTATCTAATACTTCCGGAAATGTTAACTTGGTTCCTACTTTGGCGGCAGGCACTCTTGTAAATTCAATCAGTCAGAATCAGGTTGGAGATAAATTACAAATTATCGCAAACCTGTCTAAACCAGTCGGCAGTATCCCAAAGGATCAGATTATGGTTCTTTCCCCGAACGGTGATAATGATTATAGGTTGGTATTAGATTTCATCGCCGGACAGGATACCGTTGTCAAGGCTACAACGACAGGTACTGCAACGAAAACTGCTCCGAGTAAAAAATATGTAATAGTAATTGATGCGGGGCATGGCGGAAAAGACCCTGGATGTATAGGTAAAAACGGCACAAAAGAGAAAAATGTTGTTTTATCAGTTGCAAAGAAATTGAAGAACAAACTTGATGCGGTTGGATTTCAGACTTATTTGACGCGCAGTAATGACACATACTTAAAATTGGCGCAACGTGCATCTATCGGTGAAAAGAAACACGCAGATTTATTCTTGTCTTTGCATGCAAACGCAAATCCCAGTCGCAGTGTAAAGGGATTTTCTATTTACACATTATCAGAAAAGGCATCTGACGAAGAAGCGCAAAAACTTGCCGACGCAGAAAACGCTGCGGATAAGATAGACGTTAGTGGTTTTGAACAATTTGACAAGGACATTCGTATTGCCTTATCGGCATTACAGCAACATGCAGTTGCAGAGATGTCAGTTGAATATGCCAGTGGTTGTGCGAAACACTTTAAGTCAATGAACATAACGCAACAACCCGGTCCAGATGTAAGACATGCTCCTTTTGCGGTATTACGTTCAACGGTTCCTGGGGCGCTTTTGGAATTGGGACATTTATCTAATGCGACCGAAGAAAAATTGTTAACAAGCGCGTCGCACCAGAATAAGTTAGTTGATGCAATTGTAAAGTCTGTAAAATCTTATAATTTTGATGTATAAGGGATTCATTAAAGGCTTGCAAAAATTATTGTAGCCAGTATAATTGTGCGCGTTGGAGACGTGGCAGAGCGGTTGAATGCGCGCGACTCGAAATCGTGTATACAGGCAACTGTATCAAGGGTTCAAATCCCTTCGTCTCCGCCAGATTTTTTAATATATTTACAATGAAAATTTTTAATGAATAATTTTATGATATTATTTCCAGAATTCCAGAAGGGCACGTGGTTCCTTTCGGTCAAATTGCTGACATGATCGGAAGACCTCGTATGGCAAAATTTGTCGGTTATACTTATAAAAACAAGAATTACCAAAATCTTCCTTGGCATCGTATAGTATTTAAAGACGGTGGATTAGCACCCAGAATTTTTAATAAGCAATATAAAAAATTAAAATCAGAAGGGATTAAATTTGATAAAAATAAAAAAGTAAAAATGAGTCAGTATCAATGGAGACCTGATAAAAAAGGGAAGCAATTAGATATTTATGACTTCCCTCTGGTTTTCTGAAAAATAAAATTAACTTGTGTTCTTACTTACTCTTTTTATTTGTTTTTGCGGTAGATTTTTCTATGATTTCATCTTTAGTTAACTTTTTAAAAGTCAAATACCACGCTTTTACATCTAAATTTTTATCCTGACCGCTGATGCGTTCGTTCATTCCAGCCGTTGTGGATGGAGCAGAAACAACAACATCTTCCCCTGGTTGCCAATCTGCCGGTGTGGCGACATGAAAATTATCCGCTGTCTGCAAAGCAATTAAAGTGCGTCTTATCTCATCAAAGTTCCTACCCGTAGTTAAAGGATAGTATAATATAGTTCGGATTATTCCTTGGGGGTCAATTATAAATACTGCTCGCACGGTTTTTCCGTCTGCCGCGTTATGATGAATCATACCATATTTTTTTGCGACTTCCATATTCATATCGTCAATTATAGGAAAGGTTATATTCATACCACTCCAACCACGATAATCAATTTCTTTGATAGATTTTATCCATGCAAGATGACCGGTCAAAGTACCAATCGACAAACCTATTACTTCTGTATTAAACTTCTGAAATTCTGATAGCATGGATTGAAAAGTCATAAACTCGGTGGTACAAACAGGAGTAAAATCTGCGGGATGCGAAAACAGAATAACCCACTTTCCCGCATAGTCTGCCGGAAAGTTTACTTCCCCGTTTGTAGTATTTGCAATAAATTCTGGTGCTTTGTCGCCTATTAAAGGCATCTGCGATGTGGTATCCGCTTTTTCAATATGATTACAGAATTCGCACATTTCTTTTCTCCTTTTGTTAAAGTCCGCATTAATTATATGATTAAAAACGATGAAATATAAACAGGTAAGCATTCTTAAAATTAGAGAGAAAACTTAATAAAAAATTTTACTCTTGATAAAATCTGTTAAGATATAAATAATATTAAAGAAACAAAAAGGATAAAAGTATGAAACGTTCGGATATAGTAAGATCTATTCAAGTTCAATTCAAGCGTATGCGGGCGACAGACGCTGCGGCAATATTGGATACTGTTGCGGATCAAATGATAGAATCCGTTACAAGCGGTGATAGAATAGAAATTCGGGGTTTCGGAACGTTTCAACCACGCGCAAGGGCTACTAAGACAGGTTATAACCCATGTACAGGTCAACCGATGCATTTAGATGCTAGTACGACAATATTGTTTAAGCCTAGCCGTGAATTAACTAAAAAAATGAATGAGTAAAATATGTTATTTGGTAAAAAGTCCGGTATAAAAAACCGCAATCGCGAAAGATACGAGCGTATTCGTCGTCTGATGTGGATAAAGTGTGAATCTTGCGGTCGTTTAGTATATTATAAAGATTATAAGACTAATCATTATATTTGTCCTCGTTGTGGGCGTGCCTTTATAATGACGCCAAAGCAACGTTTTGATTTATTATTTGACAACAACGAATGGGTAAAAATAAAGTTGCCCACAGTATCAGATGACCCTTTAAACTTCGTAGATAGAATGTCCTACAAAGAAAGACTAAACGAAGCCAGAACGGAAACTGGATATAATGATGCGATTACAACTGCTGACGGTATAATAGGTGGGATACCGACAACAATTTGCGTATTAAACGGAGATTTTATGTTGGGTTCTATGGGGCGCGCCGCCGGTGACGGTATCGTAGCAAGTATGGAACACGCAATTGAAACCAAACAACCTTTCATAATGGTTACTTGCAGTGGTGGTGCAAGAATGCAAGAAAATATCTTGTCATTGATGCAGATGGCACGCACCACGGTTGCGGTTAACAAACTACACGCTAATGGAATACCTTATATTGTATTATTAACGGATCCTACTTTCGGTGGTGTAACTGCGTCTTTTGCGATGTTGGGGGATATTCATATTGCAGAAAAAGGGGCTCGTATAGGTTTTGCCGGTAGACGAGTAATTGAGCAGAATATTCGTGAAAAATTGCCTTCCAACTTTCAAACGGCAGACTATTTATATGAGCATGGTATGGTAGATATGGTTGTTGCTCGTCAAGATTTAAAGGCGCAACTAGAAAAAATACTTACCGTACTTACGAAACAGCCCAAAGAACCGAAAAGTATTAACGTATCAACACCTGCTGTTGATGCAAAGAAAGTACGCGGTATGGGTGAAAACGAGGCATACGATAAAGTTTTATTAGCAAGAAACGAAAATCGTCCACACTTTTTAGATTACATAAACGGTATTGTAGACGATTGGACATATCTTGCGGGTGATAGGCTTTTCGGTGAAGATCCTGCAATGTGTGGTGGTATTGGATATTGGCGCGGTATTCCGGCAGTAATTATAGGGCAAGAAAAAGGTAGAACTATTGAAACGCGTCAATTTCATCGATTTGGTATGCCAAATCCAGAGGGGTATCGCAAGGCTCAACGTTTAATGCGCTTGGCAGAAAAGTTCAAATTGCCTTTGATATCTTTGTTTGATACAGCCGGTGCGTTTGCAGGCGGGGCGGCAGAAGAACGCGGTCAGTCGCAAGCTGTTGCAACATCCATTGCAACGGGATTATCAATAAAGACACCGTATGTCGCTGTAAACGTAGGCGAGGGCGGTAGCGGTGGTGCCATTGCGATTGGTACAGGGGACAGAGTATTAATGTTAGAAAATTCCATATATTCTGTGATTGCACCGGAATCTTGCGCAAGTATTTTGTGGAAGGATAATAAATATAAGGCTGTTGCTGCGGCCGCTATGAAATTAACTGCACGCGACATGGCGGACTTAAACGTTATAGACCAGATAATAGATGAACCTGCTGGTGGTGCACATACAGACTGGCAAACAACGATGGAGTTATTGGCTAACGCTGTTGCAGAACAAATCATAGATTTACAAAAACTTCCTGCCGAAGAAATGGCGCAGCGTCGTGCTGAAAAATTTTTAGCGATGACGCGCGATGTAGAAATATATCAGCCAGAACACAAAACAGATGAACACTGAAAAACTCTGCTCTTATTGCGGAGATTTTTTTGTAATTTTCAGGCTTGCAATTATTAAAGGCTTTCTATATAATGACTGACGCAACCACAGCGGAGCGTTGGCAGAGTGGTAATGCAGCGGATTGCTAATCCGTGACCGTGTTATAGCGGTCCATAGGTTCGAGTCCTATACGCTCCGCCAGTTCAATTAACCTGAGATTTTCCACATTTTTGTGGATTTTTTTATTTGACAACGAATAAGATATTAGAAGAACTTCGCAAAAAATATTCTTCAGAAGAAGATTTGTTAAGTATATAGATTCTTTGGCAAGATAGTCTTTGACAACCTGAATAAATATTTGTTATAATCAATTACATGAGATTGTTTGGTTTTAATGTTTATTGTTGTCGCTAAATATTTCGCCGTTTGTCGGCATTTGTTTAATAATTGCTTTTATATAACTAAAACATCAAGGATTTTATTATGACAGTTAGATTATTTAATACAATGTCTAGAAAAATAGAAGAATTCAAACCACTGGTAGAAGGAAAGGTTGGTTTTTATAGTTGCGGTCCAACAGTTTATCACTATACTCACATAGGAAATCTGCGGTCTTTTATTCAAAACGATATACTTAAACGTATGCTGATAGAAAACGGTTATGAAGTAACGCACGTTATGAATATAACAGATGTAGGTCATCTGACTAGCGACGCTGATTCCGGGGAAGATAAAATGGAAAAAGGTGCCGCCAGGGATAATAAATCTGTTTTTGAGGTGGCTAAATTTTATACAGATGCATTTCTAAAAGATTTTAACGATTTAAATCTTATTCGTCCGAAACATATGCCAAAGGCGACAGACTACATCCAAGAACAAATTGATTTAATACAACAACTGGAAGCACGTGGCTATACTTACAAAATAGAAGACGATGGCATTTATTATGACACCAGTAAATTTCCAGGTTATGGGAAATTAACCGGTGGCAGTCTGTCCGGCGACCGTGCGGGCGCCAGGGTAGAATTTAACAACAAAAAGCGCAACCCTACAGACTTTGCGTTATGGAAATTTTCTCCTAAAAACGAAAAAAGACAGATGGAATGGGACAGCCCATGGGGTGTTGGATTCCCTGGCTGGCATACAGAATGCTGCGCAATGAGTATGAAATTACTTGGCAACCATTTTGACATTCATTCGGGTGGCGAAGATTTATCACGTATTCACCATAATAACGAAATAGCACAAAGTGAACCTTTGGTTGGGGCTCCTTGGGTCAACTATTGGTTGCATATCAGTTTTTTAATTGATAAAAGCGGCGAAAAAATGAGCAAGTCCAAAGGCGAATTCTTAGGAATGGACGCTTTACGTAGTCGCGGTTTTGACCCAATGGCTTATAGATACTTGGTTTTGTTAAGTCATTTCCAAGCACAACTTGCGTTTTCTTGGGATGCCTTGGATGCAGCGGCAACGGGCTATAAAAATATTGTTAAACGCGTTGCAGCACTGTTAAAGGAAAAATCAACCGCACCAGTTAACGAAACTGATTTTGATTTATGGCACGATAAAATACTCGGCTCTGTTTCGGATAACATGAAAACAGCCGAGGCTTTGGTATACATTCAAGAAATGTTAAAATCATCCGAAATTAATACATCGACAAAGTTAAAATTATTTGAGTTCATAGATAAACTGTTGGGGTTACAGTTTATAGACAGAGCGCAAAAATTAGTTGCACTGGAATCAGAATCCGCACCAACAGAATTGCAGACCTTGGCGGAAGAACGTATAAAGGCAAAAAACGATAAAAATTGGGCTTTGGCAGACAAAATTCGCAATAAAATCGATGAAGCCGGTTGGACTGTCATTGATACAGCCCAAGGGTCAAAATTAGTAAAAAAGGTATAAGTCTTTTTACAGAATTATAAGCAAGTTGAATTTAAAACTATTTTGGTGTATAATATTTACAAAATCTAAAAGGATAATTTATGAAAAAAAATCAGAAAAATATAGCCGAAATACTTTCGGAGAACAATTCTCTTGCGCTTATTGAAGTTAATTTAGCACAAGCAGAGATGAAAAAAGCAGGTTTAAAAAAGAATGATAAAAAAATGACGATGTTGAAAAAAAGTCGTGAAAGATAAAGGATACGAATAAAAAACAAAATATGAACCTGATTAAAAAGTTGTAAAATTGCGTTTTTTTTAATTAAAGACGCAATTTTTATAAAAAAGTCTTGAAATTAGAGCGATTTTGGTGTATATTTCCCCAAACAACAAGAGGAATGCTTATGAACTATCCATATATGCCTAAGTCTACAGCACTTTGGTTGATTGAAAATACCGCGCTAACATTTGAACAAATTGCGGATTTTTGTGGGTTACATGAATTAGAAGTAAAAAACATAGCCGATACAGAATCAAACAAAATACAGGGGTTAAACCCCATTTTAAACGGTCAATTAACCCGAGAAGATATTGAAAAGTGCGAAGTCGATCCGAAAGCTCGTTTAACTTTACGTGAAGAAATCATACAGGCTCAGAAGGCGCAAAACAAAAAAGGTATTGGATATACACCGAAATTACATCGTCAAAATCGTCTTGGAGGAATTCTTTGGATTATAAAAAATTATCCGGAATTATCTGACGGGCAGGTTGCTCGATTAATGCGTAGCACTAATCCAACCGTAGCATCCGTTCGCAACAAAACGCATAAGTCATATTCTCTTATTCAAATTCAAAGTCCTATTGTTCTGGGTCTGGTATCAGAATCTGCATTGCATGACGCTGTTGCCAAGGCAAAAAACAACAAAATATAAATTAACTAATTTAAAGGTTTGTTTATGGCTAAGAAATTGGACGAAGCAACCAAATTATTGATTGACTCATTACCAGAAAACTTACAAAATCTCGCGACATCGTCTATGGAAGTCGGGTATTTGTCTCAGATAGATTTTACTAATGCAACCGAGGCAGATGAAATCCCTGTTGAAGAGCAAGATGAAGTCTTAGATTTTTTTCAGCAAGATTTAGGGTTAGAAATTCTGGAGACAGATAATTTCGCAAAAGATTTAGAAAAATACTATGAAGACGATTCCGATGAACCAATTGATAAAACGCGCGACTTACTGAATACAGATGCCGAACAGGTAGACGTTAGCGATGACGATTATGATCATTATGCGAAACAACTGGAACGTAGTCAAACAGGGACTTTGGTTCTTGGGATTCAAGACTCTGTACAATCATACCTAAAACAAATAGGGACAGTCCAATTACTTACCGCTGCCGGTGAAGTCGCAATAGCACAACGTATTGAGGCCGCTTCTAGATTGATGGTCTATGGTTTGTGCGAAAGCCCCATGACAATCCAAGCAATGCTGGACTGGTATCAGCAACTTTTAAATGACGATATTCGATTAAGATATATCGTTAATCTGGAAGTCATGTATTCCAGCGACTCGGAACAGAAATCTTTGGCGGCATTATCCGAGGCTTTAAAATCTAAAGGCGTAGAACATGTAGATGAACTGGATGATGACGACCTTGATGATTTAGAGGAAACAGCTGTTTCAGACGAAGACGATGAAGACGAAGAAGAAGATGATGATGATGACGATAGCGGTATAAAAAAAGAAGATACTCCTCGTGGAACTTCTGGCGTACCGATTCCTGTTATGGAAGAAGCGTTAATGCCTATGGTCTTGGAATTGTTCGGTAAGATAAAGCGCATATTTAATAGCATGCAAAAGTTGCAAAACCAACGACTAGAAAATTTATTAACTTCATCAAAACCCGACGAAGCATTAGAAAAAAAGTACAATAAAATGCGTTTAAATTTGTTTGAACACGTCAGTAAAATACGTTTAAACGATGATAGAATTGCAGAAATTATGGAGCAATTGACTAAACGGGATCAATTACTCATGGGGTTAGAAGGGAAACTTTTACGTCTGGCAATGGCAAATAAGATAAAACGTGAAAACTTCTTGGAAGAATATACCGGTAATGAAATAAATCGCAACTGGATAAAAAAATTAGCCAAACATAAAAATCCTGCATGGGGTGCTTTCGTTAAGAAACACGATAAAGATATATTAAAAATACAAGAAGACATAACTGCTATTGCTCAAGAAACGGGTCAGCCTACGACGGAATATAAAAAAGTTGTCGAACTGGTTCGTCGCGGGCAAGCAGAAGCAGCACGTGCAAAACGTGAAATGATTGAGGCCAATTTACGTCTTGTCATAAAATTTGCAAAGAAATTTAGTAATCGTGGTTTAGGCTTGGATTTTTCTGATTTAGTACAGGATGGGAACATCGGCTTGATGAAAGCAGTTGATAAATTTGACTATCGTTTAGGTAATAAATTTTCTACTTATGCAACGAATTGGATTCAACAAGGGATTCAACGTAGCATAGCAGATCAGGCTAGAACGATACGCATCCCCGTTCATATGATAGATAACATTCATAAAATACAGCGTGCGACAAGACAGTTTATGCACAAATTCGGTCGTCAGCCTACGGCGGAAGAGTTATCAAAGATAATTTATTTACCTGTGGATAAAATTCACAAGGCAATGAAAGTAAACCTTAAACCGATTTCGTTAGAAGCACCTGTTGGAACCGAAGACGATAGTAGCCGTAGTGAAATAATACCCGACGAAACCGCAAAAGATCCTTTTGTATCCGCTGCACAAAAGAATCTAAGAAAAATCGTAACGCAGATATTATCTGAGTTAGATCCCAAAGAAGAAACTGTACTGCGCCAACGTTTTGGTATGAGTACCAATAAAACCAGTACTTTAGAGGAGGTCGGCGAATACATCGGTGTTACACGCGAACGCATACGTCAGATTGAGCAGAAAGCACTAAATAAATTAAAGCATCCAACACGTGCACGCAAATTACGCAGTTTTCTGGAAGATTAAAGTAAACCCACTTAATAAAGTGGGTTTTTATAAAAATAGGTGCATATATGAAGAAATACGTTATATTTTTTACAGGAAATTCAGGAAGTGGAAAAACATATTTTATAAAAAACTTATTACCGAAAAATACTTTTCATATTTTAAAATCTGCAACTACCAGACAAATGCGTTCAAACGAAACAGACGGATGCGAATATTATTTCCGAGATGAAAAATATTTCACTAAAACCAAATTTGCAACATATTTATGGGCAAACGAAGCCTTTTGGAGCCCCGGACAATTAAAATGGTTATACGGTGTTCCAGAGTTTGAAATATTAAATAACATCGGCAAACATATGGTATATGATGTAATTGAACCTAAATACGTACGAGAAATGATAGAATGGTTTAAAAAAAACAAATTGAATAGAATCTATGATTTCAAAACAATTTATTTTGTTCCTTCAGAAAACAACAAAAAAATTATAAATAAAAGAGTAAATATGCCAAACGATCAAGAAGTCAGACAAAACAACACTTGTCTTCCCATAGACTTTTTACGTGCGAACTTGAATATAGATTTTTTAGTTAAGTGTAGTAAAGAAGAAACGATAATACCTCATAAACTCACTCGTTTTTTATTGAGGCTATCAAAAACGAAATAAAAAAATAGCCCACTTTTTTTAATTTGCCACATGCGTTTTTAAAGATAAATAAATCTGTCCTAAATCGGTTTTTATCAAAGAGGCTGATAATTTATCCGAGTTGTCTGCCTGCTTGGCTCCGGACAGTATTTTATCAAAACTGCGAACAAATTGCGTCGCTTGCGAGCGAAAAACTGCATCGGATTTAAGCATGTCGCGAACCTGCTTTTTGTCGGCTGCCACCATCATTTTTGCAAGCCATTTAGAAAATATCGTTTTGTCTCCTGCATGATATTTTTTCCATACAACATCGGGAATGTCTGCACCGATTACGCGCGTTAAGTCCATAGACTGTTCATGCATTTTTTCAAACATACGCTCCGTCTGCTTTAAAAAGTCTTGACTACTAATACGTCCAAACGAAGTAGCAGGATTCGTATTTATTGCTTCCATCGGAGCAGTAGCACGCGCAACCATCATCTGTTTGTTTAATGTCTGCATAGTGTTTACGGCTTTGGCATAATCAGACATTAAATCTATCATTTGCTGACGCGATTGACTGGCTAAATCTTCCAGTTTTTCTGCGGAACTTGCAATGGTAGTAGTTGATTCTGATACGGTTGAATTCATTAACGCAATTTTATCGTTTAACGAAGCAACTATCTTTTCAAGGTTCTCCCCCGTTGCTTTTGAAGTTTGAGATAAGTCGGGCAGAGCAGAATAATACTTCTCGATAAGTTCTGACAAAGGTTGCAGTTGCGCCGTTGTTTCTGCCGACATTTTTATCAGATTCGCTGACTGTCCGGATAACTGAGTGTGTGCCGTATTCATCTCTATTAACGTCTCGCGCACACCGGTTGCCATCGTCTTTACCGATTCCGAAAACGCTCCTGCCGCATTCTTAGTGTTTTCTAATGTTGTATTTGCAACTCCGGAAACCGTTTTCAATTCTGAAACGACACCCGTTGCAAATTCTTTTATTTCGTTATTAAACCTATTCGTAAGCGTTGCAAGTTCCGTAGAAATGTTCCTGACAGAGTTTTCTGTCGCCGTTGCCGTATTCATAAGAGTCTCTACAACATCAGTTAACCGTTTTATTTGTTTTTCTATGGAAGATTCTGCCAACCTAACTTGCCCCCCCACAACATTCGCAGTATTTGTCAGTGTATTCATTTGAGTCGTAAGTTGTTTCTTTGATTGTTTACTGAAAGAATCCATTTTATTTAAATGATTATCTAATAATTTATCGTTTTGACTCATCAGACTTTCATAGTCTGTCGCTGCCGTTTTTACGTTATTAAAACCTTCGGCCGTCGTTTCCGCCAATTCTGTTAAACGTTGACACATTGTTTCGTATTCTGAGTTTATATTACCCATTTGTTCTTCATTGGCTTTAAAATCGCTTTGCAATTGCTTTGATAATTTATCGCCTGACGAAACCCAATTATCTATACTGTCTTGCATTTGTGCTATTTTGTCGGTTGCATCCTGAGTAGTTGTATCAATTCTGCTCATTAAGTCGTTAATCGTCGCACTAAATCTATCCGTCGCCACAGAGACATCTTGCCACCCACCGGAATCTACTATCCCCCGCAAATCAGAAACTGTATTATCAAGCCTCTGAGACATTATTGCCATCTTCTTAGTAGCATCGTCTGCGGATTCTAATAATTTATCGTTCTGCTCGCTTAAAATCTGTTTTAATTCCGTCGCCGAAGCAATTTGAGCGTTTAAAGTAGAACTAATGTTTTGAAAACTTGATTCTATTTTTGAAATTTCTTCTGCTAAAATAGTTTGCAATACGCGCGCAGCATCATGAACTTTTACGCGTTCGGGTTTCGTCAGTAGTAACAATAAAGACTCCATAACTTTCTGAGAACGTCTGGAAATAAAGAATAAAACCACTAAAGAAATAATCAGTAATCCGCCTAAAATGCTACCCAAGATTACGAATGTTTGCATGATATCCATAAATCCCCCCGTGTTTTAACGTACCTTACAGCAATATTATACTGATGGCAATAAAATGTTATACTTTTAGTCCTTTATATATTCTTGCAGTTCACAAAAATTTATACTAAAATCCCCAAAATAAAGCAAGAGCATAAATGAATAAAAAAATATACCTTTCCCCTGAACAAGACTTGGCAGCAAATCCAAACGAAAATGTATGGGTCCAAGCAAACGCAGGAACAGGAAAAACTAGCGTTCTGGTTCAACGACTGTTAAGAATAATGTTTCGTACCCCAGAGTTAACAAATTCTGGTATATTGTGCCTTACATATACTAACGCTGGCGCCGGAGAAATGAGAAATAGAATTCTAAGCGCACTACGTCAATGGGCAATGGCGTCAGACGATGAGCTGAAAGATTTGTTAAAAGGTGTCTCTTGGAATGTGGCTCCCGATGAGTCAGATTTATCTCATGCCAGAGAAATATTTTTCAAATATATTGATAACCCAACAATATTAAAAATAAAAACAATTCATGGTTTCTGCGAAGAAATTTTACGTCGTTTCCCATTGGAAGCAGGGATATCACCATCATGGAATTTAATTTCAGACGCAAACCAAAGAGTTTTGCAGCAAGAGGCATTTACTCACCTAATAAACACATCGAATAACGAGAATGTAATTAATGCTTTTTCTCATATTGTAAACAGAGTATCGGAATCGTATGTAGACGATTTATTAAAAATATTAAACGAGCAATATAAATACTTTTTTAACTTAAACTATATTGATAAATATAGAAAATATTTTATTGACACAACACGATTTTTCTTAAACCTAGACAAACCGGTAAATCGAGAAAAAAGCAAAGAAAAACTGATAAAAATCATTCAAGAGGCATCTGAAGACATAAATGGCGTAAAAAAGCCGGCTTCGTATTTAATAAAAATTATAAACTTTACAAAAAAATACATTGAAAACACAATAGATTTTGAAGAATATAAAAAAGCCTATCTGACCGATAGCGGAACTAAGAATTATCACGTTTCAAAAAAAAGTTATCTGATAGAAGAACAAGAACGAGTTTATCAAATAAATCAACACAATCTTGCGGAAGTTTTATTTAAAGACTCTATATCATTATTTGATTTATCTGCGGCATTTACAAAAATTTATAAGGAACTAAAAAAACAAAAGAATCTTTTAGATTTTGACGACTTGATACTGTATACAAAAAAATTATTTTCATCACCAGAAACAATGGGTTGGATACTTTCACAACTGGACACCAACTTGAATCAAATTTTAATAGACGAAGCGCAAGATACCAGTCCAGCACAATGGGATATTTTACGCATGTTATCTGGGGACTTCTTCTCAGAGGGGGACGCGTCTGGTTTGCCACGTTCTTTGTTCGTTGTCGGCGACACAAAACAATCTATATACGGGTTTCAGGGCGCAGATCCCAAGGCATTCGCGTCCAGTCGCGAAGAGATATCAGAACACATAAAACAAAATCTACGCACGATTCAAGAAATTCCATTAGAACAAAGTTTTAGGTCTTTGGAACCAATTCTCAGAACGGTTGATGCTTTTTTCGGGAATTCCGAAATATCACAAATTACTGGTTTCGTTAATAACTCTCATAAAGCATTCAGACAGGATAAAGGCGGTCTGGTGGAAATACATAAATTAATGGCAAAAAAAGAATCAGAAGAAACGACATTAGATTACATAATAAAAATCGCAGACAAAATAAAATCTCTGATAGATGACAAACAATATTTACCCAGAGACATAATGGTTCTTGTGCAACGACGCAACCCATTCGTATCGCCATTAGTAAAAGAATTAAAAAAACGAAATATCGAGGTGGCAGGCAGCGACAGAATTGTATTACCAGAATTTCCCGCTATTCGCGACTTGTTAAACCTTATCAGGTTTTGTCTGGACCAAACAGATGATTATAGTTTATGTTGCGTATTAAAAAGTCCTATTTTTAGATTGAAAGAAGAAGAAATTTTTAATATTTGCAAAATAAAAAACGATGAAAATTTCGCCAGAAAAAAACAAAATAAAAATGCTATTCTAACCACTGTGTTTGAGGTTTTAGAAACAGAACAACCAGAAATTTATTTAAAATTAAAAAACATTATTGGTGATGCAAAAAGTATGGGGCCATATTCTTTTTTCTCTACCTTATTGAATACAGACAACGTCAGAAAAAACATGATTGCGGCACTTGGCGGTCAAATTATAGACCCAATAGAAGAGTTTATGACAATTTGTTTGTCTTATGAAAGAACACAGCCCGGAACGTTGAGACATTTTCTAAAATGGTTCATTACAGGTGGCAGTGAAATTAAACGCGATATGGACTCTTCATCAGGTGTACGGATAGTGACAATTCATGGCAGTAAAGGATTAGAGGCTCCTGTAATATTTTTAATAGACACAATAAGAACTCCTGAATACGAACAAATTTTTCCTATTCCTACTGAGAATTTACCTGTAATTATACAAAAAGAATCTTATAATTTACCGCCAGCATGGTTATGGGCTCCGAAGAAAAAAGAAGAAAGTGAAACACGTTGTGTTGCTACTGACGCTTTTATGAAAGCAAAAATTGCTGAATATTATAGACTTTTATATGTTGCGATGACGCGCGCAAAAGATAGATTATATATTTATGGTTATACCGCGCATAAGAACCCTCCGGAATTGGCTTGGCATACTTTATTATGGAGAACCTTGTCAAATATACCGGGTGCAAAAACAGATGAAGAAACTATCAGGATTACAGATGACATCAAATGATTTAATTGATTTAATAGCAAACCAAGAAAATATAAAATTTGCAACAGAAGCCGGTGCACGCAAACACGCAATATTGCAAAAAGTTGCTATTGATAACGACATTGAACAAGGCGACAGCAAAACAATTGCGGAACTAAGGGAACATCCTGAATTGTTAAGGTTTTTCAGCAAAAACGCAAAAACCGAAGTCCCGATTGCAGGATATATAAACGGAAAATTTTATAGTCGGCGGATAGACAGGTTAATAATAAACGAAACAGAAAAACACATAGAATTAATCGACTATAAAACAGATTTAGAAAAAAATTTACGACGCGCAGATTACAAAAAGCAAATTGCTGAATATAAAGAACTTTTACGTGGCATATACCCAGATTATAAAATCACTGGCTATATTTTATGGTTGCACGATTTCTGTTTAGAAAAATGTGATTAAAAACTTGAAAAAAGTACAATAAACTGACTATAATTTTGACATGTTAACAGGATTGCATATTTCTAATATAGTCCTAATTGAAAAACTGAGTTTAGAATTCGGTAGGGGGCTTAATGTATTAACAGGGGAAACCGGAGCCGGTAAAAGTATTTTACTTGACGCCTTGGCACTGGCACTGGGGGCCAGATCTGATGTAGGTCTGGTTCGTCATGGGTGTGATTGTGCTTCTGTAATTGCAGAGTTTGATTCTGCTAGTGAAGATTTGCGTTCCATTCTTGATGAAAACGGCATAGATTATGATGAGGGCATAATTCTGCGAAGAAATCTTACTTTGGACGGGAAAAGTCGCGCATGGGTAAACGACATCCCTGTATCAATAAAAACACTGAAACAAATCGGTGATAGTTTAGTTGAAATTCACGGTCAATTTGCAAATCATTCGTTATTAGATCCGACAACTCATCGTCAGGCCTTAGATAGTTTTGCTGTAATATACGATTCTAAAAATGCAGATTTGATTGAAGCGGTAAAAATGACGTATGAAGAATATAGAAACGCTGTGAAACGCTTAAACGATTTACAAGATATGCTAGACAAAACTGCATCTGAACGTGATTTTTTACAGCATAATGTATCTGAATTGCAGGCACTTAACGTAAAAGTTGGCGAAGAAGAAGAATTATCAAATCGGCGCACAGCAATTATGAACGCTGAAAAAGATGCTGCCATTTTGACCGACGCGCTTGCAGTTCTAACTCAAAATAGCGAGAGCCTTGACGCGCAAATATTTTCTGCTGCGCACATACTAGAACGCATAAAAACGGAACCCAATCCGTATCAGGCACAAATAGATGCGCTTTATGATGCAGGACAAACCGTATCAGACGTAATAAGCAAAATAAAACCGGATGATGTAGACATAGATAGTATAGACGCCATAGAAGAACGACTTTTTGCCATTCGTGCAATTGCAAGAAAACACAGAGTCTCTGCGGACGAACTGCCAGAGAAACTTTTACAAATGACTCAGCAGTTAAACGCCATTGATAATTCAGACGCAGAATTAAAACGTTTAAAAGACTTGGTTGGTAGAAAAGAATCCGATTTTTATGACCAGTCAAATAAACTTACGCAAGCAAGGAAAAACGCGGCAAATGAATTGCGTAATCGTATTCTGGCGGAATTACCCGACTTAAAATTGGGGCAGGCGGACTTTCAAATAGAAATAAAACCGACACCACCGTCGGCACATGGCTCTGATGATGCTTTGTTTATGATAAAGACCAACCCCGGAATGCCGTTTGCTCCGTTACACAAGGCCGCGTCTGGTGGGGAGTTGGCTCGTTTAATGTTAGCGTTACGCGTTGTTCTGGCGACTCATCAAGATGCACACACGTTCATTTTTGATGAAGTGGATACCGGTATCAGCGGGGCAACCGCCAGTGCCGTAGGACAACGGCTTAACAAATTAGCGCAAGAATCACAGGCTTTGGTAATTACGCATTCTGCGCAAGTCGCAGGATTTGCAGACAGGCATTTTAAAATAGAAAAACATACTACCGCAGAAAGTACTATTACGAACGTTTCAGAGATAACCGACAACGCAAGATTAAATGAAATCGCCAGAATAATAAGCGGTGCAGAAATCACACCGGAATCGTTGGCAACCGCTAAAACTTTAATCAAGGTCTAGGATACCGTCTGCGAACTCAATTTTTACAGGTTTTAAATTATCAGCCTTTCTACTGATTATTCTATTGTCTGCATCACGTGCAATTACATAACCACGTTGTAAGACGTTTTTATAACTAAGTGATTTCAACATTTGTCCCATATGTAAAATAGATTGATTCCAAGCAAGCATTTTTGTTTGCAAAACGTTCGAGAAATTTGCCGTCAATAACATTTTTTGACGTGCCGTCGTTAACTTCCCCATAATTATTATTCCCAATGTTCTTGAAACATCATCTACTCTTTGAGCCTGTTCCATAACCAACTGCTTAGGGCTTTTTAATACCAGATTCTCTAATCTTGACTTGGTATTAACAAGCCTTGTTGTAAAACTGTTGGACAACCTGTGCCATAAATTATCTAACTCTTGAATCAGCGACAATTTTGTTGGTACGACTATTTCTGCCGCTCCTGTCGGTGTAGGGGCACGAACATCAGCGGCGAAATCTATTAGCATCCAATCAGGTTCGTGTCCGACCCCAGACACCAAAGGAATTCGACTTGCCGCAGCAGCGCGCACAACAATTTCTTCTGAAAAGGGCAGCAAGTCTTCCAACGAGCCACCGCCCCTTGCTACAATTATTACATCTACGTTACCGGTACGATTAAAATATTCTATTCCTGCCGCAACCTCTGCCGCAGCAGTTGTTCCTTGCACTGTTGCGGGGTATAGAATTATCTTTACGGGGAATCTTTCTCTTAATCTGTTTTGAATGTCTTGAAACGCTGCACCAGTAGGGCTTGTAACAACACCGATGGTTTCTGGGAAACGCGGTAAAGGCTTCTTTTTTGCTGGATCAAACAGACCCTCGGCTGAAAGTTTTCTTTTACGTTCCTCCAACATTTTTAATATTGCACCCACGCCGGCCATTTCTATTTCACTGACAATAATCTGATAATTACTGCGTGCAGGATATGTAGTAAAACGACCTGTTATAATTACTTCTAAACCATCTTCCAGTTTAAACGGAACAGGGGTTCCACGCCATATAATTACGGATATTGCAGCGTTTGCGTCTTTTATCGTCATATATAAATGCCCCGACGTAGCGCGAGTAATTTGTGATAATTCACCACGAATTTTTATTCTGGGGAAAGCGGTTTCTACAACGTTTTTTAATAGCGCAGACGCATCTGATACGCTGAAAATTGTGTCTGGTTGAACAAAAGGTTCTGGTTTTTCTAACATTTATTCTAGTCCTGCTTGTTGCCCGAGCAAAAAAGCCTTTTCTTTAACAATTTTTAAAAATTCTTTATCTGTATATATGCGCTGTTCAGGAAGCCCCGTATAATAAGGAAATGGTGTATCAAACTGAGTATATGTTATATCAAAAGGACCATAATATACCTTGTGTTGCAACCACCAATGCAGAGGGTTTTTCATCAAGGTCCAGATTTTATCACCGCCTGTTTTTTCATAAATATAATAACTACTTACCAAACAAAAACCGGTTGCTGGATCACAATTATTTTCCAATACCTCGCCAAAAACTTTTTTATATGTAAGTTTGTACTTAAAAGACTCTCGCAACAAAAAGACCATTTTTTCCAAAGAAAACTTACCAATCTGTGGAACTTCATAATCCATAGCCAGCAGCATTAATTCTTTCGTTGCTTTATCATAAGATTCAAGTTTATTGTGCATATCAGAAAGATACCAGAAAACCCAGTAGTTTTCAACTACAAATCCGTTAACGGCCACCGCGGACGAGGGGCAATAGGACCAATAACCACACGGCCTAATCTGAAATTTTCAATTCCTGCCCAAGCAATCATAGCACCGTTATCTGTACACAAATTCATCGGAGGAGCAGCAAAAAGCATATTATTTTCTTTTGCTAACTGTTCCATCGCGGAACGAATGGCACTATTTTTTGCTACACCACCAGCAACGACCAAAGTCTTTGGGTTAGTCTTTTTTACGCGTTCGTCTTTTACGGCATTTGTTAAACGGTTGATTATACAATCAACAACAGAAGCCTGAAAAGAAGCGCAGAAATCATTTATAAATTCTTCGGAATAGGGGGAAGGTGATCTTTCTAAAAAAGTTCTTGCCGCTGTTTTTATCCCGCTGAAAGAAAAATTGCAACCCGGTTTATCACATAACGGTCTCGGGAAGTTAAAGGCTTTCGGATTTCCCAATTTCGCTTTTTTATCAACAATCGGTCCCCCAGGGTAGCCCAACCCCAACATCTTAGCAATTTTATCAAACGCTTCACCGGCACTGTCATCTAATGTTTGACCTATTAATTCATAATTACCGACACCTTGCACAAGTAATATCTGGCAATGTCCCCCAGACGCTAACATTAATAAATAAGGAAAGTCTACTGATACACTTTCATCACCGCCACTGGCAGTTGTGGCATGTAAACGTGGAACCAGAGCGTGCCCTTCAAGGTGGTTAACTGCAACCAATGGTTTGTCCGTAGATTGCGCAATTCCCGTTGCCGCCATCCACCCAATTAAGACCCCACCTATTAAACCAGGGCCTGCCGTCGCTGCAACGACATCAATATCAGAAATTGTCTTACCCGCTTTTTCCAAAGTCTGTCTTACGACCTCGTCTATGGCCAAAATATGAGCGCGCGCCGCAAGTTCAGGTACTACCCCACCATATTTCTGATGCTCGGGTATCTGAGAATAAATTATATGCGACAGAATATTCCTTTCAGAGTCAACAATTGCCGCACTGGTTTCATCACAAGATGATTCTATGCCAAGACATAAAATACCGTGCTTTTCTTTATTCTTTTTATTTGCACCATTCGCAAAACTTCCCATATCAAAACGAATAATTTTTTCTTCACTCATTTTATTTTCACCAAAGTTATACCCAAATTATTTTTGTTCTTTTTCAGTTCTTTCGCATAATCAAAAAAATTTACATCTACAACTTTACCGGCTTTGGAAGAAGCGTGTCTAAGGGTCCCATCAGGAAATACGAATCCCATATGAACAACCGCTAAATCAGTTCCAAGTTTATCATTTTTTCCAGAATTTCCAGTAATAAATAAGACAATTAACGGTTCTGTTATCTTTAACCCGATTAAATCATCATATGGTATATATTCTATTTCTACAATTTCTGGTTTAAAATCGGAATCTATATTATGCTTTTTTTTCAACCAATTCTTTTTATCTATTACAACAGTACGAATTTTTGTGTTTGCGTAATTTGAACTTATATTTTCAACAATATCGCAATTATTTTTCAGCCAATCAGATTCTATGAAATGATTTCTGTTAATAAAACTAATTTCACCGTCTTTATAACGAATTTTGTTTAATGTATTAACGTCTTCACCTGCCAAGACGGTCTCAACAAAAGTCACGCAATCAAATGCGTCACGCCTTATCAATGGGTCTGTATCCGGAAAAGTTTCTTCTCCCAAGGGGTCTGAAACATATTGCACTCCAAGATATTCTTCGCCCAAAGATTTAAAGTTTTTATTTGCAGAACACGCCGTTAATAATAAAAACAGGTATAAAAACAAACGCATATTAATTATTTTCTTTTAATTGTATACCGGTATAACAAAGAGACACAGCATCTTTTACAGCCATTTCACCGGAATCTGGTAGAGACGCGATTTTATCAACACATTGTACCAAAAGTTCTGAATGTTCATCAGAAGCAATCAAAATCTGCACCGTAGCAATACGTCGTTCAACATCAGCGCTACGCCATTTTTTTAGGTTAGCACTCTCTAAATCGTTAACACCCTGAGCAATAAAAAAAATCACAATAGCCATTATTAAAACAGCAATCCCGATAAAAAATTTCAGATAATTTTTTAAGAATTTCATTTTTTATCTCCCACTTAAATCTGCTATTCACACTTTACCAGCCATACATCATAGTCTGCATTCTGTAAAGGGTTTTCGCCGGGTTCATTAGCGTTCATCCACCCGCTAAAAATCTTTCCTTCGGATGTTTTATAGATTTCTATAAACGAAAAGAAATTTTCTGCTTGAAACGGGTCGGTTTGCTTACAAGAACGCACCAGCAACGATAACTTTTCAAAATCCGTACTTTCTCCTACTGGCAAAGTCAATGTTTGTACTTTTCCGGCGGCCTTATTCATAACTCTTACTATTGCGATACTTTTGTCGATATACGCATCTGCTTTTTCAGGCAAAGAGATACACATTAACGAAGAAATAATAAGAATTTTAAATATATTTTTCATGACTATTATATTATCTTTACCAGAAACCAATGTCAAACCATTAAATAATAAAAATATATAGCATTAAAAACAGTTTGTTTTTATAAAAAAACGCGACGTTTTGAGCAAAAAGAAACCGCATAAACTGCGGTTTCTTTTTTACAGAAAATAAAATTATTTATTTTCTTCTTTCTCCGTAGAATTTACAGACAAATCTTCAACAATACGTGCTTTTTTGCCAGACAAACCACGCAAGAAAAATAATTTAGCACGACGAACCTTACCAGTACGAACCTTTTCAATTTTTTCAATTGCAGGGCTGTAAAGAGGGAATTTGCGTTCTACGCCGACCCCATAAGATTCACGACGTACAGTAAAGGATGCATTATTTCCTTCGCCACCATCACGCGCAATTACGACGCCTTCAAAAACTTGGATGCGAAATTTATCACCATCTTTAATCTTTACGTGTACTTTCACTGTATCACCAGATTTAAATGCTGGGATTTTTTTATCGCCTTTTAGTTTTGCAACTTGTGCGGCTTCAATTTTTTTAATAATGCTCATTTTACTTTTCCTTTATTAAATCCGGACGACGTTTTTTTGTTATTTCGTCCGATTGTTGTTTCCGCCATCTTTCTATATTGCCGTGATGACCGGACAGCAGGACTTCTGGGACATTTCGTCCACGCCATGCCGACGGGCGGGTATACAACGGCCATTCAAGCCCCCCGATTTCAAAACTTTCATTAGCGGTTGCCTCAGTGCCACCGCCCAAGACATTATCTAACACACGAACGACGCTGTCAATAAAAACTTGTGCAGCAACTTCCCCGCCAGATAATATATAATCCCCGATAGATAACTCTGTTATATCATATTCGTCTATAACACGTTGATCTATCCCCTCGTATCTACCACAGAGCAGGGTATAAGTTGCGTCTTTATCTCTTGCAAAATCCCGAACCATACCTTGATTTAATGTAAGCCCGCGCGGTGAAAAATATATTATTTTTCCGCGTTTTTGTACAGAATCAATAGCATTTCCAAGAACGTCCGGTCGCATAACCATACCAACACCACCTCCGAACTGCTCATCGTCAACACTGCCATAATTATTTATTGCAAAGTCACGAATGTTTATAGTGTCATACGACCATAACCCTTTTTCCAGAGCACGACCGACCACGCCGGCACCCAGCGTTCCAGGAAACATCTCAGAAAAAATAGTTAATATGTTAAAGTGCACAATTTTTACCTGATTTTATTTTTCTTGCATTTATTACATATGTCCGCAATCATTTTCATAACATATGAATTATAAAAATCATTTACTTTATTATTTACAGGCGTTACGTAAATAGCCTTATCACATACTATGGTACATTTATTAGTAAGTTTATATTTACACCTATTTTCTATAGAGTTAAGAAAATTTATTGCAGGACATTTATTTAGTGATCCTTTTTTACACTTCGTATAAACTTGATTGTTTGTAAATTTTTGTGTCATGTAAAAACAAACGTCTATCGGTTTTTTATCATTAGACATTTTTTTATCCTTCTTTTAACGAGTTTTTACATTATGTTCACATTTATTACAGATATCATCAATAATCCCCATAAAATATAAATGAGAAATTACTTCTATTTTTGTATCGGTCGGTTTTATAAGAATTACTTTATCCCCTAAATTTATAAGTTTATTTGTAAGTTTATAATTATAACTTTCTTTTGTCGAATCTATAAATTTTATTACAGGACATTTGTTTAAAGAAGCATTTTTACACTTTGTATAAACTTGATTGTTTTCAAATTTTCGAGTCATATAAAAACAAACACCCATCGTTTTTTTATCGTCAGACATTTTTTACCCTTTTTTTAATGATTTTTTACATTATATTTACATTTACTACAAATAGCATCCATCATATTCATAACATAAACATTATAAAATGAATCCATATCCTTTCTAACAGGTATAACATTTATCACTTTATCGCTATGGCTTTCTTTTTTATTCGCAATTCTATACTTATAAGAGAAAATTATACCTTTTAAAAATTTTAATGACGGACAATTTCTTAAAGATTTATTTATACATTTAACCTGTACCTGATTGTTTCTGATTTTTTTAGGTATATAGAAACAAATATTAATTGGTGTTTTTCCTCTATAAAAAAACATGTTTAATCCTTTACGTATATAGTTTTTTCCGTGGCTTTTATATCAACATTAGAAAAAGCCAACATTTCACCGTTATCAAGTTCCAAGATGTCCCCAGCACCATAATTTTGTATATTATCAACCACACCCAGAAGTACACCATCACGAATAACCCGCATACCTATTAAATCTGCTTGATAATATTCACCGTCTTTCAATTCCGGCAATTCGTCACGATTAATAAATAATTCTATACCTCGCAACATTTCCGCTGAATTTCTGTCTGCTACACCGTCTATTTTTGCGATAACCACAGAAGAAGTCGGGTTAAGTCGGCGCACAAAATGAAAAGTCCCATCAGTCAACTTTTCACTATGTACTTTCAATATTTTAAAATCCTCTGGGTTCTGTGTATAAGTCTGAATACGTACCTCACCACGAATACCTTGCGGTGCAACAATTTTCCCAACCAAAATCTTATTTGTTTTTAGCATTTTGCTTATACTTAGTTAAATTTTCTATCATATGTTTAACGTACCTTGGGCAAATTTCCGGATCGCATTCACATATAACATTTTCAGAAACAAAAATGTTTTTTTCTTGTTCTTTATAAAAAGCCTTGCTCTTTTGTCTGCACGACTCATTAGTACGGTAATCTATGTCGCACTTAAATGGGACTATATTATCATACGGACAAAATTCTAACTTTTTATTTTCCAATATATAAATACCTTTTTTGTGGTACTCGGGCACACAGAAGTACCCGAGTCCATTAAAAGCAAAAATTATTCATTAGCCGTTTGCTCTTCCGCAGGCTTTTCGCTTGAAGCATCCGCAGAAGCTTCACCGCTTTCGGCAACTGGTGCCTCTTCATTAGAAGATTCTGCTGGTGTTTCTGAAGGCGCTTCAACAGGCGCATCTGCAACTGGTGCCTCGGCAGGAGTTTCTGCCGCAGCCTTTGCCGCCGCTTCGGCAGCCGCTTTTTCTTCCGCTATTTTAGCCAACTTTTCCTGTTTATCTTTTATTTTCATCTGAGTTTTTTCAGACTGTAAATGTTTTTTCGTCTGAACGGGGATAGGTTTCTTTTCAACCAAACCCAATTTAACCAAGAACTTGTAAACACGATCAGAAGGTTTTGCACCTTTGACCATCCAAGCCTTTACCGCATCAACATTTAAAACAACACGCTTATCACTGTCGCGTGGTTGCATGGGATCATATTTACCAACCGTATCCAGAATATTACCAGAATTACGTGCGTTACGAGAATCTGTAACCACGACATGATAATAAGGACGTTTTTTAGCACCAAAACGTGCCAATCTTATAACTGTTGCCATAATTTTTGCTCCTTAAATTTTTTACCAGAAAACCAACACACAAAAAACACATCAAGAGCGAACACTCGCCGGTTGATGTTCCACACGCATACCGCGTACTGGTTTAATTGTAATGGCAATCTCTGGGATTTGCAAACTGATTATTATTCAAAAAAGCCCAAAAGTCAACTGTTTTAATCAGTTAAAATATTTTCTATTTTTATTATCATAAAGTATGTTATAATCCAGACGATGTATATATACCTATACATTTGCTTTAACACAAAGGAGAAAGTATGAAAAAAGTTCTATCATTAGCCGTATTACTTGCAGTTCCGCTTCTTGCAGGTTGCGGGCCTGAAAAAGCCACACCAGAGGATTATGCTATTTTACAAACTCAGATACAAACTGCCATACAAAAACAACCTTTAAGTGCGGTTGGTATTGGAAACCAAGGTGATTATATTGTAAAACTGGAAAAGACCGAAGAACTAATAAAAATCGCAAACAAAAAGAAAACTGCTAAATTTTTATCAACTGAAAACCCTGCACAATATGTAGAAGAGGGTTATTGCTTATTAAACATAATCCCAGTACCTACAATGAAAGCCATTTCCTCTGAGGAAAACACTTGCTATATGCGACTTTTCTGTGGAACGGCAGAAGATATGAACACTGATAAAATGTATGCAGTGGAACTGTGCGAAAAATAAAAAAACATAAAGAAACAAAAAACCCGATTAAATCGGGTTTTTTGTTAACACCAACCGCGTAATTTCATTGCCCCAGCGACTCGTTTTATAGAGTGCATATAAGCCGCTTCACGCATAGGAACGTTGTATTCTTCTTTTATCTTATAAATGGCGTCAAAAGCACTTTTCATTGCAGTTTCTTCTTTTTGTTCTACTTCTGCTTCGGTCCAATAATAACCATAACGATTTTGTACCCATTCAAAGTAAGATACTGTTACCCCCCCAGAATTAGCCAAAATATCCGGAACAACGGTCACCCCTTTTTTCAACAATATTTCTTCTCCTTCCAAAGTGGTTGGACCATTTGCGCCTTCGACGACAAGTTTTGTGTTTATTAATGGTGCAGTTTCTTTATTAATCGTATTCTCCATGGCGCACGGTGCAAGAACGTCTACATTCAACCCCCAGAACTCTTCCGCCGTAATTTCTTTTGCGTCAGGGAAATCTTTTATACTGCCTTTGTTATCATTCTTATATTTTAACAAGGCTTCTATATTCAACCCGTTTTCGTTGTATAAAATAGTATTCCACTCTGCAATTGCGATTATTCTTGCGCCCATATCACTGCTGCATTTAGCGGTAAAACTGCCTACATTTCCGAAACCTTGAATTGCTATACAAGCATCTTTTATTTCTTTACCGTGTTTTTTCAAAGCCTCTGAAATTATGATAGAAATACCAAGACCAGTTGCTTTTGTGCGCCCCAAAGATCCGGATAGTTCAACAGGTTTTCCTGTGAAAGTACCGAAAGACGCATCACCTGACAACTTTATATACTCGTCAATCATCCACGCCATAATCTGCCCGTTTGTATTTACGTCTGGGGCAGGGACATCTTTCTTTTCTCCCAATATCGGATAAATAGCATCGACATAACCACGGCATAAACGTTCTAGTTCACCGTTAGACAAAGTCTTTGGGTCGACTATTACGCCTCCTTTTCCTCCGCCGTATGGGATACCTGTAACAGCGCATTTGAAAGTCATCCAAATAGATAGTGCGGCAACTTCATCTTTACTTACGGCAGGGTGAAATCTGACGCCTCCCTTTGAAGGTCCTATGGCAGTATTATGTTGAGAACGGTAACCTGTAAAAACCTTTATTGTTCCGTCATCCATTTTAACAGGGATTGAAACTTCTAGTATTCTTTGCGGATTTTTCAATATTTCATAAACATTTGCATCTAAGCCTAGTTTATCGCAAGCCACTTTTACGCGTTGTTGAGCGGCTAATAGCGGGTTCATATTTTCATTTGCCATTATGACATCTCCCTTTTTTATATTTAAGCATAATTAACGGTAGGACTGAAAAAAGTAAAAAGCAACAGGAAAAACGAAAATAAGTTTTATACTGGACATTTAGTAAACAAGGTTATAAAATCTCTCCATAAAACAGCGGGCGTGGTATAATGGTAGCACGTCAGCTTCCCAAGCTGAAGACGAGGGTTCGATTCCCTTCGCCCGCACCAAAAAATAAAACCAACATTACGTTGGTTTTTGTTTTTTTGATTTGTCGGCGACGGAATAGAACCTGACACAGAAAATTCGGAATGTAGCGTATTTGCGCATAGTGAAAGGGACCCGCCAAAATCACCAAAATTATATCATACGATTGGATTGATTTCGGCAGGAAATCATACATTCCTTTCGTCCGCACTGGATACAAATAAAAAATGGGTTGTTTAAACCCATTTTCTTATTTGATTTTATTTTGCCTGTTTTGCATTATTTCTTCCATCTGCTGCTTAATTTCAAAATATTTGTTATTAATTGATTTTAATAATTTCTTATTACCATTATTCGTAGCAGCAGATTTTTTAAGTTTTTCTATTTGTCTTAATATATCATAACAGTTATATAATCTTGCAGTCATTTCTAACGAAGTCAGCATAGAAAGCAAACTTCCGATTTCAGAAACTTCTTTTTTGTCTTTTGAATTATGAAAACCTTTTCTTTTTTTATTCATTTTTTACCTCACCAACTGGTATTTGTAATAACTGTTCTGGATAAATTAAATCTGGGTTTTCTATATTATTACGTTCGGCAATTATACTAAATAAGACACCTTTACGTAGAAAGTTCCGTGCAATTACCCATAAGCAATCACCTTTTCGAACCGTATAATAAGTATTATCATCACCGGTCATTTCAGGCATTTCAAATGTGTGACCGACCTGAGCAATCGTACGACCATCACCGTCATGTAAACGAATTGTTAAAGTATATTTCTTACCGATTTCCAGTTGTCCTACATCCGCACCCAATCCAAAATACTTATGATCGGACACTTTGGCAACGCCCAGATATTTATCGTTTAACGCCAAAGACACACGCAAACGAGGTAGAGCATTTCCGTTAACAACTATACGTCCTGTATCCAGATAATCAATTTTAGACACGGATAAATCACCATCTGCCAATAAAGTAGGCGCCTGTAATAAAGTACTACCGTCAGCAGACATCAATAAGGAAATTGAATTCTTATACCCACGAGGTGAAATATATACAAAAACATTTTCTTCAGATTTTACTTCTGGATCAACACCAATTAAAGAAATTGTATAATTACCAGTTTCAAACTTACGAGTCGGGGCATATACAAATTCTCCGTTATCATCTGTACGTTCTGTCGCAACAACTTTGTCGTCAATAAGAACAGAAATATTTCTGTTCGCCACCCAGCGACCCGCAATTACAACCGTTCCTTCGTCTTCAATACGAACGATATCAAATGTAGGGACAGAAACTTCTTCGACTTTACGCACTACGGGTTCCGGAACAACGGCCGATGTGTTAGTTGTCGCCACTGTCGTAACAGATTTTAACGGCGTAATCATAACCCATATAGCAAGTAATATAACCAAAGCAACACAAGAAATAGGAAACCAATATGCAGAAATACCCGAAGGACGTTTTTCATTTTGTTCATTTATTGTTGCCGAAACAACTTTTGTATCAACTTCTTCTTTCGGTGCCGGTCGAGCAAAAATGTTCAAGGTTTTTAGAAAACGTCTTGCAAAATTACGGCGCTTTTCCATCCAAGAATTCTGCTGAGCGATCGATAAATTTATTAATTCTTCCGTTGAACGCTTCAATCTTTTAAAAAAAGTATTATTTTTTGACATACCTATAATCTCCTAAAACTTTTTTATGGTTGCTTTGGACAAATTATTGCAAATATAATTTCTTTGTCAATTTATTTGTGATATAATTAAAAAAAGCAAAGGGAACAGAAAATGAAAAAAATAGGTATAATGACTACTGGAGGAGACTGTTCTGGTTTAAACACAGCGGTTCAACGTCTTTATCGTGCAGCAAGTTTACGCGGTTGGCGGGTTTTCGGTATTCTGGACGGCACCGACGGTTTATGTACGACACCACCGAAAGTTATTGAGTTTAATGAAGAAACTCTCCCGATAGAAAGCGCACGTTTGGCAGGTAGTTTTCTACATAACGGTCATGCAAACGCACTAAATTTTGAAACGGCGGTTGAGCATGGGAAAATTGAAAAATTCAATCAGAAATTACGTGAATCTTTGTTAGAATTAAAATTAGATGCAATTGTTTTAATTGGCGGAAACGGCAGTTTATCTTTGGCTTGGTGCAACAAGGAAATATATAACGGATTACAGTTAGTTTGCATTCCAAAAACCATAGATATGGATATTCCGTTAACCGATAAAACGATAGGTTTTGATACGGCAGTACAGCAACTTACATCTTTCTGCGATCAGTTAATGATGACTGCACGCAGTCATCACAGATGGTTTGTCGTACAAACTATGGGACGCGATTGCGGGCAACTGGCATTAAACGCAGGAATTGCAATTGGAGCCAACGCAATTTTGATACCAGAAATAAAGTTTGATACGGATTCTTTAATTTCACACATTAAAAAATCTTTCATTGACTATGGTATAATTCTCGTTTCCGAGGGTATATCATTACGGGGACATTCTGGTCGTCCTGCTGATATGATTTCAAGGAAACTTACCGCAGCAGGAATAGTTAACAGAACTGCATTTCCAGAACATACTCAACGCGCCGGTGATACGGTCGCATCAGACCGAATTCTGGCGACTCGAATGGCCGACTGCGCAATAAATGCGATTGAAAATAACGAGACATATGTAATGACCGCAATAAAAGATTCTAAATGTATAACCGTCGGATTAAATGAATTTTTTAATGCAGGCGAAATTTCTGACGACCCCAGAATTCCTGGTGTACAGACATCAGATGCTTTTGTATCACCGGAAAATCCGTTACTACAAATCGCTGTTAATATGGGAATTTATATTGGAGAAACCAAATAAAAAAATCCCGCTTTTTATTGCGGGATTTTTTTACACTAATTTTTTATTTTTTCTCAGAAAAATCTGCATCACGCGTACCGTCTTCATTTGACTTTGTTTCGTCATTTTGTTGCGCGGATGTTTCCTGAGAAGCCTTGTAAACGGCTTCACCCAGTTTCATTGATTTTTCTGCCAACGCTTCGGTCTTGTTCTTTAAAGATTCCGCCGTCGCATCAGATTTAGCCAGTTCATCAGCAAGTTCTTTCTTTGCATCTTCAATGGCTTTCTTTTCATCTTCACTTATCTTATCACCGTGTTCTTTCAAAGATTTTTCTATGCTGAATATTGCAGTTTCTGCATTATTCTTGGCTTCTGCTAACTCACGTTTTTTCTTATCAGCATCGGCGTTTGCAGCGGCTTCATCAACCATGCGTTTAATTTCATCTTCTGACAAACCACCATCCGATTTAATTGAAATTGCCTGTTCTTTACCTGTGCCTTTATCCTTTGCCGACACATGAACGATACCATTAGCATCAATATCAAAAGAAACTTCTATCTGAGGCATGCCACGCGGAGCAGGTGCAATACCTTCCAGATTAAACTGACCTAATAACTTATTATCTGCGGCCATATCACGTTCACCTTGGAACACGCGAATTGTAACAGCAGACTGATTATCTTCCGCAGTACTAAACACCTGCGATTTTTTAGTGGGTATTGTCGTATTACGATCAATCAAGCGAGTAAATACTCCGCCCAAAGTTTCGATTCCCAAAGACAACGGGGTAACGTCTAATAACAGAACGTCTTTTACGTCTCCTTTTAATACGCCCCCTTGGATTGCGGCACCTAATGCCACGACTTCATCTGGATTGACGCCCTTATGAGGTTCACGTCCAAAGAATTCTTTAACCGTTTCTGCTACTTTCGGCATACGAGTTTGCCCACCGACTAAAATCACCTCATTAATCTGAGATTTATCCAAACCGGCATCTTTCAAAGCCTTTTGACAAGGTTCTATCGTCTTCTGAATTAAATCGTCTACCAAAGATTCTAATTTTGCGCGCGTTAACGTCGTATTAAAGTGCTTTGGGCCAGATGCATCCGCAGTTAAAAACGGTAAGTTAATATCAGTAGATGTCTTTGATGACAATTCTATTTTCGCTTTTTCTGCGGCTTCTTTCAAACGTTGCAACGCCAATTTATCATTAGATAAATCTATACCGGTCTGAGCCTTGAACTCTTCAATCAAAAATTTTAGTATTCGCGCATCAAAATCTGACCCACCCAGTGCAGTATCACCGTTTGTAGACTTAACCTCGAAAACGCCGTCCACAATTTCCAAAATAGAAATATCAAATGTACCGCCACCTAAGTCGTATACTGCGATTGTACCGTTTTTATTTTTATCCAAACCGTACGCCAAAGCCGCCGCAGTTGGTTCATTAACAATACGCAAAACGTTCAAGCCTGCAATACGACCGGCGTCTTTTGTTGCCTGACGCTGAGAATCATTAAAATAAGCAGGTACCGTAATTACGGCGTCGTTTATTGTTTCACCCAAATACGCTTCTGCATCTTTCTTCAATTTTGCCAAAATCATTGCGGAAATCTGAGAAGGGGCATATTTTTTACCTTCCATTTCCACCCATGCATCGCCATTATCACCCGCAACTATTTTATAAGGAACGCGTGCCGCGATTTCTTTTACTGCGGGACTATCATAGCGCAATCCCATTAAACGTTTAATTTCATAAATCGTATTTTCGGGGTTTGTAACCGCCTGATTCTTTGCGGTAATACCGACCAACTGTTCACCGTTAGAAGTCAATGCAACTACTGACGGAGTTGTTCGCTGACCTTCTGAATTTTCGATAATTTTCGGTTCACTGCCGTCCATGAAAGCCATGGCCGAATTAGTTGTACCCAAATCAATACCTAATACTTTTCCCATTTTTTTACTCCTTCAAACTCTTTTACTAAGATACCATATAGTGAACAACAAATTTGATTTCAAGACCACAGGAAAAAAATAATAAATAAAAAACGCTCTTTTCAGAGCGTTGATTATAAATATCGAGAAAAGACTTATTTCTTTTCTGTGTTTTCTTCTGCCGATGGTGCGGGTGCCGTTGCAGGAGCAGTTGCAGCCGAATGTTTCGGCATATCTGTTTCTTCCGCCATTTTACCGCCAATCGCAACAAACGCTAATTCGGCCTGACGCAGTCCCAATTCCACACCTTCGGGCAATACCAAATCTGAACCATGGACAGAGTCACCGATTTCTAGATTGGTTAAATCAATTGTAATTTTTTCTGGTATTTTGTCGACAAGCCCGCGTAAAGCGACCTTACGAACAGCAAAGTTCAATACGCCACCTAACTTTAACCCTTTTGATATTTCTGAGTTAACGACTTCTACTGGCACGCTAACATTAACAGGTTTCTTAACATCAATACGTTTAAAATCCGCATGAATAACCGCGTCAGAAACGGGATGATACTGCAGATCCATTAACATAGCATCTTCTGTACCGTTAGAGGTTTCTATTTTAAATAATTTTGTACGTAAACTAGGTGTCTTCAATAACATCTCGAAATCGCGTCCGTTTAATTCAATTGCAACCGGAGACTTTTTTTCACCGTATATTACGGCAGGGATGTTTTTGTTATTACGTATGCTACGTGCGGCCCCCTTGCCAGCAACGTTACGAATTTCTGCTTTTAAATTAATTGCCATTTTTAGTCCTTTTTATGAAAATTATTCATTTTACACGACCTCCAAGGGTGCCGTGTGAGGCATATTATTTACTAAAAATATTGATAAATCAAGGTTTTTATTTATTTTTTAGTTGCAGTATCAGAAAACGCGCTCGTCCATAAGTTTTGTCTCGCAGAACGACCCAGTTACCAACCGGCAAGGCGAAATTAGAGACTTCCTGTTCCCAGATTACCAATGCCCCGTCTTTTAGTTTTTTTGATAAAGAATCTATTAAAAAGCCTCCCATTTCGGCGTTTGCATAAGGAGCATCCACGAAAACAACGTCTGTATCTGTTGAAATTTCTTTAACCTTTATCAAGGCGTCCGCTTTTTCTATCCGAGCTTCCTGCCCCAGTTTTAATTCAGATAAATTTTTTCGAATCGTATTCATCGATTCATCGGAAACATCTGTAAAGAGAACTTCTGAATGCGGGTATCTGGACAAGAACTCTAACCCCAAAGCACCACTGCCTGCAAAAGCATCCCATACAATATATTTTCTATCTGCTTCAAGAATTCCAGACGCCAGCATATTAAATAACGCGGCTCTGGAACGGTTCTGCGTTGGTCTGGCGTCTTTGGAAAGGAATAATTTTCGCCCGTGGAATCTACCTGAAATGATTTGCAATTTTGAATTCATGTTATAAAGTGTATAACATGTCGTTTATGAAGCAAGCCTTAAATTTAGCAATTCGCGCACGATCACATAATGATGTGCCTATTGGTGCAGTAATTGTAAAGGACGGCAAAATAATTTCACGTGGAGAAAACCAAGTACAGCAGAAAAATAACCCTATTTTACACGCTGAAATCGTCGCCATAAACAAGGCATGCAAAAAACTTGGGACAAAGTTTTTGGACGATTGCGATATATATATCAGTCTTGAACCTTGCGCAATGTGTGCAACCGCAATTTCACTTGCCAGAATTCGCAAAATATATTTTGCAGCCACAGACATAAAGGGCGGGGCAGTTCTGCATAACGCCAAGATATATGATACAGACCGCCATTTATGGAAACCTTTGGTTTATCAAACACCAGAATATGCAGACGAATCCGCAGACTTATTAAGAAATTTTTTTCAAGAACGAAGAAAAAAGAAAAACGGCGAATAAAAGCGCCGTTTTTATATCAAACTTTTTCCTGTCATATCGCTTGGTTGGGACAAACCGAGCAATTTTAATATCGTTGGTGCAATATCCGCCAATCCGCCATTTGCCAGAGTCAGTTTTTCGTTTGACACTGCTATAAAGCGAACTGGATTGGTAGTATGTGCGGTCCAAGGCATATTATTTTCTTTGTCCCACATTTTTTCTGCGTTACCGTGATCAGCAGTAATTAAAACGATGCCCCCCAGGTTTAAAACCTCGGGCACCAGTCTTGACAATTGAGCATCCAGAAATTCCATTGCTCGAACTGTTGCAGGTTCGTTTCCCGTATGTCCGACCATATCACCGTTAGCATAGTTTAATATAACGACATCGAACTTAGTTAATTCGGGCAGCAGTGCATCTGTAATTTCGCGTGCAGACATTTCCGGTTTTAAATCAAAAGTAGCAACTGCCGGAGAATCTATCAGTATCTTTTTTTCCCCTGGGAAGTCCACATTTTTTTCTGCATCAAAGAAATAAGTCACATGGTTATATTTTTCTGTTTCCGCGATACGCAACTGAGTTTTTCCATTTTTTGCCAGAACCTCGCCCAGAGTATTTATGACGGGTTCATCTGTTAATAGAGCGGGGCAGGCTTCATTTAAACCCTCGCCATACTGGGAAAAACATAACGTATAAGCACCCGTTTCAAGAATTGCACGGACTATTTGTCTTGCTCTATCACTGCGATAGTTTGCGAATAAAAAGCCGTCGTTTTTCGTCAAAGGCTTATCCCCGTCAATGACAACGGGTTTGATAAATTCGTCTGTTTCACCGCGGTTATAAGCATCTTGCAGAGCATCATCTATGTTACGTGCGGAGTATTCTGATTTTGCCATTGCGATTGCGTTGAAAGCAAGGTTTGTTCTATCCAGATTTTTATTTCTATCCATTGCATAGTATCGCCCCGACAAAGTACCAAAGAACGCCTGCCCAGAGTCCAGAAATTCGCGTAAATCTTTTTTAATCAGTTTAATATACTCTGGAGCAGATTGGGGCAGAGTATCCCGACCGTCTGCAATGAAATGTATACAAAGTTTTAAACCGTCATTTAAAATTTTCTTTGCGATTACCAAGATTTCTTCTATATCGGAATGGACGCGTCCGTCTGACATCAGTCCTGCGACATGGACGATACCGTTATTTTTCTTAACTGTATTTATAAAATTGCGCAGAGGTTCGTTTTTATCCCAATTTTCCATTTGAAATCTGCGCAAGAATTGATTTACCACCCGACCTGCACCGATAGTTATATGTCCGACCTCTGAATTTCCCATTGTACCGTCTGGTAATCCCACGGCAGTTCCGCTGGCATCAAGGACAGAATGCGGGTATTTTTCCAGCAAAGATTGAAAGAAAGGCATATCCGCCATTGCGACTGCATTATGCAGAGTATCATTATTTATTCCTACGCCGTCCATTATACAAAGGACCAATGGTTTATTAGTCATAGTTTCCTCTGGATTTATATTTTTAACTATTTAAGAGTATCATAAGGCTTTTTTGATTGCAAAACAAAAAGAAAAATTGTATAAATGTTATGTATATAGGAAGTATTTCATAAAGAAAGAGAGATAAGAAAATGAGTGGAAAGACATTTAAACCAACATCTGTTGACGAGCACATTGGGCAGCGCGTTCAATTGCGTCGTCTGATGATGGGGTTATCGCAAAAAGATTTAGCGAAAATATGTGGTGTAACGTTTCAGCAGATACAGAAATATGAAAGTGCAGGGAACAGGATTTCTGCGTCTCGGTTATTTGAATTGAGTGCGGCACTGGAAACGCCTGTTTCATTTTTCTTTATGGGGTTACCTGGTAACATGCCAGAGCCTACTCGGTCTGGAAAACTTCCCCGCGTATCAGAGCAAAAGGCCGACGACCCCTTGGCAAAGAATGAATCGTTACAAATAATTAATTTATATTGGCGGTTACCCAGTGATGACCAGCGAAAGATGGTTATGAAGATGTTAAAAAGCCTGAACGGCGCATAAAGAAAATAAAAAACTCACACCAGTGAGTTTTTTATTTTAAAATATACTCTGCGTCATAATTTGCGTACTATTTGACGGTGAAATATATGGTCTTTTGCTATCATTTTTTACGCATTCTGCATACTCTTCTGGCGTTGCAATTAACCAACACTGCTCATCCAAAGGAACCGTATTTTTAGTTTCTCCTTTTCCATATTGCATATCTGACTTAGAATATGCCACCGCTTGTTTACAGGTTCCCCCGTCTTTATCAAAGTATGTACCGATATCACAAGATATACACGTTCCATTATTTGGATCTGGACCACCATTACTACATTCAACACAACTTGTATCCGTTTTAGATGTAAATGCGGTTCCCGGTTCTTCACAAAAATATTTTACACAATCTCCTTGTATATCTTTATAATGAATACTTTCATTAAATTTACTCTTATCAAAACCTTGACAAAAAGGTAAACTATCTATTCCGCAAGCACGTGAATCTATAGGAACACAATTGAGATTGCCGTTATCAGGCTCATATCCTTGGGCACACAAAAGCGTACCTCGGCCATTTGTTGCATTATTAATAATATCATCAATATCATCCACAAAAGAATCATTCTCTGGCCAATTCATAACCCCACAATGAATTTTAACAGGAAGAGCCACAATCCCATGATCTAGAAACTTTACTGCTGCCAAAACAACATCATACTCTTTATAATAACCACTATCATTTCCCGTGCTCTCGTTTCCAGTATCAAACCCAGTTATATCTTCTTCTTTTGAAACAGAAGAGATTTTTGTATTCATTCCTAATTCTGAAAACATACCTGTTTCTTTACTAAAATTACTGTTATCGCAATCATCATTAAAAGTCGTGTTGCCCGACGGTGTTTTTTCTTTACATTTATTACCATAATAACCATCTTTGCACAACCATACACACTGTGAATTTAAAAAATTTTTAGGTTCATAATATTGCGTCCAAGTTCTCTTTGTATTACTTGCATTTGAACACTGTAATTGATACGGACAGAAATATCCTCCGTTTTCAACAATATCCCTAGCCATAAACAGAACAATTCCATGTTCATCTGGTTTGGTTCCTCTTGTTAATTTTCGTTCTAGTTCTGTCGCACCGTTAAATATTGACCCATCGTCATAAATTCCCCCAGCAATTACTAAATCATAGATGGAGAAATTATCATTAGTAATATTTCCTTTATCGTAATACCATTTCTGAATTACTTCTTTTGAATTTTTTTGACACTCTTCTAGCTTCTTTTTGTCGTCACCAAATTCAGCCTCACACTCTTCCTCAGTACGAGCAATATTTATTGCATATGATTCATATTGAATTACAAATATGCCAATAATTACACCACAAAAAATCATAAATATTTTTTTCATGTTTTTTACCCTAATCTCCAGGAGCATAACATATTGAGTTATTATAAATTCCACCTAAATAACCACACCTTTCTTTATACCACTCGTCAGTAAATACACATTCATCCCTGTTTGAGTTATATGTTGCAACAGGATCCCTATCAGAATCATTATAGTCCAGACAACGAACCATTGTCGTATTTTCTACACACTTACCCCAATTATTATTTGTATTTCCACCATAAACATCTTTATAAAATTCACTTAAATAAGTTCCTGTCGCACCAGAATCAACCCAATATCCATCCAAATCTTCACAAATATCCATCAACATATAATCCATTTCTTCGGACAAATTGTTAACAATATTTTCTACATCACGTTGAACTGATACAGGTAATTCTTTAAAAGTCTCGCTACCTGTTGCTATACCACAATTTTCCAAAGCAAAATATTTTACATTTGCTATCAACGATGCACTATACGAAGCACTTTCAGAATCGTCTAAACTACCAAGTTTTTTATCCTTGCAATTCCATGGGTATGTCCGTATTCCCGTTGTTGGTGTACATAAATCTACCACATAGTTCTGAATTGCAACAGAACAACCTTCGGCAATTCTGGTACTGTCAACCGTTTCAACAAAATTTAATAACGCAGTCAAACCACACATCTCATTCGCGCTGGCACCAGAATAATTACCAACCGTTAAATGCCCGTTGCCGTCAAATTCGCACCCCTCTGTATTTCCATATAACGACGCACACGCAATAACCTTGTCTTTACACATTTCTTTGGCAGCTGAAGCACTGATCGCACCAGAATATTGCGCAGTTGTGGTATCTAAGTCTTTCAACTCGCCGGCTTGGATATCATAACATTCGGCAATTACACTGACACATGACATCTTGGCTTCTTCTATTTTTTCATCTTGCGCCTGTGCAATTTCTATCAAAGCCTGCCGTTTGAATTCTTCCCAAACAATATCGGATATGTCACGACATGTATCAAGCGCACTTTCTGCAAACTTACGTTTTGAATCTAAATAAGTACTTACAGATGAATTCTGTGCCAAAACATCATCTGAAGTTCCATTCAAAGTTATCAAATCTTGCAGTTTAAACAAACGCTCTGAATAAATGACCTCTCCGGTAGTACTGTTTATGTACGCACCTGTCCCCAAATCTAGACACATTTTATAATTTGCACCGCATACAGAATCAGAAGTTATTGCACTTTTTACTTTTGCAATACACTCGTTTACATCTGCAGAATTATGCGCCCGATATTCTTCCAGTCGCGCTTCACGTAAATACTTTTCCGCGGTACGAACCGTTTGCGCCACCGTCTCTTTCTGAGAATTTATCTTCTTTTCATATATGTTGCAGTCCTGCGTAATCATTATCGCATACGCACTTTTTGCCATAGTCAAAACGGCATTATTCTCACACGAATCTGTAATCAGTTTTATACATTGGCTATGCGCCTGATTATAAAGGCTTTCACCCTCTAACGTTGACAAATCAACACCAGAATTAACCGTATCAAAAATAGAATCACCCGTCCCAGACCAAATATCATCCATATTAGAAGTAAAATCTACAGATATTATCCCCAAAGAAGCGTTGCTGTTAGAAGTAGTAGTGGTTTCTTTATTACCAGACAATAAATCGCTGATTTCTTCCAGCATTTGTGCCGCAGCACTGGTATCTTTCTTTATCGCCTGTTCACCTTCGGTTGCGCTATACATTGCGGAAACTTCTTCGGCAGACAAGCCAACCGCAGTCAAATTATTGTTCTCAAACTGAGCCAATAAATCAATCGCCTCGTTCAAAGCATCTTCGGTATTACGAAAATCCGTGTATTTTGAACTGCAAAAACATCTGCGATATGTATCATTCGCATTTGCACAAAACTGATCCATACAGGTTGCATACGCCTCGCGACATTCGGCATAACCACCGCCTATCTTGGATATATCGTTAAATACAGCCGTTGCACGCGCAGTCGATGTCCCACGCGGAGACCCGACAACACTTGAAACCGTTCCCGCACGCGCAGTATTAGCCGTCGCACTACGTACAACGTTATTCGTAGACGCTGTACGCGCCGTAGTTCCCCCCGCAGAAACAACATTCTGTCGCGTAGTTGCACTGCGTCCGGTATTAACAACTTTCTGAGTAGTCGTCGCACTTCTTGAAACAGTTGATGAGGGACGTTGCGTTGCACTGCGAGAAACCGTCGAATTTGAACTTCTGGCACTGACAGACTGCCCACCATCACGAGCCGTAACCGTAGTACCACCCGTTGCAGCAGTCGTAGTTCTGGTACTTGTCCCAACAGAACGCGGATTAGGTGCCTGCGCACCAAAAGAAGAACCAGCAATGCAAACAACCATTGCTGTAAATATACTTTTATAAAACTTACAAATCCCCAATTTCAAAACTTAATTCTCTCTTGAAGTATATTTTATCATTTTTCCCTAGGTTTAATCAATACCTAATTTTCATTCTATACAGCAATTTACAGCGTTCTTTACCCAATCCCCAAGTCTTCTTACTGCCGATTTAGATTCTTTTAAATCTTCTTCCTTTGTTTTTAAGGAATTTTCGGACTTTTTTACTTTTTTCCCAGACGAAATAGGGCACTCAAAATTCTCCATCATCGCCTTGTTATACACATCAGACGCAACCTTTTTTACCCCGGTTAAGTCAATCAAGTCCATATTTAATCCCCAAAATAATGAATATAATTCATAAGATTTATTAAATAAGTCATACGCATCTTTGGTATTTCCTGCAGACAGCGCTTTTGTACCGACCTCCATTATACGCATAGACGCCGCCAACAAGTGCTTTGAAATGCACCAAACTTCACCGTTCTCGGATGTAGATTTTTTTACGATTCGCCCCATCAGTTCTTTTCTCATATCACGAACCGCATTTATCAAATCATAAAAACCTGTTTTCTGAGTCTTTGCACCGCTAAAAAAGAAATGCTCCTCTAGAGAAATCAAATTCATCAGAGCAATTGATAAGTCTTGATCCGAAGACAAATCCAAAGGATTAACTTTCTTCGAAGCATCAATTTTTTCAATCATTTCTTCCATTGAAAGTTTTTTTGATTTTGCGGTTTTCATAATTACCTTCCTTTATTTACTTCGTAATAAACCAGAAAATTACGGTCACAATTAGCAAAAACGACAGCGGAACAACGACTTTCTGGAAAGCAAAATTTGCATGTCCTCCATTGTCGCGCTTTATTTTTATGTACCAACGCGCGCCCAGATAAAACGCAACCGTTCCGACAATCGCCCCCAACAAGAACTTATCAATTCCCCACAAAGTATTCGCACCGAATACAACACTGGGGAAAAGATATACCATTCCTAAAAAAGAATAATAAAAGACAAAAGGAACTACTATCTGCCAAAAAGCACTTTTTACACCGCGCTTTTTCAACCACCCAGCAGTCCAGAAAAACAAAGACAATGTCAAACCACCTGCCCAAATTCCAGTAATTACGTCATCAACCCCCAGCAAACGCGCCCCCTCTAATCCGGCACCCACCGCAACAGTACAAACAGGGCATACCGCCATCGCAATAGATACAGAACACACAGTCATTAAACACGCAAATAATACACTAGAAAAAAATTTTCTCATCCTTAAAACCTTTCTTGTTTTCCAATCGTACAAAAAAAAATATATATGGGTCAATATGATTTTATCACAGCTCTCATATGAGCACTCCTAGCCCGAGGATTATCAGATAATTCTTTTTTCCCAGGCGTTTCTGATTTTATAAGTTTAAACTGCGCTTCTGCAATAACAGGTAATCTTGGGTCTCCTGCTACTGTCGTCCATTTTTTAAACTTATTCTTAACGACTCTGTCTTCCAAGGAATGAAAAGTAACGCATATACATTTCCCACCTGTCTTTAATAAGTCAGGTACAGAATCTAGTGCCGTTTCTAATTCGCCCATTTCATCGTTTACCGCTATTCGTAAAGCCTGAAAAACCGGTGCAATATCTTTGGGGTTATTTATTAACTCTTTTAATTCAAATGTGGTCTCGGGGTTTGCTTTTTTAATTTTATTTGCCAAAACCGTTGCTTTCTTTATGTCCCCATAGTCTCGTAAGACATCGGCTAAATCTTGTGCAGATAAATTCTTTATCAAATCCGCCGCTGTTTCCCCAGACTCTGACATTCTCATATCTAATGGGCCGTCCCAGCGAAAAGAAAAACCCCGCGATGGTGTATCTATTTGCATAGAAGAAATACCTAAATCAAAAACGATCGCATCAACTTGCTCTTTTAGTTCTGAAATGTTTGAAAATGCTTTATTCACAAAAGAAAAACGTCCTTTATATCCAGTTCTTAAATCTTCTGCATCAGAAATTACATTTGGGTCCTTATCAAACGCAACCACTTCTGCCCCTGCATCCAAGAAAGCACGAGAATACCCTCCTGCACCGAAAGTTGCGTCTATTATTTTTCTGCCCCTGACATCACCCAAGGCCTTTATCACAGAGTTCAATAAAACAGGTATATGTTTCATTTTATTCTATTCCGACTCGTATTCCCAAATTAACTAAATCTCCGGCAGTTGTTGCCCCCAATTCTACTCCACCAGTTAATTGCATCGTAGCGACTTTATCTTTTGCGTGTAAGTTTAAAACCACTTTTGTCATTCCAGTCTTTAATGCACTCAATGCCTTTTTCACATCAGACAATACAGATTTATCATAAATATCCAAAGTGATTTTCTTTGCTATTTTTGCAACCCACTGAGTCAAAGGAATTATAGAGTCTACAAAAACAGATATTCTATCGTCACGATTAGAAGATTTTCCAGAAATCAAAACAACCGTCTCTTTTGATAAAATCTGAGCAAACTCAGAGGCAGAATCGCCAAAAGCAACTGCGTCAATATTACCAAAACTATCCGATGCATTTATGGTAATCATATCCTTTCCTGTCTTTGTTCTACGACGCGAAAAAGAGTTAACATTTGCGGCAATTTGAACCAGTTTTCTATCTCTAACATCTGCCAGACTCGCACTTGTTGTCAATTTTGCGCGCGCTATCAAATGTTTATATTGATCCAATGGATGTGCAGATATATAAAAACCGAGAGCAGATAATTCATTTTCTAAACGTTGCCCGAAAGTCCAAGGAGTAGTATTCGGTAAATTTTTTTTCAGTCTATCTTCCGCGACATCGTCTTCTATGGTATTTGCAAATAAAGATAAAGAATTAGCACCTTCCTTAGATTTTGATGCATAAGTTAAAATTGCATCCGCATTCATAAATATAGTCGCACGATTTGGTTCCAAAGAATCCAAGACGCCTACTTTGGCAAAGGCTTCCAGTATTCTTTTATTTACAATCGGAGCACAGCGCTTAGCAAAATCAGTCAAATTTTTGAACTTTCCGTTTTCATTCCGTTCTGCGACAATTGCATCTGTTGCGACTGTTCCAACTCCTTTGATTGCCGCCAGCCCATAAATAATCTTACCATTGCGAACAGTAAATAAAGATTCACTTTCATTTATATCCGGTGCAACTATCTGAATTCCGAAATTTGTTTTTGCGTCATCAACAAACAAAGCCAGTTGGTCTGTATCATTTAAATTACTAGACATAGATGCTGCAATAAATTCTGGAGTATAATTTGCTTTCAAATAAGCGCATTGGTTTGCCACAATAGAATACGCAATTGCATGAGACTTGTTAAACGCATATTTTGCAAATTCTTTAAATTTTTCCCATAAGTCTTTTGCTTCTTCACGATTTAGGGTTTGTTCTTTTTCACATCCCTCATAAAATTTACCTTCTAGTTCATCCAACATCTTGACGATTTTTTTACCCATTGCCTTACGAACGTTATCGGATTGCCCGCGCGTAAAACCGGCCAAAGCACGAGTTAATTGCATAACCTGTTCTTGATATACGATTATTCCGTAAGTTTCTTTTAATATAGGTTCTGCGCGCGGATGAACATATTCGACTTTTTCATCTCCGTGCATACGGGCGATAAATTGAGGAATAAAAGCGATTGGTCCAGGTCGATTTAACGCGTTTAATGCCGAAATTTCCAGAAAACTTGTAGGATGCATTTTACGTAACGTCTGTTGCACAAAAGGGGCATCAAATTGGAATATACCTTCTGTCATTCCCGACTGCCATAATTTCATTGTTTTTTCATCATCGGTAGGTATTTTATCTAAATCTATGTTTATTCCGCGCGTCTGCTGAATAAGTTTTAACGCGTATTTCAAAACTGCCAAAGTTTCCAAGCCCAGAAAGTCAAACTTAATCAACCCTGCAGATTCCAAGTAATGACCATCAAATTGGCACGATGGCAACGGGTTTGCAGGGTCTCGGTAAACAGGTGCAATTTTCGTAGTAGGGCGATCTCCGATAACAACCCCACACGCATGTTGCCCAAGATTTCTTAATGCACCTTCTAAATCTTCTGCGATATGTACTACTTTATTCATATCTTCATCTGTGTTTAAAATTGTCTGGATTTCTGATGAAGACTCTACCGCGTCTTTTAAGGTTTTTGCATCTTGCGGTATTAATTTGGATAACCTATCAGACTTAGAATAAGGTATTCCATAAACTCTTCCTATATCTCGTATTGCACCCCGAGCCTGCAAACTACCGAAAGTTATTATGCGACACACCGAATCATGACCGTATTTATCACATATATACGCCAAAACGCGCTCGATACCGGTAGGCTCGAAATCCACATCGAAATCCGGCATTGAAATACGATCTGGATTTAAGAATCGTTCAAACAACAAACCATATTTTAATGGGTCAACATGAGTAATACCCAACGCCCACGCAACAATGGATCCCGCCCCAGAACCACGCCCAGGCCCTGTTAAAATATCGTGTTTTCTGCACCAATCAATATAATCGGCAACAATCAGAAAATACCCAGGAAAACCCATATTTATGATAACCCCCAGTTCAAATTCTGCTTGTTCATAATAAGGTTTCGCATCTGTTATACCATGTTGTTCTAATTTCTTTGCCAGACCGGTCATAGTATGATCTCTTAGCATCTGACATTCTTGCTCCAAATCATTTCCGAACCTTGGCAGCAAAGGTTTTTCGTGGACGTTGACAAGGAAACTGCAACGTTTAGAGATTACAACGGTATTTTCAACGGCCTCCGGTAAATCAGAAAACAAATCTGCCATTTCGTCTGATGACTTAAAATACTGTTCCGAAGATTTACGCGGTCTTTCTGGGTCAATTACTTTTGTCTGCCCCAGAACGCAACTAAGAGCGTCTGCCGTTTCATAATCATTATTAGTTGCAAAAGAAACATCGTTTGTTGCAACAATAGGTATGTTCAAATCTTGTGCGATTTTAAGGAAATCTGGTTCAGTTTTTATTTCTTCTTCTAAACCATGTCGTTGAATTTCCATATAAAATTTATCACCAAAGAGATCAACAAAACGTTTTGCATAAATATATGCTTGTTCGTTTTGCATATTCAGCAGAGCCATTCCTATTGGTCCGGTCTGTGCACCAGACAAACAAATCAGACCGTTTTTATGGTTTTCTAAATCATCAAACGTTATAAAAGGTCCCAGATGACGATTTTCTTCACGCATATACATTATACGATTAAGTTCGCATAAATTAAGATATCCCTCGTGATTTTGCGCCAATAAAACTATTCGAGCCAACAAACCGGCACGCAAAATTTTCGGGTCTGCATTATGTTGGTTCAAGGATATTTCTATACCTATTATGGGCTGTACTTTATTTTTAGGCATCACATCTGAAAATTCTGCGCAACCAGACATGAGATTAGTATCAGTAAGCGCACAGGCCGTCATCCCCAAATTATTACATAAATTTGGAATATCTTTTACTTTCAACGTACTTGCACCCACAGAAAATCTAGAATGGGTTCTAAGATGAACAAATTGATTTTCCATGCCGAAACAATAGCAAAAAACAGTCTAATATCGCAACTATATATTTAAAAATTTTAGGATTTTTTTGTTGACATTTGTTTATAGAACAAAAAAACGGGGTGGCCCCCGTTTTTTAATGTAATTTTCCGCAACAATGCTTATATTTCAGACCAGATCCGCAGGGGCAGAGCGCATTTCTACGAGCCTCTCCAGCCTGATTCAGAGCCGCATCATGTTGCGCCCGTTCTTTTTCTGTTGCTGCAACATCTTCTCGGGTTAACTCCATTCTGGAGATATAAGAAATTGACATTAATTTAAAATTATTAATCGTATTTCTAAATAACCCCAAAGCCTCTTGTTTATATTCATACAAAGGATTTTTCTGAGCATATCCACGCAATCCAATTGCGGTTTGCAAGTAATCCATTTGTTGCAAATGACGCTTCCATACAGAATCCAATGCCCCAAGCATCATTTGACGAGATGCCATCTGCATTAGTTCCGGACCGTACTTTTCTAACTGTTGGTTATACCGACGCATAGCCAAACTTAATAATATTTCATATGCTTTTCTTTCTGTTATAGTTTCATCTGTCTTCCATTTTTCTATATCTGTTATATCAAGCGCAAACGTACGCATCATGGTATCATGAATACCTTGAATATTCCAATCCATCGGTTGCGCTTTTTCGGGGATATTATTTTCACAGATAAATTCAACCACATCTCCTATCATTTCTTTGGCCAGCGGAGATAAATCTTTTGATACCATTAAATCATCTCGTTGCTTATAAATGACATTACGTTGTTCGTTCATAACGTCATCATATTTTAATAACTCTTTACGTGATTCAAAGTATCTAGCTTCTACACGTTTCTGCGCTTTTTCCAACGCTTTTGTAATCCAAGGGTGTGTAATTGCCTCGCCAGTTTTTAAACCTAATGTTGTCAGCATACCATCCAATCGTGCTGCCCCGAATATGCGCATTAAATCGTCATCCAAAGCCAGAAAGAACTTTGAATCTCCGGGGTCTCCTTGACGTCCGCTACGCCCACGTAACTGATTATCAATACGTCTAGACTCATGCCTTTCCGTCCCGATAACATATAAACCACCGGCTTCTAGTACTTGTTTTTTATTATTTTCTATTCTTTCATAAATTTCTTTTTTCTTTGACTCAAAATCTGGGTCTGCCGGATCAAGTGCAGCAATTAAATTTTCAGCGTTACCACCCAATTTAATATCAGTACCACGACCCGCCATATTAGTTGCAATCGTAAGAGCCCCCGGCGCACCAGCCTGAGCAACAATTTTTGCCTCTGATTCATGATGCTTTGCATTCAACACTGCCGGTTCTACCCCCAGTTTTTTACGAACTATCGAAGCCAATTCCTCAGACTTTTCTATGGAAACCGTACCCACAAGAACTGGTTGCTTCCTTTCCATACACTCTGCAATTTGTTTTATGATTGCGTCATATTTTTCTGCTTTATTGCGGTATATTTCATCATGGTGATCAATTCTAGCAACCGGTCGATTAGTAGGAATTGAAACAACGCGTAATTTATAAATTTCTTCAAATTCTGCGGCCTCTGTCATTGCGGTTCCCGTCATCCCAGATAAAGTAGGAAACAAACGGAATAAATTTTGATACGAAATACTAGAAACCGTCTGATTTTCAGGTTGAACCTTTACATGTTCCTTTGCCTCAATTGCCTGATGCAGTCCCTTACCAAAGCGTCTACCTGTCATAACACGTCCGGTAAATTCATCTACTATCAAGATTTCACCGTCTCGAACAACATAATTCACATTTTTATGATATAAATTGTGCGCCAATAACGATTGTTGAATATGCATAACCAATGCGGCGTTCTCGGAAGCATACAAATTATCACCGATTAATAATCCCGCTTCTTTTAAAAGTCTGGTCGCGGTATCTACACCGACTTCGGTTAAAGTAACATGACGATCTTTTTCATCTTTTTTAAAATCGTCCGGTCCCAGTTTAGAAACTACCACATCTACTTTCTCGTACAATTCACTGGTATCCTCGGCAGGACCCGAAATTATCAACGGTGTACGCGCTTCATCAATTAAAATACTATCTACTTCATCAACTATTCCGAAAAACAAGGGACGCAGAACTTGTTGTTCTTTTGAAAACTTCATATTATCGCGCAAGTAATCGAAACCCAATTCAGAATTAGTTACATAAGTTATATCACAAGCATATGCATTACGACGCTCTTCATCGGTCATATCGTGCTGAATTACGCCGACAGACATACCCAAAAATTTATAAACTTGCCCCATCCATTCCGCATCACGAGACGCCAAATAATCGTTTACTGTGACCAAATGCGCACCTTTGCCATACAAAGCCTTTAAATATAACGCCAAAGTCGCGACCAAAGTTTTACCTTCACCAGTTTTCATTTCAGCGATTTGACCGTTCGTTAAAACCATACCACCAATCATCTGAACATTGAAATGACGCAAACCTATGGTTCTGATAGAAGCCTCGCGTACTGCCGCGAACGCATCAGGTAAAATATTTTTTTCTTTTTCACCGTCTGCGATACGCTTTCGTAATAAATCTGTCTGCGAGCGCAATTCGTCATCAGACATTGCATGATATTTCGGCTCTAAATCATTGATTAACGATACAACTTTGTCATAAGACTTAACGATTCTGTCGTTTGCAGAACCCAGAACTTTTCCAATTAAATTTTTTAACATATTATTTCCTCATCTTATCTTGAATGGTATAGCAATTTTGCACCTTGCGGTCAAGATACTTTATGATATAATGCATTAAGTAAAACAAACAAGTAGCAAAATTAAAGCATTTTTTCAACAATCTTTAATTTTACTCTTAAATCAATCAATTACGGGGGTCATCATGAGAGAAAATGTGCAACGTCTTAGTCCTTCAAACATTACCAGTGAAGTTTTTGTAATTGCGCCGACGCAGATAGAATATATTGCTCAGATATTCGGTGATAGTGTTGCGGACGCTATGAATATGCGGACATTTGCTCAGAAAATTCGCCAGATAGCAGAACAATCTTTACGTACGGCGTTATCGGCAGCAAAGCACCAAGGTGAAAGAAAGTAACAACATAAAAAACTAATTATTTTTTATAATAAAAAAAATTCCGCTGATGCGGAATTTTTACATACCATCATCATAAACAGAGTAGGTTATTGAACCATTTTTAACTCTTAATCTTCCTTTGGTTGCAGTGCTCATATTTCCATAATACGTGGTATCGTTTATACGAACGTTCAACGAAGGAGTCGTCTTTTTATTTTTACGAAGATAAATTTTTTCTCCGTCAAAATTCAATACGCGTCCACAATCATTTGCCTCGTCCGCAGCAGCACCGTATCCCCTTGTTGTTAACCCCGAGCCACAAGCATTTCTTGTACCTGTTTTACCCTGTGAGATTAAAGAAGCTGCCGCCCAGAAACCCCCGCCAACATTTGTACAAGTCGTATCATTTATATTTGCAAGATAACTTCCACCTGAACAAGATATCTTACAATCGTCTTCAGAATCATGATTCGTCGCTGCGGTACCGCTTATGGTGTAATTATCCAAGCATTCATTCACCGTACTTATAGAACCCTGAACCAGTGCATGTCCCCCAACGTACCAGTTCCCCGCAGGAGTGGTACAGGTGCCATATGCTTCTGTAACTCTTGTTCCTGCAGCACAAGATATTTTACAATCCAAAGACGAATCATGATCCGCAGCATCTGTCGTTGACTTCGTTGAATATCCTGCTCTACAACTTTTTACGTTAGTATCAGATGTTGACCCCGCTGGTACCGTATGAGCTGTAGTATACCAACTGCCCGTTGGTGTTGTACATAACCCGTTGGCTAATACTACTTGTGTCCCTGCGGTACAAGATATTCTACAATCAGTTACTTCATCGTGATCTGCCGCCGTTGTTCCCGCTATGACATAACTTGTCGGACAGGCTGTCGCCTCTGGTGATGTACTGCCATATGAAACAAGGTGTTCACCAATATAAACATTTCCGTTGCTAATTGCAGTACAAGTTCCTTTTGCCGAAAGTACTCGATAACCACCATCACACATTATTTTGCAATCCTGCATCTTTGATTTACCGTCAGATAAATCATCCTGATAATTAATAGGACACGTATTCTGTACCCCATTTACACAATATGTTGCACCTGTACATTGCGCTTGTCCTGTACGTGTTGTTTCTGATGTTCCACCTGTTGAATAATAACCTCTATCCACAGTATAACGTCCCTGTTCAACACTAGCTTTTGGGAACGAGCCCCCAGGGCAGTAATAATTTGCACCACCACATGGGGTACACTTTGTTACGTTAGGTGGTAGATAATTTCCCGGAGAACATTGTATTAAATTAGAAGAAGGACACGTCGTTCCACCAGCACATTCAGCCGTATTACTATATACAGAACAAGGACGACAAGCATTTCCTGCAACTGGTTCAGGATAACATTCTGTTGAAGAAGATGATTTTGTCATATAATAACCGGGATTACAACTGCTGTATTGTATTTCTGTTGGGCATGTATACCCAGCAGCAAAAACCTTACCCACGCAAAAAAGCACGCATAAAAAAACAACATACCGCAGAAAACGAAACATTCTTCTCACTTCTTTTTATCTTTTATTTCTATTTTAAGAAAAAAGCACTATGTGTTGCAAGTAAAAAATTTCCTTTATTCTTTTTTTTAATTGCAAAGGCACGAAAGCCTGATAAAATTTATAATGCAGATGCGCGGAGCATAGCCGTCTGAACAGGGCGGAGGAAAGTCCGGACTGCTTGGGACAGCATATCGGCTAATGACCGAGCGGAGCGATCCGACGATTAGAGCAACAGAGACGAATCGATTTATTTCGAGTGAAACGGGCAATCTCTATGCGCAGCAACTTCAAATAGGTCCCCTATACAAGTCCCAAGTCGGGGACGGGTAGAAGGCTTGACATCTTGTGGCAACACATTATGCAGATTAATTATGCTCGCTACCTTGATTTGGTTTTAAAATACTGGATCTTGGCAGAACAGAATCCGGCTTATAGCGCATCTGTTAAAAAAACGCCTATCGGGCGTTTTTTTACATAACTTTTCCTTGGGTAGGATAAAAAGTAAGTTGAATCTTTTCCCATTTATCAAATTCACCGGTCGGTAACATCCTGAACGGTTGACACGTATCTATTGCCCGACGAATAGTGCCAAGTACATATGCAAACGCAGAATCTGTTTCTTCACGCGCAGCAGATTCAAACCATAAATCACGAACTGTACCGTTTCTACGCATAGTTAAATGCGCAACTGCCCGAATATTTTCTATTCCAGGATATGTCGTATCAATTACCCAGCACCGTGTCATTGCAACTCGCAAAGCATCCACAACAGAAACGGTCAAAGTTCTGTCCAAGGACACGACCTCGCGATTTACACGAACAACTGTTTTTTTCTTTTTAGGTTTAGGTGCTTCTTCTTTTATTTGTTCTTTTTTATCTTCCGGTTTTTCCGATTCTATTATCGGTTCTTTTTTCTCTTCTATTACGCTTGGTGTTTCTATCGGTGTTTCTTCTATGGGCACAGGTTCCTCAATTTTAGGTTGTTCTTCTTTTTTTTCTTCTTCTGCAACTGCCGGTTCCGGTTCTAAATCGGGGTTTACATTATGTAAAACGGTCTCATCACCGCTGACACGTACAGAATTTAAATCTATCTCTGTTATTTCTATACGATCTGGTGCAACCATTTTTGCACGATCTACAACGATAACAAAAGAGGTTACCATTATAGCAATTAACACCAAATGTCCTAAAACGGATAACAATATATTTTCTGATGAAAATCTGTCTATAAAACTCATATTTTATCAATCGTCTATTTGCGTTCTAAGCCCGACACGTTGAAAACCGGCATCTTTTAGACGCCCCATAACAGCCATAACAGCGCCATAATCGGCACTTTTATCACCGCTTATCATTATTGTTAACATCGGGTTTTCACCGCGCATAGCAATGACACGCTTTACAGCGTCATCCAAAGATAGTTGCGTTTCTCCTACAAAATATTGACCGGCGGAATTGACGCTTATCTGTATTGCATGGTCATTACCAGACAATGCAAAGTGTCCTGCGCGTGGCAAATCTAACTCTATACCAGTCGTCAACATAGGCGTAGTAACCATGAAAACGGCCAATAATACCGTCATGATATCAATCATAGGTGTTAACGATATACTGGCATCTGAGTTTCTTAATCTTCTACGAGACATATTCTTTACTCTTTTTTATTTTTTGAGATACATGTTTGTAATTCCATGCTTGATTCTTTCAAATCATCATATAACAAATCAGCTTTTTTTACAAAATATTGGTATGCTATTGCTGCCGGTACAGCCGCAATCAACCCCAGCGCAGTCGTTCCCAGTGCAGTAGCCAGACCAGGAGCAATAACACCTATGCTTACCGATTGATTTACACCTATTGAGGCAAAAGAATCCATTACCCCCCAAATCGTACCAAACAAACCTATAAAAGGTGCAACATATGAAACCATTGACAAGAACCATAAATTCTTATCAAACGGTTTTATTAATTTATCCGCTATTACTACTAAATTATCACTATTTTTAATTTTTACCGGATGCTTTTTCTGAATTCTCCATACACGAATTTTTTCAATTATTATTGCCCAAGATATTATACTGCCCAAAACCAATAATATTGATATGAACAAAGTCATTAAATCACCCGTAAATAATGTAGCCAATGAAAATGTATTTGTCATTTTTTCCCCTTTTTATTTGCCATTAACGATAGTTTGTTTATTATGCTATCTGGTATTTTTTTAGGACGCATATTTTTCCCGATATAAGCGATTGTTATATTTATTATAGCATAAATTTCACCGTCTTTCACGAACTTTTGTTCAACAGACATTGAAACTGCTCCCATTTTTAATATGCTACTTTCAACATAGAAATCGTCGGCCAGATGAAGCGGACGAATATATTTTATATTCAGTTCACTTACAACAAAGCCTATATCCCCCTTTGGAAGTTCTATTCCGTGCAACCATTGCATACGAGCCCGTTCTGCAAATTCTATATACCTACCATGATAAACTATACCCCCAGCATCCGTATCCGCATATGCAACAGAAAAAGAGAATTTATAACTTTTCATTTTTCACCTCGATAAAAACGCTTGCGTCTATGCCAAGTTCTTTTTTCAGTCTTTCAGAAACTCTTTTTTTTATTTCATCAAAAACGTTTCTTAAAACCGGCTCGAAATCAAATTTAGCAGCAAACTCTTCCGAAAAAAATAATTTCCAATAAAAATTATCGTTATATGTGCCGACATAACTTAAATCTTTTGCGCACAGGTGCTGAACAGTTGTGTCTAAGATGTCCAAAGCCTTTACCAATTTTGATTCTGCAGATTCTCGTAATTCATATTCATTAAAACAGCATTTTATATCCTCATTCCCGAGCATATTGATTATTTTTGAAACTGCGATTGCTTCTTGTTTATGCTTTTCTTGACGCACGACCTCGTTTTGTTGATGCAAAGGTATATCATGTGCAACCGCTTCTGGTAAATCATGCAATATGCATAATTTTAGAACCCTTGTCATATCAAAGGATGCAGAAAAATAAGGTTGTAAAGCTATCGCCATCATTGCCATATTCCAAGAATGCGAAGCAACTGACTGCTGAGTGTCATCCGACATACGCGTTAACCTGTATTCGCATTCTAATCTTTCTGCGATTTTCAAAAAATCTACGACTTCCTTCATTTTAATATTGCTTATTTTTCAAGTCCCAAATGGGCATAACCGGAATCTGTTATTATTCGCCCACGTGGTGTGCGTTGAATGAACCCCAGTTGCATAAGATAAGGTTCAATAACATCTTCTATGGTATCGGCAGGTTCCGACAGTGCTGCCGACAGATTTTCAATTCCGACAGGACCGCCGGCATAATGTTTTATAATTGTGCACATATACTCTCGGTCAATTTCATCCAACCCACATTCATCTATGTGCAGTTGCACCAAAGTGGTCTTTATTGTATCGGCAGAAATTTCACTTCTGCCCAAAGCAGCAGCAAAATCACGGGCGCGCTTTAATAACCTGTTTGCAATACGCGGTGTTCCTCTGGAACTCTGAGCCAACATTTCCGCCCCTGTTTCATCGATAGAAGTTCCCAGAATGTTTGCGCTACGTACTATAATTTTTGCCAAATCTTTTGGTGAATAGAACGATAGACGTAAATCAATACCGAACCTATCACGCAACGGATTCGACAGTAAACCTGTTCTAGTAGTTGCACCAACCAAAGTAAAAGGGGGCAGGTCAATTCTTACGCTTTTTGCGCTGGGGCCTTCGCCCAACATTATATCCAACTTAAAATCTTCCATCGCTGAATATAAGACTTCTTCAATTGCGGTCGGCAGACGATGAATTTCATCAATGAACAAAACGTCCATAGGTTCCAGTGAAGTCAAAATCGCTGCTAGATCCCCTTGTTTAGTTAGCATCGGAGCAGAAGTCGCCCTAAAATTAGTTCCCAGTTCATTTGCCACGATATGAGCCAACGTTGTCTTACCAAGCCCTGGGGGACCGTATAGTAAAACATGATCCATCGCTTCACCCCGACTTTTTGCACCGGATATGAAGACAGACAAATTCTGCTTTAACCCCTCGTGCCCGATGAAGTCCGATAAAGTATGCGGACGAATGGAGGCGACCATTTCATCTGGAATATTTGGATCTAGAAATCGGTTATTTGTTTGCACTGGTCTGCACCTTATAGAAGTTTACTTTCGGCGTTTTCGCGCCCAACATACGCCTTTAAATCGTTATACATCTGGCGTAAATCTGCGGGCTGAGAATAATTTTCATCAGAGTTTTTTATTCGAATTGTTTCTAAATCTATCTGAGCCTGTTTTTTAAGAATCTGCGTTAAATGAGTGGCAAATACTTTTGCATCATCTGATTCTGATGCACCCTGTAAAAGCAACCCACGATTTGGACGCGGTGACAAAAACGCAAAGTCTGATATCGATGGGTCTGGTGAAACCAAAGCAAAACCAGAGACCTCGGGTCGACGCATCATGGCCTGTAAGACATACCAAGCCCCTAACTGATTACCCGCCAACCAGATTTTATCGCTATCTTCATTTCTGTTCTGAATCCAATCTATTACGGTTGCGATGTCCAGCATATTTTCAGAAGTAGTTCCAATAGCCCCTTCGGAATCGTTTACGCCACGATAATTAAAGCGTACCACAGAAAATCCAGCATCCATAAACGCACGAAACATTGCATATGAAATTCTGTCGTTCATATGATATTTTTGCCTTGGATTCCCAGACAGAATGACTGCTAATGGTGCGGCAACCGCATCGGCCTTATGATAAACCGCGTGCAATTTACCGGCCTCGCCAGAAATTACGATATCAACCATTTTTTAATCCTTAACTTTTAATCCTTTTTTACTTTATAGAACAAAATTGATGTATTTTTCAATAAAAATATTTTTGCTTTGACAGGGAGGCTCAGAATGTTCTAAGATTCTCTCAGAGAGAAAAAGGGCTTTGACATGGCTAGATATGTTTTTATGGCGATTTTCATGACTTTATTCGCACTTAACGCGAACGCAGCAACCGAAGAAATCGTATATGATAACTTTCAGACTATATATACTGAAACGCCGGTTCAGTCTTATTATGCGTATCCGGACGATCCGAATTTTATACCCGAGACAGAATTTATGGAACGCGCTGATAGTCTTGATTATGACCAGAATATAATAAACAAACGCGAATATGAATCTGCACTTCATCCGGGGGTAATGTTTGCAGACAGGCCGATGATAATATGCAGAAACTTCGGATGCACGCGGTTAAACGACCGAATAACGCGAACGTTTTTATTTAACAGTCTGGCAAATATGTTCATGATGAATCAGCACTCTCGCTTATATATATGCGAGGCGGATCCGTTTTCTCGCGATTGTTTACAGTCGGGTATATCTTTCCCCGTCCGCAGTGGTATTGCAAACGCGTTAGTAAAAATACCGAAAGCAACAATTTCTCAGGTTAACGTATCAACGGGGTTATCAAAAGCAACCGTTGGTATGACTTACGAATTTCTGGTAAACGGGATAGAACAACAGTGTGAACCAACTATTATGGACATTATGGTTCCGATAAATTCTCAGGCCACGTTATCAAACCGCGAGTTTGCCTGCAACATGACCAGTGACGGTTTAAGCAACGTATCATTGCTGGTAAGCATTGATTACATAGACCTAGATTACGGGATTCTGGGTGGGTATTATTCATTAGGCATGCAGGGACCGACAACTGGTGGCGGTACAGGTTATGCGCTGTTCAAGACAGAGTTCACAACTTCCGGTATGCAGTTTCGCGCATCTGTTGATATAGAAGAAGATATTATGGGTGCAAACAACGCCATGCTGACTATACAGCCTGGTGAATACGCTGTTGAACCGTTACGGAAATAGTTATTTACCGATGGTTCATAAAGTTTTGAATACTAGGACACTATATAATATTCATTATGAACAAGACCATTCTTATAATTGACGATGATGATGTACTACGCAGAACTTTGGCGCATGGGTTGCGGAACGAAGAATTTGAGGTTCTGACCGCAAGTTCATCGGAAGAGGGTGCAGAGATTCTGAAACGGATAAGTGTTGATGCCGTTATTTTGGACAGGATGATGACGGGTCAAGACGGTTTGAGTTTTTTAAAGTCCTTACGAACGTCTGGCAATAAAACACCAGTTATAATGTTAACTGCCATGACGGGTGCTGAAAACGCTATTGATGGTTTATCTGGTGGTGCAGACGACTATCTGGCAAAGCCGTTTCAATTAAAGGAACTGATACTACGTTTGAATAATATAATCAGAAAAAACGCCTTACCTGATGAGACGAAACTTCCCAAAGGTTTAATATTTGTCGACGACGAGTTTTTCATAAGGAAAGACGATACTTCTGCGCCTAAAATACTGGCTTTATCTGGTGAAGAAAAGAAATTATTGCAAAATTTGACGAATCCTGTCGGCAACATAGCATCTGCTTCACCGATGGTTGCAAAACGCTTGCGCAGTAAATTAAATGTTGTATTATCAAACATAGACATAATAACAGTTCGCGGACGAGGGTATAAAATAATATCGAACATACCAGTTTCTGCCGTCGAACAGAACAAGGATTAAGAATGAGGCTTATACCCCGCAGTTTTTTATGGCGTACAGTATTAATGATTTTAATTCCGTTAATTATAGCGCAGGTTATAATTGCGAATGTATTTTTCGGTAATCACTGGGCGCGCGTTCACGCGACTTTGGCTCGTAGTTTGGCTGGCGAGATTGTGACAATGATGAATCTGATGGATAACGGCGAGAAAACCGCTGTTAAGTCTATGGCAAAAGACATCGGCATAAATATTTCTATAAACTCTAAACTGAACAGACCCAGCAGGAACGATAACGAATCACGAGAAGCAGGTTTATTGGCTTCGGAATTATCGAATCGATTAAAGCGTCCGGCTCAGATATACATAGACAAGGGGAAACGTTTGGTATTCATTGACGTTCCCACAAGTGAAGGTAAAATTGCTACATTTGGGACATCTTTGTACAGAATATATTCGACCAGTACAGAAGTTTTCATAATATGGTTAATTGGGTCTATACTGATTGTATCTATATTGATTACGCCATTTATAATAATGCACACTCGCAGCATCAGACGAATAGCCAAGGCGGCGGGGCGTTTTGGTCGTGGTCTGGATGCACCAGGTTTTCAGCCGACGGGGTCAAAAGAAATTCGCGAAGCGGCAGCAGCTATGATAACGATGAAAGAACGGTTAAACCGTTATAACAGAACCAGAACGGACATGCTGAACGCAGTGAGTCATGACTTAAAAGCACCGCTTACGCGCATGCGCCTGGGATTAGAAACGGAATCTGCGTCAAAACAAGACCTTTTAAGAGACATAGATCGCATGACCGAAATGGTAAACGGTTATCTGGCGTTTGCGCGCGGTGAAATGCCCGAAATCGAGCAGACGACCGAATTACCGGCTATGTTAATTCGTATTGCGCGCGATGCGGCACCCGATAAAAAGATAGAGACGAATTTTCCAGATGAACCCGTTCAGTTTTATGCTCGTCCGATGGCTTTGGCGCGGGCATTTGGTAATATAATCGAGAATGCTGCCAGATACGCCAAGAAAAAAATACGTATAACAGAAAAAGACTCTGCGGAACAGGTAGAAATCATTATAGAAGACGACGGTCCAGGAATTCCTGACGACAAAAAGCGCGATGCGTTGCGCCCGTTTGTAAGACTTGACGAGGCGCGCAGCGAAGAAACCGGTGGTACAGGGTTAGGGTTATCTATTGCCCAGACGGCGATTGAGAACCACGGTGGTCAGATGTTTCTGGAAGACAGTGATATGGGCGGTCTACGCGTAAGGATAATATTGCCCTTGTAGGTAAAGTTATGAATGCGGTGGTCAAATGGCATATTCATATGGCGGGGGCGGAGGTGGCGGCGCAATATATGTAAAGACCTCGTCTTCATATTATGCCAAGGGCGGAGACGGAGGCTCCGGTTCTACTGGGAAAAGCAATACATCCTTTCTGCGAATTTACAAAATGTAATCTTGCTTTGTACGGTAATATGATACCATATCAAAAATTCTTGACTTTTCTGGCAGGTTGAGACATAATTGTCTCGCAAAAAATAAAAAAGGTAAAATTATGACAGCGACAAAATCGTTAAAAAAATGCGAACTGGATGCCAAATGGTATCTAATCGACGCAACAAATTGCACGCTGGGACGTTTGGCGGCGTATACCGCAAACATTCTGCGTGGGAAACATAAACCTACTTGGACACCGAATATGGATTGCGGGGATCATGTAATCATCATAAACGCAGACAAAATTGCTTTATCCGGGAAAAAAGCCGATAAAACAAAGTTCTTTTGGCACTCTTTGTGGACCGGAAGTATAAAAGAACGTACTTTGGGGCAAATGCGTCAAGAAAAACCAGAAAAATTGGTCTTTAACGCAGTAAAACGTATGATGGGTCGTCGTACATCGGTCGCATTAGCAGATAAAAGATTGAAAAAACTTCACGTATATGCCGGCGCAGAACATAAACACGAAGCACAAAATCCTATCGTGATAGATTTCGCCGGACTGAACAACAAAAATAAAAGGGGCGAATAATGACAGAAACAAAAAAAACTGCAACAAAAAAAGTAGCAAAAACTACTAAGAAAGCAGCCCCCGCAAAAACCGCTACAAAAAAAGCAGTTGCAGAGGTAAAATTATCTAACGCAACTTACGCAACCGGAAAACGTAAAGACTCTGTCGCACGCGTTTATATGATGGCGGGTAAGGGAAACATTATCGTTAACGGAACACCAGTAAAAGAATACTTCCGTCGCCCAGTTTTGCAAATGATTATTGACCAACCGTTCGGTATAACTAAACGCGAAGGCGCATATGATATCGTTGCAATCGTAACTGGTGGCGGTCTGTCCGGTCAGGCAGGCGCAGTAAAACACGGTATCGCCAAAGCACTGGAAAAAGCAGAACCAGAATTACGCAAGGCACTGAAAGAAGCAGGATTCTTGACACGCGATAGCCGTGTTGTAGAACGTAAGCACTTCGGTCGCCACAAGGCACGTCGTTCAACACAGTTCAGCAAACGTTAATAAAATCCACCCAATGCGGTGGATTTTTTCTTATAATGAAATTGTCTGTTGCGTTTACAAAAAATCTGTGTATAATCATTCAGCAATTCATACGTTTAGAGGATAAAAATGTTCAAAAAAGAAAAAATCAAAGATTTACACTATTCAATAAATGGTACTCTTTCTGCCACAGATTTGCAGAAGGTCGCCGATGAAATTCTGACAGAATACGGGAAAAAAGCAAAAATGCCGGGATTCCGCCCAGGTCATATTCCGCTGTCGGTACTGCGCCAAAAATATAATGCAAGCGCATACGGTGAGGCAGTCGATAAACTTATGAATAAAGATTTAAACGACTATATCGAAGAAAAGAAAATCCGCTTGGCAGGAACACCAAAAGCAGACCTGAACGGATGGGAAATCGGAAAAGATGTAGACTACTCGATGGAGTTTGACATACTTCCAACTTTACCTGACATAGATTTAACAAAGTTTTCGGTCGTAAAAAAAACGACTAAACTAGATGAAGAAGAAGTTGAAAAATCTCTGGAAAACATCCGCAAAAGCCGTAGCGTTGCAGAAAAACAAGATGATAAATATACCGCTCAAAACGGTGATACTGCGGTAATAGACTTCAAAGGTTTCTTGGGAGATAACGCTTTCGAAGGTGGCTCGGCAGAAAAACATCATCTGATACTGGGGTCGGGCGCATTTATCCCGGGATTTGAAGATCAAATAATCGGTCATAAAACCGGCGAAGAATTTGACGTCAATGTGAAATTTCCAAAAGATTATCACGCAGAAAACTTGGCAGGAAAAAACGCTAGGTTCGCAGTAAAAATTCACGAAATTCGTAAACATATTCTACCAGAACTGAATGACGAATTGGCGAAAGCAGTCGGACAAGAAAACTTAAATGCTTTACGCGAACATATACGAAAAATATTGAACGAGCAATACGACGAAGCCGCAAAACGAGAAATGCGCAATGAACTGTTGGATCAATTGGCAGAAAAAATAAAACTGGATTTACCTGAAACTCTTGTTGAACAAGAATACAATATGGCAAAGCAAGAACATGACCAGCAACACGCAAACTGCGCAAACGATTGTGGCAACGAACATAAATGGGACGAAAAGAAAGAACGTAAAGACGCAGAACGTCGCGTAAAACTGGGACTGATTTTAGCAGAATGGGGTACACAAAATAAAGTCGAGGTTTCTCGCGATGACTTACAACAAGCAATCTGGGCAGAAGCCGCAAGATACCCAGATCCTAAACAGGTGTTTGAATTTTATAATAAAAATCAAAACGCTTTGGCAATGTTGCGCGGAATGATTTTTGAACGGAAAGCCTTAGACGCAATGATAAGCCATGTAAAAGTAAAAGAAAAAAGCGTCAAACCAGAAGAATTATTCCAACAGGCAAACGTTAGATAATTAAAACTCTGACTTAATAAAAACGGGTATGACTGAACATACCCGTTTTTTTACTGCTATAAAAATAGGAATTTTTTTTATCTTGCTTTTCCTTTTTTCCTGTTGCAACATATTATTAGCGTTAAAGGTACACTGCAACGCACAACTGAAAGAAGGAGACTTTATATGAAAAAAGTATTATTAACATCTTTTGTTGGTATGCTGGCCGTATCTGCCGCATCTGCAATGACATTGGCACCTTATGCTGCAATCCGCGGTGGTTATAATATGACAAATGTATCAAACGAACATGAAGACTTGGACGGTAACGGTTTTGTTCTGGGTGCAGGTCTTGGTTTAGAATTATACAGCGACACAATGTTCGGAATTCGTGCTGAAGTAGAATATAATTATGTTACCGCTGATGTTGACAGTGCAGACGCAAAAAACAGTACAGTTTTAGCAAACTTTTTTGCTGATATAAAAACAGATACGATAATCACACCGTACGTCGGTCTGGGTATAGGTTATGGTTGGACTACAATAGATGACGGTGAAAAAATTGATGACAGCAATATGGCATGGCAACTGGGTGCAGGTATCACATACAGAGCGATGGAAAACTTTATGTTAGATCTAGGATACAGATATCTGAACAGCACCACATTTACAATCGAAAGCCCTGCCGGCAATGTCGATTTAGATATATCTTCACATCAGATTTATCTTGGTGCAAGGCTTGCATTCTAAATTTATCGGATGATATAAAAAAAGCGCCTTTCACAAGGTGCTTTTTTAGATTTATTTCTCGATAAGTCTTTGTTTTCTAAGGGTCTCAAAATTTTTCTTTCTGATATCTTCCATTTTTTTTGCTTCCATTTTTCTTTTTTCTGATTTTGCACCAGATGCCGCGCCCGCCAGCCCAAACAACAAAATCGCACCATAAGTAGCATACGGAGACGCTAAATAAGGTCTTGGCTCGTAATCATCGTACATATAAAGTTTCGGATTAAGCATGTAATGTTTATGAGAATCTGGCGTTTTAAAACTATACGCAGTTTCAAACCTGTTTTTCAAAGAATAATTACTTAAATCGGCATTTCCCATATACCTAAAAACATGTACACCCAGCCCAAGAATAGGTATCGCCACAGCAGAAAAAGCCGCTGTTTTAACTCCTCTTATAACAGCAATTTTCCCGATTTTCAAAGAATCTTTCAAAGAATACATTTCGTTTACCTCTTTTTGCTCTTATGGGAAAACATAATAACACATTTATTCACTTTGTCAATTTTTTATAAAAATATTTATAAACTCTTGCTTTTTCAAAAAAATTAACATAAAATACACTCGATTTTGCGGGTGGGCGCATCATCAATCCGATTAACCCCACAAGACCTCGCAGTTTCAAAATACAACCAGCGACGGCAAACTTTGTATGAAACTTATCTAATGAAAGATTTATCCAAAGATTTATTTAATCCTATATCCGGTGAAGATTTTGTCCAGATGTTCGATCAGAACTATGGTTCACAAGAAACTTTACAGGGATATGCGACAAAAGGTACCGTAAAAGATATACGTGGCGACTTTGCCATGGTTGACGTCGGTTTAAAATCAGAAGGCCGCATTCCATTAAAAGAGTTCGGTGCATCCGTTCCATCTGTTGGTGATATCATTGACGTTTTTGTTGAACGTTATGAATCTCGTGAAGGGACAGCCGTTTTATCTTATACCAAGGCTCGCGCTGAGAAAGCATGGAAAGAATTGGAAAAAACTGTTGCCGAAGGTGTTGACCCCGAAGGAACAATTATTGATGTCGTTCGTGGAGGCTATACAGTTGATATCAATGGCGTATTTGCATTTATGCCTTCTTCACAGGTTGATCATAAGCCTGTTCGCGATGCAAAATCTTTAATTGGTTTGAAAGATAAATTCCGCGTATTAAAGATGGATGCATTACGTACTAACGCAATTGTCTCTCGTCGTGCGGTTCAGGCTGATACAATTGCGGCGGCTCAGAAAGAAGCAATGAAAAACATTGAACTGGGCGCGGTAATCGAAGGAACTGTAAAAAACATTACAGACTATGGCGTATTCATTGATTTAGGTGGTATTGACGGGCTTTTGCACGTAACAGACTTATCATGGAAGCGCATAAATCATCCACGTGAATTGGTACACGTAGGTCAGAAAATTAAAGTCAAAGTTATACAATTTGATCCTGAATCTCATCGTATTTCTTTGGGTGCGAAACAACTGGAAGAAGATCCTTGGGAAAATGCGTCACGCGCATTTAATGTTGGCGACACTGTGACCGGTAAAGTTTCCTCTTTAACAGACTATGGTGCATTTGTCGACTTAGGAAATAATATTGAAGGTCTTGTCCACATGTCCGAATTATCTTGGACTAACAAGAACATACACCCAAGCAAAGTACTGCAAAACGGTCAAGAGATAAACGTTGTCGTATTAGGTATTGATCAAGACAAACGTCGCATTTCTTTGGGTTATAAACAATTACAACCGAACCCATGGAAAGAATTTGCAGAAACTCATAACGTCGGTGATGTAGTAACGGGCCCGATCAAAAATACAACTGAATTCGGTTTATTTGTTGCTTTAACACCCGATTTAGATGGTATGGTACACATATCTGACTTATCGTGGAACAAACTGGACGAAGAAGAATTAAAGAAGTTCGTTCGCGGGCAAGAAGTAACCGCAAAAATTCTGGATATCAACCCAGAAAAAGAACGGATTACTTTGGGCATAAAACAGTTGACCGAAGGTGCAGACAATAACGCAGCATCTCTTAAAAAGGGAGCAGTTGTATCTGGTACAGTCTCAGAGATAACACCCGATGAATTGATTTTGGAATTACCGAACAATATCAAAGGTATAATTCGTCGCACAGACTTGTCTCGTGAGAAATCGGAACAAGACACTGGCAGATTTAACGTGGGTGATACAGTAGAAGCATCTGTTGTTTCTGTTGAAGAAAACACGGTAAAACTGTCAATCCGTGCACTGCAAGTAACGCTGGAAAAGCAAGCAGTAAAAGAATACGCTAACCAAGCAGACAGCGGATCTGTACTGGGTGACATTCTGGGTGCCGCAATTGAAAACAGTAAAAAATAAAAAGGACTTGTTTTCTAATAGAAAGAATCCGATGAAACGCTTGTCGGATTCTTTTTTTTAATGTATAATTCAAAAAAATATAATAAAAAAGGGAAAGGGTAAAAAATGAAACCTAAAATGCTTGTATTAATGGGCGGTCAAGGCGTAGGCAAGGGCACATTTTCTCAAATGTTAAAAGAACTGCACGACTACGTTCATATAGAGATTGGGGGAATACTTAGGTCGCTACCGAAAGATTCTGAAATTTCTCGGATAATGGCCAAAGGTGAACTTGTCCCTGACGAAAAAATACTGGAAATAATAAAGTCTAACATACCGGATAAAAGCGATAAAGATGTGATTTTGGACGGGTTCCCCAGAACCATGCAACAGGCTCGGTGGTTAGTTGAAAATTACGCCAAAATTTTTGATATTCATGTAATATATTTGGACGTTCCAGAGGAAGTAATGGTTGCAAGAATACAAAAAAGAATTCGTGAAGGAGGCGGTCGTCAAGATGACGCAAACGAACAAACAATAAAAAATAGGCTTACTAATTTCTGGGAAACGACCGTACCTGTAATAAAATGGCTTAGTACCGTAAAAGAAATAAAATTTTCGGATATCGATGTAACAAGTGAAGTAAATGAAAATTTTAAAAGAATACGAAATGCCTTAGAAATTTAGAAAGCGCCTTGGTAAAAGGCGCTTTTTTTCATCCTAGTCTTTGCTTCGTTTTAAAAAAGTTCTGTACCGGCAAGAATAAATTACTCGGCAGAAAACCAACGTCATACACGCCCCATTTTTTATTTTTCTTTAACAAAGGCTCCAATAATTTATCATTACTGATATCTATTCTACAATGGATTGTTAAATGATGTTTACCTTCGTCTGAAAAAACATCGTTTGTAAAGCCTAAAACTCTTATTTTTTCTGAATTTATTTTAACTCCGATTGTCTGATTAAAAATTCTAGATGCAGATTCTTCAACACTCTCGCCGAATTTAATAGAGCCCCCAAGAGTTTTCCATACAAACATATTCTGACTTAATTTTACCGACTCTAATAATAACTTATTTTTAGAATTAAAAATGAAAATTGATACATTTGTTTTAATTGTTTTCATATTTACATACCTTAATTATTAAGGTAATTGTTCCATAAAAAATCAAGTTTTCAAGGAATATAAACGCATATTTTATAGCAAAATAATATGATAAAATTTCATATAAAAAGGCTTCATTATGAAAAAACAATTAAATTCCTTCAAAATTTCACAATACATACTTCTGTTTTTTATGATTGTGATATGCATATGGCTTGCATTATGGTTAACTGTATCTGACAGAAAGCAAAATATGACAAACCCACAAACAAATAATATCATGCAAGTTAATAACGATAGTGTTATAAAAAATAATGCCGGAAATTAGTTAAATATAAAATAAGAAAAAACTTACATTACTTTCAAGGTTTCTGCCACAGTATTAAAATACTTTTTTAATAAAAAAAAGTATGTATCATAATTACGAATTATAAAAAACAAACGATTAAAAAAGTACCTATTCAAAAATATTTTTTATTTTTGTTTTGCCTTATTATTAAAAAACAATTTTTTTTGTTCTTTATAAAATTTGTAAATTTTTTGTTTTCTCTCCCACATTTTATAAGACATTCTAATATGTTTCGGCCAACTGTTTATATCGTCTGCTGTAACAACACAATTTTCTTTTGGCCATTTTACTTTTTTAACCCCATAAAAATCTGCCCAACTTAAAACGGATTCTTTAAAATTACTTAAATCCAGTACAGACGGAAGTTTTTTGCCCCCAATAAATTAAATATGTCGTTACAGTTTTCTTTTAAAGACATTATTTTCCTTACTTCATACTTTTTATAACATAAGTAATATATGGAAACAACATTAAATATCTGGTCGGGGCGACAGGAATCGAACCTGCGACCCCTTGCACCCCATGCAAGTACTCTACCAGGCTGAGCTACGCCCCGACGTAAACTTATTTATACAATCGTAATAAAATAAAAGCAAGAATATATTTTCTGCTTGCACGAATCGGTTAAAAGTGTCTAGTATGACGCATATCAGTTAACCAACAGGCTAGGGGAGGAATTATCCGTGATACTTGGTATTGGAATTGATCTTGTAGAATGCGACCGGTTTCTTGATTGGTCAGCATTTAAAAAACAACGTATTTTTACAAAAAAAGAACTGGAATACGCCGACACAGATAACGCGAACGCAGAAAAACATCTGGCAAATTTCTGGGCTGCTCGCGAGGCTTGCTTGAAGGCCTTGGGAACCGGTTTCGGTGATAATATTGCCTTTTCGGACGTTTCTGTAATTCATGACGACGCCGGTAAACCAGAACTATTAATTGCTGGTGGGGCAAAAACCGCTTTAAAAGAACTTGCCGGTGGAGATGCTAAAATTCACCTCTCAATTACAGACCAAGACGATTTTTCGGCCGCTTTCGTCGTAATTGAAAAAATATAATACGAAAGACGGTCTTTTTCATAACCAAATAAAAAAACGCCAATTTACTTGGCGTTTTTTCTTTTACAATAAACTTAGAACAATGGAGGGAAACAATCACCCCCGGATACAGGACAACAATTAAACCCTAATTCTCCCATATCGGTATATACCTCTCCGGTACAGCAACCGTTCATATCAGGAATACTATTATCAGGGCACAAAACATCATCGGAAACGTACGAAGTTACGTCTTCCTGATAATAAGGTTCTTCTTCATAATATTGTTGCTGTTCTTCTTCGTAATAGGGCGTGTCTGTTTCATAATCTGGTGATGCGACAAACATCTTCTCGTTCTGCGAAACGTTGTACGCTGGTTTACTTGCAATAATTTCCTCTTCCGTAGGAATAACTCGAACAGATTCTTCTTCTATTACCGCAGAAGGTTGCGCCGTTATCGGCTGAATAAACGGATTTAAAACAACCTCTTCTGTAACGGAAACAGAAACAGGTTCTGGTTCAGGCATAACAACGACTGCCTTAACCGGAGCCGTTACAGGTACCGGTTCTGGTTCAATTTCTTCTTCAACGATGACGGGTTCTAGTTTCTCTTGAATCACCGTAGGAGTAATTATTTGAACAGGTTCTTCTTTTAATTCTTCGGCAAGGCTTACACTTTCGGCAACGCCCCCCTCTATCATTGATTCTGTTTCTTTCACAATATCATCCGACTTATTAATTTCTTCTGCCGATTGTACTGGTGCGGTTAAGTCGGGTACATTATCAGTACTTATATTTTTCTGATAAAACCACAGAGTAAATATAGACAAAGCAATTAATAATATTAACATTACCAGATATAAAGCCGTAGGCTTACGTTGTACCTGCGTAACTGGCGCAACATTTCCCGTGATAGGCGATACCGGTCGCACCCCAGAAGAAACTGGTGCAGGTTCAATATTTGCTTGAACCGTAGCCCCTCCATCAACATTATTTGCATTCAAAGCATCAACCGAGGCATTTGATAGGCTCGGCATTACCGGAGCAGGTCGTTGTCCAACCTCGGCAGAATTATCCATTGACATCGGTTTAGGTTCTCCCTGTTGTTCATATAAATTGGGTTCTTCAACAGAGTTTATAGTATCCAATACGGGAGTGGTCTGTTCCAATTCATCTTCTGCCACAGGTCTTACATCTATGGGTTCAGGCGTATCAGTTTTTCTAGAAACAGGTGGGACAAAACTCAAAGGTTCTTTCTCATGACTTTCAGATTCATCAATTTCATCGGTATCATCTGATATAGTTCCCATACCTGTATTGTTTCGTTTTACTGTGGTATCAGAAGAATTAACTGTACCGAAATCAATCGGTTTAAAAGCAATTTCCTCATCCAAAATTTCCGGATCTTCGTCTAATAAAGGTTTTACATCTTCGTCGGCCATATCTTCCGCCTTTGGTTGTTTGTTTTCTTCATTGTTCATTTCTTCTTCCAAATCCAAATTCTGCTTAGCAGGAACAGGTGCAACCTGTTTTACGATTAAGTCATTTGGTTTTTGTCTTGCAGGTAAATTTGAAACTCCCTTTTTTTCTCGCATTAATTCAAGAGCCTTTACATCAAGAGGCTCGCGAGATAGTACACCGCGTGCAATTTCTGCATCCTCGTCTGCGGTCAAAAGTCGCTTTTGAGCGTTCAATAATCTTTTCTTAGCACGCTTTAACTTTTCATTTATAGCATCAATTTGCGCCTCGGTTTTCAGAATCTTAGACGCAGATTGCTTTGTAGGCTCTTTCCCAATTTGCTTTTTCTGTTGCGAAAGTTTAGCCCGTAATTGTTTTAATTTCTCCTCCATTTCCGATATAGAATCATTCGTCCTTAATATCGTATCACGAGATTTTACAGCGTTAGATTCCGCAACCTTTAATCTTTCCTCTGCCGACCGACGAACAGATATATCCCGAATTACCGCCAATGCCTGTAAAGAATTTTCTAAATCATGATTTTCTTCGTAATCTTGAATTAAATTTTCATAGACATCTAAACCGTCATATTCAATATCCAACTTTTGATACTTATTATCTTTTTTCGGTCTGACATCTTCTAAATCGACATTGTAATCGTTTGATAATATATCGTCCCATTTACGATCACCCACAGGCTTCAAGATCAATAAAACGTTAGGCTTTTCATCAGTAATAGTACTATCAACGACAAAAATCAGGTTATCTGCATCGTCATAAAACGCCCGCAAAAAATTTCCTGAGATTTCATATTTTTTTTCTGTAAGATAAGACATTTGTTCTCTCTCGCTTGACATTTTTTACGAGCCCCCGTTTATTTCTTCTTAGGCGGTGCAAACTGATAAGCCTGCTTACAATGTTCATAGCAATAAGGTTTTCCGACAAAAACTTGCTCGCCACAGAAATGAAAATTTTCTGAGTCCGGATCACCAATCGGCCAACGACACTGATTCGGTTTTAAATTAGCCATTTCCAAGGAATGCTGTATTATTCTTTGATGCATGGCCAAACTTTTATTCAGATTTTTTGAGTCTTTACCCGCTTCTTTTTTATTGTTTGCGGTACCCGTTGAGGCCATTTTTAACGAAGTTGCATTCTTTACACCAACCTTTTTAACGATTTTTACATCTGTTGAAACAGCACCTTTTTTAATCGGCTTCACAGAGGTCTTTTTAATCTCTGCTTTTTTTACCGGTGCTTTGTCTTTTATGCCGTTAACGCCACCAGCCTTAGAATTCCAGCCCAGCCGGTTCAGTTTACCAACAACAGCATTCTTGGACATTCCCAGACGCTTACCGATTTCAGACGTAGACAAACCTTTACCAGTCAAGGCTTTCAGTTTTTTTAACGTCGCATTATCCCAACCTTTGCTCATTTAAAAAATCCTTGTTATACTTAATACTATAAGTGTAGCATAGTTTCGATTCGAAAGGCAAGGGGGAAAAATATGATTTATAACATCTTTTTTATTTTGTTATTATTCGGTGCATTATTTTGTGCATGGCACATATCATATGCAGATTTTCGTCGTAGAATAATTCCGGACGTTTATCTTTTTCCTCTGTTATTAATCGGGTTAATCTTGATAAATTATTTTCCTTGGCCTATAACCTTGGCCGAGGGTGCAATTGCCGCAGCATCCGGTTATGTGCTGGCCTTAATAATAGGTAAAATCTTTGTATTTGCAAAAAGAAAAAGCAATTCAATTGATACTCCTATCGGGATGGGTGATATAAAACTTATAAGCGTAGGAGGTCTGTGGCTGGGTGTAACAGGGTTATCTTTGGCACTGGTTTTTGCTTGCTTAACCGGAGGAATATGGGGTTTAGTTAAAAAGCAAAAATTTATCCCTTTTGCGCCGTTTTTCTTGGTTGGTGGAATTTTGTCTTTAATTATAATAATGTTTTTGATATAATTATAAACAATTGGGGATAACGGATAGAGAATGAAAAACAAAACTTTTTATATAACCTTATTTGCGTATACCGCTGTTATATGCGGGGCTTTTGCGGTTGAGTTTCCGACCACAACAACGCAACAACCGTTTTCAAAATCCGGTCAGATTCAAAACGTTCAAAATTACTCGTCTAACCCGTTCTGGAGTCCGGACGCACCGTATAACCAAAGAATGCCAGTCCCTGTATACGTTCAAGGGACAGATGTTAACACCAGTGATTGCCAGCGAATTGTTTCATCGCTGATTTCTTCGTACTGTTCAACAAGGAATAATTGCTTGGGGTTAAGCCTTTCTGACGTACGTCCGACCATAACTGTCCAGTTGGCAAATTTACCCAATCATAATTTTGTGACTCCGTGCTCTGGATATATAGACACAGAATTTGAAAGTTATGTTAAACAAAACGCTATTGCTGCGCCGACGGGTAAGTCGGTTGAGTTTCCAACTGCAACAACTCCGAATTCAGATTTAAATCAGCAAGAAGCAAAGTTTGAAAATCCTTATGCACCGAAGTTACCGCAATGGAATGGCGAACCTTGGGCAGAGGAAATGCAGGAACGAAAAAAAGAACTTGAAAACTTACAAGCACAGAATTCTTATGGAACAAATCAGGTAGTAAAAGCAGATTTTCCGAATACTTTTGCAGATTTGTCTTTTACGGAACGTCAAGAAATATTAAAACAAGGGTACGAACCATTTAAAGAATCTTCGGCATACGCCGGGTTAAATATAAAAGAGACACTAACGCAAAATTCACTATCACAAACAAATACAAACATATCAAATAGTAAAGAAAACAATTGCACAAATTTGGCCGGTCCACTAAATACTTTAAAATCAGATTTAAATATTTTAATATCTTGCCAAAAAGCAAAAAAAAAGTTTTCTGATTGTATAACTTCTCTAGAAAATAATTATTTTCCTAATTCTTTTGAAGCAGCAACCACAGATGACACACAAAAACAATCGTATACTGTCGAGACAAAGGGGGAAAATGAAACGTTTGGCAATCTTGCAAAATCTTGGTCCGTTTCATATTTAATTTCCTCATCTTTGATTGCTTCACCTTTAATTGCTCAATCTTTGCTTGTTTCACTTTTTATTGCTGACTCAGATTGCGTTATGGATCCTGTAACAAATAAAAAAACATGTTGCAATGCTCCTAATGAAACCGGCGATCGTTATGTAAATATAGGTGGTTATATGTTTTGTGGCGAAGAAATACGCGATGCCCAAGGAAATGTGTCAGAGATAAAACCTGTATACGGTTATGTTCGTCAATGTTTACAGGGGAACAAGAAACGTTCTACAACCCCTGCGCCATGGTATAGCGCACCTTTTAAAAACGACTTTTGGGACGACAACTGCATTCAACGTTTTTGTGAAGGTGAAGTCGCTCCTACTCAAGAAATATATGCAATTTTAGAATGGGAACATGACGATAATAACATCTGTTGGCGCTGGAATTGCCCTTCTGATAAATATATAAAAGTTGGAAATAATTGTATAAAATATGACAACCCCGACGGTACCAATTTAATTAATGGGAATGAATATGACTATTTAATAAAATTAATTAATAATGAAATAAATAAAATTGAAAAAAATTGTCCTGAATTAATAAAACAATGAAAAAAATTATATTAATATTTTCTCTTGTTGCATTTTATACACATGGGGCATTTTGTGAAGATTTTTTACAAAACTCTATTATACCCCTACAAAACGAGCAAACTTATTCTGAAGATTCTAATCTTTTTACAGATATCACATTTACGGGAGATATAAATACTCAATGTGCTACTGCCGTTTTTAGAAACGCATTATATGAACACGCCGATGAAGTTTCAGAAACAGATATGGAATATGTAGTACAAGGATGGATTTATTCTACTTTCCAAGATAAAAACGTTATACAAAAAGTACTAAATTGTCCAGAGTTCTTAAATGCAAAAGATACTGATTTAATCAAACTCTTACCCATAGAATACAACTTTCCTGGTGGCAGACAAATCATAGTTAATTATGAAACGCAACCTAAAATATTAAAACAGCGATTATCTTTATCAAAAAAAAGAACTGTTTCAGACCTTAACCCAAGCCCACAAATCGGTGCTGCAGGTGATGACTCTGTTTGGACAAATACAGAACCTGCATGGTATGCAATCATGGTTGTAGAAGCCGGCTCATTAGACGAATTCGTCGGTCCAGATAAGAATAATACTATTTCTATGCAATGGATAAACGATAACATAGATAGAATTTATCCCAAAGGTTATATGTGTACCAGTAAAAGTGCCGTTGCAAAAAATACAGATCTTATAAACATTGCGGCTCGGGAAACAGTTAATATGGAAGATGACCCCAATCAATACTATGTTGCGGGGGACGTCAACTTGCAATGGATTTCTTATCTTGAAATCGGTTTGGACGTTGCCTTAACCGTTGCCACTTTTGGAACAGGTGCTGCTATTAGAGGTTCTGCAAAACTCGCACGCGCTACGAAAACCTTAAATAATTTGAAAACAACGTTAAGCACACTATCAAAAACAGATTCTGTACGAAATTATATCAGGGTTTCACAGCAACTTGCACGTGCAAGCGAAGAATTAAAAAATATTGATCGCGCAACAGATGCAGTAAGATACGCCAGTAAATCAGACGAAATTGCGGACTTAACAAAAACGCTACGAAACATAGAAAAAACAGATGACAATGTTCGCAAATTCAAAGAAGCCAACAATACTTTTTCAGCAATTAATCAATATCGTAAAGGACTGCGTCTACTACGTCCCGCGCAACGAGGAAACGTAGTTGCAAAACTCTGGCGCGGTCTAAAAGGTGCAAATACCGGCGGAAGATTATTAAACCGTGGGGCTCGAATAGCACGAAGCAGTATGAAATCCGGTCGAATTCGTGACTGGTTGTTTCAATCAACCTTAAAAAGCATCTCTGCATTAGGACTTGTTAGAGAAGGAACAGGTTTAATTTATGGTATAATCAATTTTGTCGGTGGTATGTACGATTGGACCGAAACAAGTACCGGTGAATTTACAAATAATATCGAATTTAAACCTCTGACATTGCTATCCGCCGACGACCTGGAAGGTCAAGAGAACGTAGTAAATCACGGAATGTGGCTAATGTGGTTGGGCGATTCTATCAGTCCGGAAGACGATGACGCGGCATACTTGCAAGCGATGGATTTTGCTAATAAACTACACTTCAGTCTGGAAAATTTTCAGGAAGAAAAAAACGTAAATGTTTGCAACGTTGATATTTATGTCGTGAGACCTGTAATTAGAAACCCCGGAGATGAAAACGCAGAATTATACTATTTAATAATGAATGAAGAACCTTGGACCACAAAATAAAAATTAGAACATTTACCCATTGTTTTTTTATTTTGAACCCTTATAATTATTATTAAAGGGAGCATAAAAATGAAAAAAATATTATTAGCAATATTAATGACAATTACAACTACTTACGGTGCCGGCGCATATCAAATATTATCATCAAAAGAACTCGGAAAGGACGAGGCAAAAAATCAGAACGTCGTTGTAAAATGCACAACAGATACCGGTAAAATATCAAATCAAACATGCTCTTTACGTCGTTACGCAAAATGTACAGGAACAGGGGATAATGTAAAATGTAACGGATGGCAACCGTGGCAAGACTTACGCAACCCCAACAAAAAATATTCCGATTGGCGTAGTGCCGCATCTGCTTGCTGTCGTTCAAAAGGATTACGTTAAAAAGTTATAAACGCCGTATTAAACGGCGTTTTTTATTGGTGGATGTGATTGGACTCGAACCAACGACCTTTTCGATGTGAACGAAACGCTCTAACCAACTGAGCCACACATCCAAAACCTTAAATAAATTTTAGTTTTTTACGAGTCTTATATTATTCTCTTATAATGAAATTTTCAAGATTTTTATGATAAAAAACGGGAAATAGAAATAACTTCATAAAAAGTGGTGGGGATAGTGGGACTCGAACCCACACGGTTGCAATAACCAAAGGATTTTAAGTCCTCAGCGTCTACCATTCCGCCATATCCCCTGCAACCTTTACAATTCTGGTGGAGCTGATGGGACTCAAACCCACGACCTCTACGATGCGAACGTAGCGCTCTATCAACTGAGCTACAACCCCTATGCCATATATGGTGGGCATAAGAAGACTCGAACTTCCAAGGTATCGCTACCACTAGTACCTGAAACTAGCGCGTCTACCAGTTCCGCCATATGCCCATAAAACTTTGTGCATAATAACGCAACTTATCTTACTTTGCAACAAGAAAAATTCTTTTTTATACTTTAATTTGATAAAAAATTCATCTTTTTACTTGCTCTAAAATTCTGTATTTTGCTAACATTCGTACAGAGATGAAGAAATTTCTATTTTTTACCTTTTGTGTCATTGTCTGCATCGGTTCCGCCTATGCGGCTGTTCGCGATGAAAACGCGACAGACAGACAGGTCAGTACATCTCAACAAACACAAAGTTCCAGAAATTCTGGGACAAAAACTGCGACACGCACGGCAACAATACCGAGAACAACCGCATCCAATACAAACGTTACATCACGCGGTGCAACAACCCAGAGCAACATTATATCCAGAAATTCTGCAACGGTCGTTAATAATACAACTCGTGCGACAGGTACGAATGCTTCTATTGCCAGAACAGGCACACTACCACGCACCAATATAACATCCAGAAATTCTACCGAGGTTGCACAGCCCGTACGTACCCAAGCAACAACTATTTCAAGGGCAGGGATAGATCAAACTGCATCAACTGGGGTAACAGATACTGTGACGGGTGCCGAATACGAACGTTGCAAAAGTGCATACTTTACTTGCATGGATCAATTTTGCCAATTAAAAAATGATGACTACCGTCGTTGTTCTTGTAGTGATAGGGTATTCGAACTGGGTGAGGTTCGTGCAACCATGCAAGACGCAACAAACCAACTTACCGTATTTACAGAAAACCTTGACGTTGTGGGTATGACAGCAGCGCAAGCAACGGCAATGAAAACCGCAACCGAAGGTGAAAACGCTTTAACTGCGGATACGTCTGCTTCCAAGGCTTTACTACAAGCAATTATGAATTCTATTCGTGGCGAAGACACATCAGTCAGTGGCAAGTTTTCTACGTTAAATAGTATCAACCTATCTTTTGATACGACGAACGCATTTGGGACGTCGGATGTAGGTCAACTGATTGCAACTTATGACGGTCAGAACTTGTATAGCGCAGTATACCCGCAATGTCGCCAAGCCGTAAAGGCAGATTGTACTGACGCCCAATTACAACGTGCGGTAACGGCATATCTAATGGCCATTGAGCAGGATTGCAATACCGTCGAAAGTGCGTTACAACAACAGCAGAAAGAGATAAAATCCGCTGTCCGCGAAAGCAGTGCTTTACTGGATTTGGCGCGCGTAGAAAACCGTCAAAAACATAATTCCGATGATATCGCAACATGCTTAAATAACGTAGAAACCGCGATACTTAGCGAAGAGGTTTGCGGTGAAGGCTATCATAAATGTCTGGATAACGGCGAATTTATTGATATATCAACTGGGGCACCCATTGCAGGTGTAGAAAAATTCTATGAACTCGGTAAACTACTAACTTTCGTAGAGGGTGTTAACGCTGCGGATCAAAAATTATCTAAAATCCCATCTAACCGTACTTTTGTCCAAAATTTTGAAAAGAAAGTAAAAAAATTTGCAGAACCCGCACTTGATAAATGCGTAGAGCAGGCCGACGTCGTATGGGAAGAATATCTTGACAAAGCCATGCTTTCCATATATTACGCGCAACAAGCGAAAGTAAATCAAATAAAGCAAGGATGCTTTGATTTTGTTTCATCTTGTTATATGAACGGCGAAACCGCTCTGACAGATGCAATGAAAGAACTTACCGGCAGTGATAATGATGTAGTTTTACAACCGGATAAAGTCGTTCTGTCCACAGAAATGTGTCGTGATTATATTGAATCGTGTAATATGATGTTCTATGACCAAGCCGGAGATATCATAACAGACTATATAAATAACCGCCAAGATACAGATACCCTTACGGCTTGTCGTGCGGTCGTACAACAATGCTTTGATAAATTCGGTGGAACAAATTATGAAAACTTCTATTACCCATACAGTGGCTTATTTACAACCGGTACCGCATTAAAATGGTTTACTTTATATGAATACGACGAAGAGGGGAATCAACTTTTTGAAGAACCTGTATCAGAATGCGCAAAACAGTTAAAGAACATATCTTCTTGCAGTTCCACAGAAATGATGGAAAAAGCCTTTGGTGGTTTTGATGTTATAACTGCTGCCAAAGGCAAAACAACAGCCAACGAAACCGTTTATTATTTTGACCCTGACGGATCATATAATGACACATATGGTAAGTATAGAAAATACGGTACGTTAAATACTGAGACAACGGAATTGGATGGTGGGCCTAGTGTTACCGTATTAAATCATCACGTTCCCAGATCAACTGGTGTAGCAACGGAAATATATAACCAAATAGTTGATATTCTAACAACTCAATGCATGAACCTGCAAGGCCGTTTTGTTGAACTTCAATTTATAAAAGAAAATCTATACGACGAATCAAACTTATGTATTTCAAAATTCAAAGATTCATTAGAATATGGTGGCGGGTCAAACCTATCTCCAAATTTATTTGCTCTTTATGCGATAGGAGAAAATGAAAACATGTGCCCACGAGATTATGACATGAATGTAGACACGCAATCTTGGGGGGCCTGCCTATGTTGGGAAAACGGTGGCAGACGAAGCAAGTTCGGCCTTAGCCCAAAATGTGTTGCCGCAATACCTGTCGAAGAACCAGCAAATGACGCTAAATGCAGTCAAACTGACCACCTATGGGGCTTTGAATCAACAGGAGAACCTCTGATATCAAATTGGTGCACAAAAACAGTAACAATCAAGAATCAGGTCTGCTCACTTTATGGTTCAGAAACATCAGATAATATGTGTCAAACAAACGATGAAATACTAAGTAACCTACCAGAAGGTATATAGAAAAAATTGATATCTTTATTTTTTAATCGCTTTTTTTACATTATCGGCTATTAACGCGCTAGGGGAACCTTCTGACCTATACCATAAGCAGTCTGCTTTTTGTAAATCAGAAATCATTTTTTTTCTTACAGATGGTATTGTCATTTGCTGAATCGCATCTAATATATTTTCTGCTGTCGCATCTGAGCCCAGAAATTCGGGGAACAGAGTACGATTTAATAAAATATTAATTAATGACACCCACTTAATATTTATCATTCGCCGCGCAAACCAAGTTGTTACAGGATTCATTTTATAAACGACAATAGTTGGAATATGCAGCATAGCCAATTCTGCCGAAACCGTACCGCTTGCGACAATGGCAATATATGTTTTTGAATAAACGTTATATCGTTCTGACGCAGGAACTAATTCGGGTTTTACTTCCCAGTTTTTAGTTTGTTCTCGAATATAGTCCACAGTTGTTTCAACAGTTGGTATTACGAATTTATAACCTATATAACCATTTGCTACCAACCTTTTGGCGACATCTTGAAAAACCGGCAACAACCTTTTAACTTCTGACATTCTGCTGCCAGGGACAAGCGTTATGATTTTTTCTTCTATTTTATCGTTTTTTCTAAAATTCAGTAATCCATCTGCTATCGGATGTCCGACAGCAACTGTATCCAAACCATACTTAGTAAAATAAGGAACCTCAAAATCAAAAAAGGCGTATAGTTTATCAAATGTATCCGCGTATTTTTTTGCTCTTTTTTCGCGCCAAGCCCACACCTGAGGAGCAACAACATGATGAAAACGCATACCTTTATTTATCAAATCTTGACCTATCGGGGACTTTTTTACCTTTTTAATCACAGCCTTGGCAAAACTAGGGGAATCAATTGTAAGAACTATATCAGGTTTTTCTTTAAGTATCGCATCTGCCGTCTGTCTTATTCTATTGGTCAAAGTTCTGGCATGTCCCAAAACCTCAAAAATTCCCATAACAGACAAATCAGACATAGGAAACAACGAATTCAATCCCGCCGAAATCATATTTTCACCACCGACACCGAAGAATTCTGCATTCTGAAACTCGCGCATTATGCGCCCACCCAGAACATCACCGGAAACTTCGCCAGCAATTATAAAAATTTTCACTCTATCATTCTGCATTTTTAGACGTACCAATTCCGCGTTTTGAGCGATTTTCTATAAAATCAATTGCGTCCATTGCGTATTTATTATTTTTAACTTCTTTGCGAACTTTCGCAAGCCGTTCTGATACTGTTCCTTCGGTTCCTCGAAAAACTGCAGAATACACAGAATGAATTGCGTGCATATCTTCGTTTGTAAAACCGTGGCGCATCAATCCGACACGGTTTATAGTACGATATACCGCACGAGGCATACCGTCATAAATAGCATACGGTAAAACGTCGTTGCCAACACCGGACATACCACCAATAAAGGCGTTTCGACCAATACGAGCAAACTGCAATACCATCACACCACCAGATAAAATTGCAAAATCTTCAATCTCTACATGACCTGCAACCTGAACCAAGTTTGACATAACAACACTGTTGCCCACCTTACAATCATGCCCCACATGCGCATTAACCATTATCTGACAGTCGTCACCGATAACCGTTCCGTCCGACGCAGGCGTACCAGAATGTATCGTCACATATTCGCGTATTCTACAACGTTTACCTATACGCAAACCGGTCATCGTTGTTTCGTCTTGCCATTTCAAGTCCTGACTCATAACCCCTAAAACAGCGAAAGGGTACACAATAGAATCATCACCAATTGAGGTTTTTCCGTCAATTATAACATTTGAAACCAACTCTACACGATCACCAAGCACAACATTCGGTCCGACAATACAAAACGGACCTATTTTACAATCTTCGCCTAATACGGCACCTTCGTGAACAATTGCTGTTGAATGTATCATATTTTTTTATAAGCCTATAATTTATTAATATCGCTTAAAATGATATAACATTAAGTTATTGTTTTGTATTAAAGAAATATAACCAATTATAACAAGTCTTTTATCTGTTTCCAGAAATTGCACCGTGGCAGAACAGCCCAATAAAAGACCCCCATAGCAGTTATAACCGGCATAACTGTCAGCACACCGAAGGACGCTAAAACAATAGCAAATAATTTTTCTTTTAAGCCTTCGGGTATTTTATCCATGTACCAGATAGATAAAGCAAACGAAATAAATATCACAAACAAAGCCCCAAGAAAAACAGGTACAGACTCGGTCAAAACGAATAAAGCAACCCCCAAAGCAGACAAAAATCGAGCCAACCACTTTATTTTTACATAAGCACTTTTATGTATTTTTGCCCTAGCGTTAACATTACGTACCGCTATCGTTGCAACTACTGTAATACCGGTAAATAACAAAAACAGTAAATGCACTGCTGTTAGTGCTCCTAATTGTCCGAACCTGAAAAATTCCGGTTGCATTAAAATGACCGTTGTCGTTGCCAGTATAATAAGCAATGTCCAAGGAATCGAGCGCATTTCATATCGTATCATCCGTCCAAACAATACCCCAAGAATAACCACACCAAGTTGTAGAATTGGTCCCCACCATGCGTGCAAATCGGACAAACCTATGAATAGTAAAACCAATAAAACCAGAACATAAAATTCTAGTTTTTTTTCTGCGGTCCAATAACGCATTTTAGATAACTTAAAACTTTTAGTATGAGAGCCTATAAAAAAAGCCGAAACAAAAGATATTGCCGCAATCACAAACGGTAAAACAGTCGCATTATCACGCAACACAGCATAATTTCCGCCAAACAATATAAGCCACGCAAATGTCAAAGAAACCGTAATAAGCGAAAATTTAGACGGCAAAGATTTTATTGACCAACCAATTTTTTCTAGGAAAAAACCGCTACAAAAATATACGAAAATTAACAAAGGAACCGATAAAATCGCCCACCACAGAAAAGCAGGTGCCGATAAAGCGGCATTATTAAACGCACTTATTGCACTTTGAACAATTAAACTTTCGTCAAACATAAACTTGCCTTTTTATTTTGTTGAATTATTATATACTCATGGCTCAAAAACAAGACATTTTTACTTTACTGGGTGGGAAAGTTCGCATAAAGCGCGGACGATATAACCCTACATCCGATGCGGTATGGTTGGCGGCATTTTGTCCAACGAAAGTTAAAACCGCCTTGGAAGTGGGCATTGGAACTGGCGGGGCGTCTCTTTGCCTGTTGACCCACAATCCAAAACTTAGCATAACTGGGGTTGATATTTCTTCGGAAATGCTTACAGAATGCAAAGAAAACGCCGATTTAAACAACGCGAAACTAGAACTTATAAACGCGGACATAATGACATGGCGGACAAACAAAACGTTTGATCTTGTTTTTAGTAATCCTCCTTACTTTAAAGGGACGCCCGCCAAGCATAACGCTCATCATAATATTGATTTAACTGCTTGGGTAAAAAAAAGCATTGCCCGCGTTAAACCGCGCGGATATTTCTGCGCAATATCAGACACGAATGTGCTTGACGAAGTAGTATCCGAAATGCATAAACATTGTGGAGACATAAAAATTTTCCCTTTATTCGGTGCAAAAAATACTGCCGAACGAATAATTATACAAGGAAGACTCGGTACACACGGTGGCACAACTTTATATTCCGGTCTAAAAATGAACGAAGAATCTATTTTACGGGTCGGCTTGACTATTGAAACCTTATTGTCTAGACTAAACAAGATATGATAAATTTTATAACAAGACATTTTACATCACTATGGGCGTTAATTACTTCTCCGTTTCGTGCGATGTGGCGTTTAATTTGTAAGATTTTTCCTCCGCGCGAATTTACTGTAATGGATACTCCACGTGGCAATGTTTATACTTTTCGCCAGAACAGTTTCTGGCGTTTTACTAAGTTTTGCGGGAAAATAGGGTTAATAATATGGGCAACCTGGTCAACATATGTGTTCATCTATCACAGACCTTTATTACAGAAAAGGACTCAACAGTTAGAAAGCGTCAAGGCTTTACATACCCGTCAAATGACTGACCTACAAACGTATATGAAAAAATACAGCGAATTAACCAAAAACTTAAATGTTATTGATGATAAAATTTTGAACTCGGACGAAATGACAGACAAGGAAAAAGAAGAACTTATGAATAGCCGAGTAAAAACATGGGGAGAATTAGATTTCTTACGAACTCGTCTGACTGAAATGTTTACCAATGACGATTATACCGCTGAATATACTAAACTATCCGAGTTATCGGCAGAATTTGAATTAACGCGCGCAGAAAACGAAGAACTCAAAAAAAGGGACGCTCTGTTAATAGAATCTATGCAGAAGATAAACGATGCGGATAATAAAATCGTAAATTTAGTATCAAAACTTACTGCCGAAAATACCGAAGAATTGAAAAACCACATGAAAACAATAAACAATACTATCGCGTCTTTGGGGCTTACTCAGAAGGTTTTAATAAGGAACGCAAATAAGTACTCGAATCCTTTGGTTGGCTCTGCATTCAGTCCTATTGAGTTTGATAAAGAATTAGATCCAAAATATCAGAAACTGGCCGACGATTTAGAACTATGGCACGGATTGTCAAAATTAAATACAATATTACCGTTTGGTGCCCCAGTAGAAAAAGCACGTATTACTTCTAACTATGGTGTACGCAACGACCCATTCACGGGCGAACCTAAACGTCATCGTGGCATAGATTTTGCCGGCAAAATAGGAACAGAACTAATGGCAGTTGCTCCGGGACGAGTAATATCTGCCGGAGAACGCATCGGCGGATACGGTACAACAGTAGAAATAGATCATGGTCTTGGTTTTACAACCTTATATGCTCACTTATCTCAGATAATGGTGACTCGTGGCGACTGGGTAAGACCGGGAACAGTCATAGGTCTTGGTGGTTCAACGGGTCGCTCAACAGGGCCGCACTTACACTATGAAATCCGGTACAAAGGTGTACCCTTTGACCCGTCTAAATTCATAAAGGAATGATAAAATGCTGGCATTTACAAACGCAAAAGAAAAAACTTCACCGACAATAATCGGAGCCGGTTGTAAATTAACCGGTGATATAAAAACAGACCATACCGTACAAATACACGGGCATGTCGTCGGCAATATTTCGGCAGAAACAGTCGTTATCGGTCGCGGAGGCAAAGTCATAGGGAAAATAAACGCAAATGTATTATTCTTACATGGAACCTTGGACGGTCCTGCAACAGTTAATATTGCTAACATTTACAATAACGCTCAAATGACAGGGACACTATCGTATTACACACTAAACATAACGGGTAATACAGGTCTAGAATGTAAACTGGCGAAAAGAAAGGATAAAAAAAATGAACAAAACGATATCTAAAGTATACGTTGCTTCTGACCATCGTGGGGTAGGGCTGAAATTATATTTAATAGAGATGCTTACTGCTGTCGGGTACATAGTAGTTAACCTTGGTACTGATGACCCAAATACAATGGTCGATTTTCCGGATATTGCAAAAAAACTAGCAGATGCGATGGAACCTGACCCTAAATCGCGTGGTATATTAGTTTGCGGAACAGGTGCCGGAATGGAAATCGCTGCAAATAGATACCGTCATCTTCGTGCATCAAGATGTGATAGACCAGAACAAGCACGAGAAGATAGATTTCATGATGACACGAACGTTCTATCTTTGGCAGCAGATGATATTGATATTGAAGTCGCTTTTTTATGCGCCCAAACTTTCTTAGAAAGCCCGTTCGATGCAATAGAACGTCGTATTCGCAGAATCAAAAAAATATCGTAAAAACAACAAAATACATTCTAATAAAAAACGCCCATTCGGGCGCTTTTTATTTCTTTACAACAAAATTCACCATTCGGTTTGGTACAACTATTGTTTTTATTATTTCTGCTTCTACCAGTTTTTTTGTTGCCGCATTTTTTGCAACTTCTATCAATTCAGATTCTGTAATAGAAACAGGAACCTGAAAGTCTGCGGCTCGCTTACCGTTTACAGAAACGACCATTGTAATAGTTGTCTTTTCCAGTTTTGCTGCTTCATATTTTGGCCATGGTTGAAATACCAGCATATCTTTATGCCCTAATTTTTCCCACAGTTCTTCTGTTAAATGAGGCGCAAATGGATTTAATACCTGAACCAAAACTTCATAAGCAGGACGTGGCATTTTACCGCTAAACGCATTCATATACTCCATCATCGCAGAAATGGCAGTATTAAAACGCATATTTTCAAGTCTTTCCGTCATATCCGCAATTAATTGATGCATTAAACGTTCTTGTTCTGCTGTCATAGGTTCATCGGATAAATTATCTGCCATACTTTCGACACGTTTCAAGAAACGTTGCACACCTGCCAGCGCACCTTCTGACCAATTAACATTAGAATCCCATGGTCCCAAAGACAATACTGTCACACGCGCCGCATCTGCACCAACTGCCGCTACCATTTCGTCTACCTGAAAACCATTCCCGGAAGACTTGGACATCTTTTTACCGTTAGTCCCCATCAACAAACCATTTGTAGTTCTCTTTTTATAAGGCTCTGGAGTAGTTACTAACCCTAAGTCAAACAATGCCTTATGCCAAAAACGAGAATAAATCAAGTGACGTGTATTATGCTCATTTCCGCCATTATAGTGGTCGACAGGCAACCACTTTTCCTGCTGAGATTTAGAACAGAAAGCATCATTATTATGCGGGTCTAAATAACGCATATAGTACCAAGAAGACCCCGCCCATTGTGGCATAGTGTCTGTTTCACGACGCGCGGCACCGCCACATTTAGGGCAGGTAGTATTAACCCAATCTGTTGCACGTGCCAACGGGCTTTCACCGTCTTCTGTTGGTCTGTAATCTTCCATATACGGTTGCATTAACGGCAATTCAGATTCCGGGACAGGCACCCAACCGCATTTTTCACAATAAACAAGTGGTATAGGTTCCCCCCAATACATCTGACGTGAAAAGCCCCAATCACTCATCTTGAAACGAGTTTTCGGACGGGCAAAACCGTTTTCTTCACCGAACTTAATCGCAGCAGCAATAGCGTCTGCTTTATTCATACCATTCATAAAGCCAGAATTTATATGTTCGCCATCACCTTCCCAAACCTTGTCAGGTTCACCGCCAGCAATAACAGGAATTATCTTGATATTAAATTTCTTAGCAAAATCCCAGTCTCGTTCATCATGTGCTGGTACAGCCATAATTGTACCATGCGCATAATTAACTAAAACATAATCAGCAACAAAGACAGGTATTTCGTCCCCAGTATAAGGATTTTTTGCCATAATACCTTCTAGTTTTACACCTGTTTTATCTTTTGTAACATCAGTTCTATCAAATTCTGACTTTGCCGCAGATTCTTTAATGTATGCACGAACCGCATCTGCGTTTGTTATTTTGCCTTCATCCAACCATTTAGCCAATAATTTATGTTCTGGCGCAATAGCGCAGAAAGTAACACCGAAAATAGTATCAGGGCGGGTAGTATAAACCGTCATCTTATCATCACCCACCATAAAGTCCACATCAGCACCAGTTGATTTACCAATCCAATTAGTCTGATCGCGTTTTACGCGTTCTGGGTAATCAACCAAAGCCAAATCATCTAACAAACGTTGTGCATATTTAGTAATCGCCAGATTCCACTGCATTTTTTCACGAATTTCTACTTCGCCATGGCAACGATTGCACTTACCGTCTTCTAATTCTTCATTTGTCAGGGTAGTGCGACAATGCGGGCACCAATTCATAGGCAACATAGACTTATATGCCAACCCTGCATTAAAGAATTGAATAAACATCCACTGTGTCCACTTAATAAATTCTGGGTCCGAAGTCGCAACTTGAGAATTCAAGTCAATAGACCACCCCATTTCTAACATATTTTTTGTAAATTTCTGGACCAAATCTTTTACAACGACAGAAGGGTGCTTACCAATTTTTGTGGCATACGCTTCAGCAGAAATTCCCAAAGAATCAAAACCCAAAGGATACAATACATCATATCCCTGCATACGACGAAAACGCGCCATGACATCACAGCCCGTATAATTCAACATATGACCACCATGCAAACCAGTACCAGACGGGAAGGGGAATTCAGCCAACATATAGAAGGGCTTTTTTGTTCCATCGTTTTTAGGTGTAAAGACCGCTTCATCTTTCCAACGCTTTTGCCATTTTGCTTCACGTTCTTTTATTTTCTTAATATCTTCTGCCATTTTTTAATTACCTTTTTATAAAACACATAAATTTTATACATAAGCGCCTATAAATTCAAGAATTTTAACCAGATCGGATTAAAAATCTTTAAACACGAACCACATACATAAGATATTCTACATTGCCGCTGCCACCAAGAATAGGGGACTCTATAACCCCACGACAAGAGAAACCAGATTTTTCAAATGCCGCAACAACCTTATTTATTGCGTTTTGTCTATCAAACTCTGATTTTATAACCCCGCCCACCTTGGCAGCGACTTCACGAGCAACTTCAAATTGTGGTTTAATAAGTGCGATAATCTGTTTAGCCCCCCACTGGGGCAAGCAATCCACAATATTCGTCAAAGAAATAAAAGAAACATCTATGACGATTAAATCAACCCTTTCAATAGGTTTTAAATTTCTTATATCAGTCTGTTCCAAAGACACAACACGTTCATCATTACGCAATTCTGGTATTAACTGGTCGGTTCCTACATCAACAGCGAATACCTTTTTTGCGCCATGATTTAATAAAACCTCTGTAAAACCACCTGTACTTGCGCCAACATCAAGACACACATAACCATTTGGATTTACATTAAAAAAATCTAAGGCTTTCTCTAATTTTAGGCTACCGCGCCCCGACAAATACGGCAACTTGTTCCCGAATATTTCATCAACTTCGCTTACTATCTGGCTTGGTTTAAGAGCAGGGTATCCGTTAACAGAAACCAATCCTGCTTTTATAGCGGCCACCGCTTTCGTCCGTGTCGGATAAATATTTTTAAAAACTAGGGCTTGATCTAATCTCATAATTAAAAATCATTATATTATGTAAAAACCGGAAAAGCAATCTTAAAAGGGCGATTTTTTCAAAACAAATAATAAACTTTAATAATTTAAAATAATATATTGTTTTAATTATTTTATTTAAAAAATTTAAACATTAAAGACATTGGCAAAATTCGGTCTTTCAAACATAAAAACTACGTATGATAAAAAAACGGGTAATATTTATAAAATTTTATTGTTTTTATACAAAACATAACCCTAAAAGTGAAAAACAACAATAAAATTTCTACATCGTTAACGTTCACAAAAAAGATACCCTTTACAAAAATTATGCATACACTCATTCGACACAGGGGGTTCTTCTACAAAAGTTAAACCATATTATTACAATATAAACAAAAAGTTATTTATAATATTTAAAATTTAACATTAATTATTTTTAAGAAAAAGCAACATTAAAAAACGAACAAAATGGGGATTTAGATATATATCAGCATAATTTATATAAAAAATACGGGGTTGAAAATAATACAGCGTCGTAAAAAACGTTTTCTTTTTGACTATTTTCTTGTATTTTCCTATTTTTTTCTTAAATATCGCTTCTTTATTATTTAATAAATAATATTGAATATTAATAAAAATCAATATGTTTATTAATCTTCAACTATGTTCTTTTATAGATTATAAAAAAGAAAGGTGGCAGATTACGGAAAATAAGGCACATCAGAGCAAAACATTTTGTTATAAAAAGATAAAAAATCGCTGACATTTAGGTTTTATCTGAGTGGCATCCACATTATTTGTTAATTTTTGAAATTATAAAATTTGAATGTACAGTATACATTGAAACAAAAATAAAATTTCTGTAACAATTAATACGAAAAATAAATATTTATTTCTTAAAAAAACACAAAATAAGTTTAAATTAAAAAGGCGCGTGAAGTATATATATTATGTTTATGCTCTCGTTTCACAGCCCGAAAGTATACATAATATACATTATACGCCTTGCGTGCGCATTACTCCGTAATGCTGGGCGGGTCTACAAAACACAAAAAAACAACCCCTACAATTCCCCGCTTGATAAAAATATTTTATCATAAAAAACATTTTTCGCAAAATGTTTTTTTTCGCAGAAAACCGGCATTTATTAAAAAAATATTTTTTACACGTGCCGAAAAAAATATTTTAATTTTATTAAATCCTTATAATTATAATTATAATTATAATTATTTGTTTATTTATTTATTTATAAATAAGAATAAAAAAATATAGGCGTAATCCGCCTATATTATTAATAAATAACGTTTAATTTTAATTTATCTGACAAAATAGAAAGCGCATAATCTAAATCTGCCTTACAATAAGGTTCATCATAGCCGTATTGACTTACTGCTTCTAATGCCCTATCAGGCAGTTCAAGAATAGCATTTTGCAAATGTAATAAATCTATGCCTGCAAATATTAACCTGTCTTTACTATACATACGCAAACGGACTATGTGTTGCATTTGAAAACCGCCTAAATCGCAAAAAGCATGAATTGCCTTTTTTATTGCTTTTTTTGTAATAGTTTGTTTTCTTTTCATGATTTTTTTATATTCATTATGATTTTCAATTATGTTATAATTATTCATAGTTTCAACCTTTTATTTTTTATTATCTAAATCTGCGAACAAACCACACAATCCAATCATCAGTTAACGGTTGTGCCGGTCGTAATTTATTCCTTAAATACATGGCAACACGTGGTATTTTTTGCGGGTTATAAATTTCATTTCGCAAATCAAGAATTTGTTTAATAGTATCAGCCGTAATATATGCGCTGTATTTATCATCAAAAAAATGTTTTAACAATTCGCAATATAAATATTTAGCATGATATTCATCATCGTTTTGTGGTTCAAAATCTTGACCGGAACGAATTAACAATCCTAAACGTGTATTATCTTTAATTGCATATAAGGCATTTAATAAATCTTTTAACATTTATAATCCTTTTTTAACAAATATATTCAGACGAGTACAAAATGCCTTTTATCATATTTCTTTTAATAAATTCATTATGTATGATATGTATTGCATCAATCCAGACGCTAAAATCATTTGAATTTTTTATAAAAGGTGCGTGTCCCTTAGAACAATACTTTATAATGATTTCGGACTGTTCATCAGTTAGGTTTAGATTATTTAACACAAACCCAACGTCGCAAATTGACGCGTTAGATTCATAAATAATGTCATGAATAAACTCGGTAGGTTTTGAAAAATACTTTAATAATTTTAATCTTTGAAAATATCTAAACAATAGTTTTTCAGTATTACGATAACAAGGTTTATTTTTAATCATGTTTAATCCTTTATTTTAATAAGAATCAAACGATGAAAAGCATGCTTGTTTTTTCGTATTTGGTATCCCCGCCCCGCCCGCTTGCGTGCGTATAATGCACATTATGTTCATTTACTTTGTAAATCAACATAATGTCGCCACATTATACGCCTTTTGTAAACTGGTTCCCTCTTTCTGCGCTATCGTAAACAAAACCGATCGTAAATTCGCTATTATTATAGAAAAAAATACACCAAATTATAAATACGATATACATTGTATAAACAAAGAAATATTTTTATATGCTTATCTAAATTATTAATTTAAAAATTTTATAATATAAAATGTTCAAATACAAATAAAAAATAATTACAAAAACCAAACAGACAAAAAGTCCCCGATAATAAAAGTATCTCGTCACCCGCCCAACAATTAAATTATTTTTAGGTACCGTATGTAAAAAGTGGCCTCTACCCCCCCTGCCTCGACATTTTTAAGCGCTCAGCACGCATCCCGTCGTTTACATCACAAAAACGCAAAAAAACACGATTTCCTTTAAAAACATGTACAAAACAACGTTTTTAACCTGAAATTTTATTACTGAATTTATTTATATTCGTAATAAATACAAGATTAATACTTATACACTTTTTCTATGTGTATTAAAACGATGAAAAATTATCTTATAAAAACACAATAAAAATCCACCTGCGAACCATGCCCTTTAATACCTTAAAGCCCCTTTCATAAGGTTTCACACCACAGACTCCCTTATTTTCTCTGTCAGACAAAGGTATAAAATCTTGTATATGCTCGTCTCAAAAACGAGTAAATATCTCAATTTTATAAAAAAATTTAAGTCATAACCGTCTCAATTTCAATAATTAATGGTTAAACAAACAATAATTTCTTTTACAATTTAGTAAACTGCACATAAAATTTTATTTGTAATATCTAACCCACATTCAAGATTATTTTTTTATTAAACTAATTTATTATATTACAGTAATATTTATTTGTATATTTTATATTTTTTATTTTTTTGTTTTTAATAAAAACAATGTTAAAACACCCTTAAAAGCATTCATAAAAGATAAAGAAGTAAATATTTTAGGGGCTGCTTTATATTTTTATATAATATTTTCCCCCTATAAAATTATAGCAACCTGTTTTTACTTGTTTTTTTCGCGATCTGAATAGTTTTTTATGGCATTGATTACTTTACTCAAAGTATTTCTTAGACTTTCATCTTTGGTTTCAACTGTGATATCGGCTGTGGCATAAATATCATACCTTTCATCTATTAATTGTGCTAATATTTTGCGACTGTCTGCATGCAAAAGTTGCGGACGCGTATTACGAAAATTTGTTCTTTTTACTAAAAGTTCCAGATCCGCCTTTAACCATATTGTCAAGGCATGCTTTTGTAGCATTTCACGAACTGCGAAGGTTATAAACGCGCCCTCGCCTGTGGAGATTACTTTCAATGCAGGTGGAGTATTCAGAATTCTTGCTATCACGCGTTGTTCTACACGTCTAAACTCCTCCTCGCCATACAAAGAAAAGATATCGACTACGCTGCATCCAGCGGCAGATTCTATCTCTTTATCTGAATCCACAAAAGGAATTCCAAACTTACGCGCAAGAGCACGACCTACACTGGTTTTTCCGGCCCCCATAAGCCCGACCATCACTATCGGTTTATTTAATTTTAAGTCAAAAATTTTATTCATAATAATTATGATAATAAAAAATCATTTTATTCACAATAAAAATTCATTTTCATAAATCTTATTTTGGTTATTAAAATCCGCCTTTTTGATTTTAAAAACAGGAAAACTATGCTATAATATAATGTAAACAAGGGAATGTTTTCCTTTGCATGTACAAAAAGTGAGAGAAAAATATTATGACATATACAAAAATATTTTGTTTATCTGCTTTCATTTTGGTGCTGACCGGCACTTATTATGAGGCGACGGCTCAACCGCATTTATATGCGAATTATATTTCTGCAAATAATATTGGGGCTATGCAACGTTCTATAATGACAAACACTATGCAAACGTTCGAGGGCTCTATTGCGGCAGCCATAACCGGACAGGCGGTTTTTTATCAGGACTTTCCACAAAAAAACAAAAAAGAAGCCGCTGCAAATCTATACGGTAGACAGGCAATGTATGGTACATTATCTCTTTATGGCGAATATGGTGATGACGGTTCCGTATTTTCAGATTCCCGCGGAAGAAACGGTGGTGATGAGTATGATAGTCGCCCTACTTTAAATAATATGTGGGCAAACTGGAATCATTTTGATGGAAAGGCGAAATTCAAAGATTATGATGTGTTAAATTCAGATTATGACTTACTGACATTTGGTTTCGCCGGCGGAGAATCTCAGAAGGGAATAGGAATATCAGAATGGGGATTTTTCGGTGGATATTCTGGTGGGATCCAAGAAAATGATTTTCTTAATTTATCAGAGCATGGCGGATTCATAGGTTTTTACTCTGGTTATAACATTCAAAAGTTTAATTTATCTTTTGCGATAAATATTGGTTCGCTTTCAAATACGGCGGAAAGCCTTTATGGGGTTGACAAGTACACAAATATGTGGTCTGGTGCAGCACTGAATGCGACATATAATATAAATATAGACGACACATTCACTTTGCAACCCGGGCTTTATGCTGGATATACATGGGTAGGATCGGGGAATTATATATCAATATCTGGTGAAAACGTTGCGAACAAGAATTTAAATATGTTTGAAATTACGCCTGCTTTACGCGCGATAAAGCACATAACAAGGGGTTGGTTCGGCTATATCGGCGTAAAATATGTATTCAGAGATATTAACGGTGGTGATATATTTATTGATGGTGACGGTTATGAAATGCTGGACATAGCGAATTATTCAGAATATGGTATAGGGCTTGAAAAGTCTGTTGATCGCTTTAACATATCATTTCACTTAAATCGTCTTGACGGTGGATATTACGGTTGGGATGGCGGTTTTAATTTGAAATACATATTTTAAGAATAAAAAGGCCTCGGATTAAGAGGCTTTTATTATTCCATATTTGCCAGTTGTTCTAATTGGTCTGCTGCTATCAGTGCATCTATCATTTCATCCAAAGCCTCGCCACCAGCCAATATCTCATCAAGTTTATATAAAGTAAGTTTAATTCTGTGGTCTGTTACGCGCTGTTCTGGAAAATTATAAGTTCTTATTTTTTCGCTTCTATCACCAGATCCGACCATGCTTTTACGAGAAGCGTTACTTGCATTCATCTGCTCTTGGCGCTGTTTTTCGTATAGTTTTGAGCGCAAAACCGACATTGCAGAAATTTTATTTTGCAGTTGACTGCGTTCATTCTGACACGTAACAACAATACCTGTGGGGAAGTGAGTTATTCTTATTGCACTATCTGTTTTATTTACGTGCTGTCCGCCTGCTCCCGAAGAACGATAAACGTCTATTCTTATATCTTTATCGTCTATTACTACATCAATATCTTTGGCTTCGGGCATTACGGCGACCGAAGCAGCACTGGTATGAATTCTGCCACCGGCTTCGGTTTCCGGTACACGTTGAACACGATGAATTCCCGATTCGAATTTCATTCTGGCATAAGCACCGATACCGTCTATTTTGAAGATTATTTCTTTATATCCGTGTAATGAGGTTGCGTTTTCTTCTATTACCTCAATCTTCCAACCGTGCCGCAAAGCATAAGATTTATATTGATTATACAAATCACCGGCGAACAAGGCAGATTCTTCACCGCCCACACCCGCGCGAATTTCCATTATTACGCTATTATCATCGGCTTCATCACGAGGCAAAAGCGCGATTTGCAATTTTTTTTCTATATCCGGCAATAAGTGGTTTAATTCATTTAACTGCTGTGCGGCGATTGTTTTCAGTTCAGTATCGTGCAACATTTCGTTTGCATCTGCTATTCCTTTTGAAACATGGAAATACTCTTTTATCAGTGGCAAAATATCTGATAACCGAGAGTATTCTTTTGATAACTTGGTCAACTCGGCACCAGAGACATTACCAGAATTCATCTGTTTTTCTATTTCTGCGGCTCTAGATTGAATATCTTTCAGTTTTTGTTCTATTATCATGATATTACACCGTTTTTAAGAGTTTTATAGTTTCTGATAAATTTATATTTTGTTGTTGACCAGTTTGCATATTTTTTACGGTTAAGATTTTAGTATTTCTTTCGTTTTCACCGATTATCACGCTAAAATCTGCGTTAATTTTATCTGCGAACTCGACTTGATTTTTAAACTTTCTGTCTACATCCAAGTAAGGTACGGCAGAAATTTCTGCATTGCGCAAATCTGCAAGCACCGACATAGCAAAAGGAACTTGTTCTTGTCCCATAACCAATACCGCAGCCCGTATAGGTCGTTCAAATTTTGACAGGTCGATTTTATTTTCTTCCAACAACGCGACCATCATACGAGAAAAACCTATAGCAGCCCCTACCCCGATGATCTTTGTTTTCGAGAATTTTGAGGTTAGGTTTTCATATCTTCCGCCGCCTCCGACAGCAGATAATTCTGGGAAATTATCCAAAAAGAACTCGAATACGATACCCGTATAATAAGAATGACCGCGCATGATTGCCAAATCTATTTTCGCGTTTTTCACCCCCATAGAAGTCAAAAGCGTCATAAAATTATTTAGTTCTTCAATTGCGGAATCCAACGCCCCGTCAACACCACGGAAAGATTCATAACCGTTTGAAAAAACTTTATTTATTTCAACAGCCGCTTTTTCACCGACTTCTTGTACCAGACCATCATAGAAATCTTTTATCTTATCTTTTTTATCTATCAAGACAAACGCGTTACGTTGTTGCGTGTCGGTCAGATTCAGATAAGCAAACATAGCATTCCAAAATCTGCGATTTCCGATACGAACGCTGACAGGTCCTACAAAATCTTCCACAGATTTATAGACATCAGTTAGAGTTGCGACAATTTCTGCATCATAATTTTCTGATAAGGTTTCTATTCCTAAAATATCCAGATCCATCTGATAAAATTCGCGATATCTGCCACGTTGAGGCCTTTCACCACGATAATTACGAGCGAATTGGTACGCACGGAACGGGAAAGTCAAGTTATTCAGATTCCCTGCAACATAGCGCGCCAAACCGACTGTTCCGTCATAGCGCAGCCCCATTTTAGTATCACCCTTTTGAAATAAAAACATCTGAGTTTCTATTTCGTCCCAATTATCTTTATCTGTCAGGACTTCCGCGCGTTCAATCGCCGGCAAATCAAGATGTGCAAAACCGGCGGTCTTTAAAGCCTTTTGCATACGCGCACTGCATTCATCAAAACAACGTTGTTGCAACGGCAACAATTCAATAAATCCTGATAAAGTTTTTGTCGGTTTCAATTCCATCTTTAATTCCTATATTTATTAGAAAAAACAAAAATAGACATTAGTTCATGTCAATTATATCATATAAAATAATAAAAACACTATAAACAGTCGCCCAAAGGGGCGTGATTAAATTCTAAAAAAATAAAAAACTTCAAGTTCATATCTTATATACTACCAATAAAATTAGGCTTTTCAAGTTTTTAATCACTTTGCACTGTCTGCCATAGAGTCATCGTAAACTGAATATACCTTGCCAGATATACCCAGTCTTATACGACCTACTTCCTTCGT
>CALXPB010000004.1 GCA_944390225.1 uncultured Alphaproteobacteria bacterium
TAACTGGCGGGATTGACGGGGCTCGAACCCGCGACCTTCTGCGTGACAGGCAGACGCTCTAAACCAGCTGAGCTACAACCCCTTAAAGCAAGCCTTATATTATACTGTCCTGACTATAATTGCAAGACTTTTTTTTCATAAAAGAAAACCCGCCTTTTAGGCGGATTTGTTTACTTTATAAGGTTATCCATTGCAACTGCTGTATCGCACATGCGGTTTGAAAAACCCCATTCGTTGTCATACCATGCCGTCACATGAATTAACTTTTCTTCCAATACCTTTGTCTGAGACGCATCGAATATCGAACTGCGAGCATCTCCTGTAAAATCAACAGATACCAATGGTTCATCAACATAACCGAATGTCCTTGATTCTGATGCTTTCATTGCCGAATTAACTGTTTCAACGGTCGCGCTTTTTTCAACGTTTACAACCAGTTCAACTACCGATACATCTGGCGTAGGTACGCGAATTGCCATACCGTCTAATTTCCCCGCCAAGTTAGGCAATACTAAACCAATCGCTTTTGCTGCCCCAGTGCTTGTCGGTATCATGGACAAGCCCGCCGCACGAGCACGACGAAAGTCTTTGTGGTTTTTATCTAATAACTGCTGATCACCCGTATAAGCGTGAACCGTAGTCATCCAACCGGATATTACACCGAACGTTTCATCCAGAACTTTTGCAACCGGAGCCAAGCAATTAGTCGTACATGACGCATTAGATACTATCAGGTCTTCTGGTGTAAGAGTATCTTGGTTGACACCGAATACTATTGTTTTATCTGCGCCTGCCGACGGTGCAGATACCAATACGCGCTTTGCCCCGCATTCTAAATGAACTTTGGCTTTGTCTGCCGCAGTAAATAAACCGGTACATTCCATAACAATATCTATGTCCATTTCACCCCAAGGTAATTTTGCAGGGTCTTTTTCTGCAAGACATTTTATTTTCTGGTTGCCGACTAAGATATAATCGCCGTCCAGTTTTACCTCCATAGGCAACTTACCGTGTACAGAGTCATATTGTAATAAATATGCGTTTTGTTCTGCCGGTGCTAAATCATTGACTGCAACAAACTCGATATCATCACGCTTAGATTCCAAAGCCGCGCGTAAAACCAAACGACCAATACGTCCAAAACCATTTATGGCTACTCGTAATTTTGACATGTTATTTCCTTTCTTTTCATTAGACGCAGATATTTTATCATTGTATGCATTTTCTGCAATCGTTTTTTAAAAGTTTTATGGGTGCTTGATTTTTTATAACCGCATTTTATAATTATTCAGATGAAAAAATTTAATTCTTATATTATTGCAGGACCGACCGCTTCGGGTAAATCTGATTTTGCTCATAATTTAGCAAGGCAAGTGAATGGTATAATCATAAATTGTGATAGCGTTCAAATTTATAAGGGTATAGAGAATATATCGGCAAGCCCGTTCGCAGGAAAAACTATAACCGATAAAATAGATGGGGTTCCTTATAGACTATTTTCTATACTGTCGTTAGAAGAACAGATAAGTGTTGCTGACTATTTGCGCATGGCAAGACAAGAATATGATGCTGCGATTAAGTCTGGGTATACGCCGATATTTGTGGGTGGTACGGGATATTACATAAACGCGATTATAAAAGGGATTTCCCCTATGCCAGAGGTCTCGGAAAAAAACAGAGAAAAAGCAAGATTACTTGTTAAGGAAAATTTGATTTCGGCTCGTAAAATGTTGCCGGATAGTTTTAAGGCAATGGATCCGCAACGCATAGCCAGAGCCTTGGAGGTTTTCTTTGAAACAGGAAAACATATAACTGATTGGCAGAAATTACCTCGTCAAGGGGCGATAAATCCAACGCCGCATAAAATTTTGATAAACCCGTCGTCAGATGTACTTCGTAAACGTATCGCAGACCGAATACCCAAAATGTTGGCAGGAGGGGCAATCGAAGAAGCCAAAAAGATAATTAAATTTGGGTGGAATGAAAGTCGCGCAATTGGGGCGGCGCAATTATGTTCTTTTTTGCGTGGGGAAGTTTCCCAAGACGAATGCGTGAAAAACTGGATTACGAAAACAAACCAATATGCAAAAAGACAAAAAACTTGGTTTAGAATTCAGTTTGTGCCAGATGAAGAAATAAAAAATATATATTGAATTTTAGACTATTTACTTTTTTATTTTCTTCTCATATTCTTGGCGGATTTCAGTTAATATCCCAGATTTTTTCATCTTCTTGGAAAAAGCAACGCAATTTCTGAACTCGTTTTCCAAGATGTCCCAATTAGAGTACTCCCAATCTATTATACCTGTGATTTTCATGCTTTTTTTATCAACTATTATATTATTACAAATGTCGTTGTGGTTCCAACCATCACCAAATGTGTTTCCTCGTAAATCATCAATTTCACTTGCGTTATGATTGTGTATAGCATATATAAAATCAGCCAATTGTTTACCCAAAGTTTGCTTATATTTTTTTATGGTGCGTAAAGAAAATTTATTTAAATTTTTCCCATGTATAAAGTCGTATTTAAAAAACGTATATTTACCTGCTTTTATAATTTCTATTTTTGGAATACGTAAAGGGGATACATTCGTAAACGCATCAGTTATACGTTTCTCGCGGGTTATCTTTTCAATTGGTATGTTCGCGTCAAAGGCTTTTCTGATTTTAAATACATATCTTTTATCAACTATGAATCCGATGTTCCAACCGCCTTTTATCATTTTTGTATGGTGAAAGTTTAAGTCTGGATATTTTTTCTTTAACGCTTTATATTTCTTTCTCCAATCGTATAGTTTTTCTTTACGAATGCGGTTTCTGTTAGTGCGACTTGGAATGAAGGTGCAAAGAAAATCAAGCGTTTCAAAAAATAGTTTCCACATTAATTCAACCTTTTAAACTATATTGTAGAATGGTATTGAAAAAAACGAAAAAAACAAGTACTTTATGGGTATGTTCAAAGCGGGTGATATAGTAAAAGTTTTAATACCTAATGTTGTTAATACCGGTTATGATTATCGGTTGAGTACTGATGCAGAATTAGGCAGTTTTGTTCGTGTTAATGTTATGAATAAAGGATACATTGGCGTTATCTATGGTATCGGCGATAGCGGTTTGCCTGCGGAAAAAATAAAAAACGTTTCAGAAGTTTTTGAATACCGACTTTCAGTTCAAGATTTGCAGTGGATTAAAAGAATGTCTGAGTGGACGATGATGTCGCTTGGGGCGGTTTTGCGTTTAATAGTAAACGTGCCTGACGCGTTTTCTGCGCCAAGAATAGAGCCTCTGTATTCATTCAATTTCGATGAAAAAATTCGGATGACTGACGCCAGACAGGCAGTTGTAGACGCGTTTTCTTCAAATGATAATGAGCCAATGTCAGTATCTGATATTCAGAATATATCGTATGTTGGTTCTTCGGTTATTCATAATATGATAAAAAAGGGTGCTTTGGTTTTATGCGACGAACGTGAAATAAAGACGAATTCTTTTATTTATGAATATCAAGATACCGGTATAGTCAAATTAAATGCAGAGCAAAATACGGCGGCAGGTATCATCGGTTCTGCGATTGAACGGGGAGGTTTTTCGGTTTTCTTATTGGATGGTATAACCGGCAGCGGTAAAACGCAGGTTTATTTTGATGCTGCTTGGCGTGCATATAAAAAGGGGAAGTCGGTTTTATTGATGATGCCAGAAATAGCACTGACTGCTCAATTTATTTCTAGGTATCAGCAACGGTTTGGGGCTCCGCCGGTTGTATGGCACAGCAATTTAACTGCTGCGCGAAGACGTGAAATATGGCGCGGTATATTACGCGGAGAAATAAAAATGGTTGTGGGAACGCGCAGTGCTTTATTTTTACCTTGGCAGAACCTCGGTTTGATAGTGGTAGATGAGGAACACGATGCTTCGTATAAACAAGAAGATATGGGAAATTATCACGCCAGAGATATGGCTGTTCTACGTGCAAAAATTGCTGATTTTCCAGTAATTCTTGCCAGCGCAACACCGTCGGAAGAAACTTTGGAGAATGTCAATGCAGGTAAATATACCAGATTAAAATTAACTTCCCGTTTTGGTGGGGCAACTTTGCCCGTAATAGAAACCATAGATATGCGAAAAAATAAACCTGCTTCTTATAGTTTGCCAGATGAAGAAAAAGATACTCTTGCTCATACCGGTTTTTTGTCACAAGATTTATGTACCGCAATACAGAATACTCTTGATGCGAAACAGCAGGTAATGTTATTCATAAATCGTCGCGGGTTTGCACCTATCGTACAATGTAAGAAATGTGGATGGGTGGCAACTTGCCCAGATTGCAGCGTCGGTATGACGTATCATAAAAATTTAAAAAAGTTATTATGCCATATGTGCGGGAGGACAGCAACGTTACCAGAAAAATGTCCCAACTGTAATGACGACGTTTCTATGCGCGGGGCAGGGTTGGAAAAAATTCAAGAGGAAGTAAATATAAAATTTCCTAACGCTAAAACTGCTTTGGTGTCCAGCGATACAATGATGTCAAGGCAAGCACTGGAAAGATTAGTGTCTAAGATGGAAAACGGTGAAATAGATGTTGTCATAGGTACACAAATTTTAGCCAAAGGACATCATTTTCCGAATTTGACCCTTGTGGGTGTCGTAGATGCGGATATGGGACTGTTTGGCACAGATTTTAGAGCAGCAGAGCATACTTTTCAGCAACTTTTTCAGGTTGCCGGTCGCGCCGGTCGAGGAGGGGCCCCCGGCAGAGTTTTATTACAAACTTATCAACCAGAACATCCTGTTTTGCGGGCAATATGTGCAGGAAACCGTGATGATTTCATGCTTTCTGATATGAACGCAAGACGTGCTGCAAAAATGCCTCCGTACGGGCAGTTGATTGCTATAATCGTTGAAGCAGAAAAAGAACCTGTGTTGCAAAAGTTCTGTTCCTTATTATCCGATAACGTACCTTTGGCAAACGGCGTTAAAATAATGGGACCGATTGCAGCGCAAATATATCAAATAAGAAATTGGTACAGAATGCGCTTCCTTGTCGCAGGAGACGCAAAGTCAAATTTGCAGGAAGTAGTTCGGTATTGGTTAGGTAAAGTAAAAACACCTGCAAATGTTCGATTAAAAATAGATGTAAACCCGCAAAATTTTATTTAGTATCCCTATTGAAATTATGATGCGAGAATAATATAATATTTAATGTAATAAGGAGTAAAATATGGGAGAAGTCTTTTTATCTTTTATAATAATGTTTGCGCTGGTAATGTTGTGCATTGCGATATTATGCATACCGATTTTAATTGCAAATGCGCGTGGTATATGTGGTAGCGAAAAAACTGCAATCATAGTTTTATCGTGGTTGGGTATATTTTTCGGTATAACTTGGTTTGTAGCGTTAATTCTTTCACTGGTCTGGCAAGGTGGATGTATCGACGGTAAAGATAATCTTGATAGATTGGAAAAATTATCCAAACTATATAAAGAAAAAGTTATAACAAAAGAAGAATACGAAAAAATGAAATCAAGATTGTTATATTAAAAAAGCCCTGTAAAGGGCTTTTTTTAATGAACGTTTTGCTCTGTTTTTTTTAATTTTAACTTTTGTATTTCAATAATGATTTTTTCTATTATGTTCGGTGAATCAAGTCTTTCCTGTTCTCGACGCAAAGAATGTCTTTGTTTTGCAATTTCGTTTTCATATAGTATTTTCTGAAATTCTTCTCTATTTTTTGCTGTACTTGGATCTCTAACAATCTCATTATCATATATCATATGTAATCTCCTTTTGTTAAACGACCTCTGTTACAGCGCGTAGACTGCCGTCGCGCGAAAGTTGAACAACACGGATTTTGTTTTTCATTTCCGCAATTAAATCGCTTCTGTCGTATGCGGGTTGAGTATGCAATATTCTATCCGCAAACGCTGCGTAAGCTGCCTCGGCGCTTTCCGCATGAATCGTAGTATAAAAGTGGTCATGCCCTGTCCCCAGCATCTCCCATAATACTGCGGCATTATCGGTTGATATTTCACCGCCTATTATTACGTCAGGTGTCATACGTACGACTAAATCCAACAGACGTGCGTAGTTAAACTCGTTAGTTTGTTCGGTTCTGGATAGAACAAAGTGTACCCTGTTTTTCTGCGGAACTTTTATTTCCCGAGCGTCTTCTACGGTTATCACGCGACTGTTTTGATCAATCAACGTCAACATGTGATTCAAAAATGTCGTTTTCCCTGTCGCAGTTGCACCGCTGATTAAAATCGGACTGCCGTCATTTATTGCGTGCATAAGTCTGTCGTATGGGTCATCTGGACGTACCGATTCACGTAATTTTATTTTTAGCAGTTTTTCACCGCGTTTCAAGTGATAGTTTTCAAAGTTTGTATCGGGCGCACTGGTTCCACGTATGTTTAAAGCAACCCCACCAGTTATGTCCCTGTCGTCGTATTGAACATTAGGACCTGCAATTGCTGTAAACCTGTGGTTCCCAGGAAGCGTAGCATATACAACAGGCATACCATGAATCGGATCAAAGGGTCTTTCGTAAATATTTGCAACAGTATGAATTAAATCAACCAGATATTGTTTTGTCAGAGTTTCGGCGTTATATGAAACCCAAGGTACACGAGCACCATGTAAACGCATCCATACCTCGCCCGCATGGTTTATGGCTATTTCTTCGACGAAAGACGGTTTGTAAAAATCTTCTAACGGTTTCAGTAAAGATTCAAGAACTATATTTGTCATGATTTTAATTTTATCATAAATCCTGACTTGAATCAAAAGGCTTTATTTGATAAAATTGAAAAAAAGAGAGATTGATATGAAGAAAACTTTGTTCCTTATGATTTGTTCGGTGCTTATGTTGGGGGCTTGTTCGACAGGTTCGGATACCCCGTATAACGAAGTTGATTTTGCACAGGGTGGTTCAGATGCACCTTTATATAACGAACGAACAAGTGGTTTTATGCAGGCGGAAAATCAGTATTCTAATATTGATTCGTATAAACCTAAGACCGCCGCGGAAAAAGAGCAAAGTAATAACAGATGGAATACCGCCAGAATGGAAACTCGGTGGCAGGAATATCGCGGTACTATGGTTCGTGTGCAAATCTTGTTGGGAAATTCGGATTTACGAGAAATGCGCTTGCGCCTGATACAGAATGCTGACGGTATGGATGTTGACGGGGATTCTCGGACAATATTGGCAAAAGTTGCCGATTATGAAATGAAACGTATTTGCGGCAGAAATGCAGATAGTATCGTGATGGTTTATGACAGACCGTCTTTTGACGTTATGCGTCCGACGCCTTATTTCGATTATAGGGTAGAGGCAGAAGGGGCAACTATGCGCGAATATGGTTTTAGATGCGTTTATGCAGATTAATTGAACAAAAAGAGGTAAAGTATGAAAAAATATATGTCAGCATTTGTAATTTGTGGTGCTTTATTTGTAGGTGCTTGCGACGGCAGTAACAAGGCGCAAGAAGGTGATACTGTCATAATAGATTTTGCCGGTTATATGGATGGTACTCAATTTGAAGGCGGAACGGCAACTGGTTTTCCGTTAAAATTAGGTAGCGGTCAGTTCGTGCCAGGGTTTGAAGAACAGTTGATAGGGGTTAAGAAAGGTGAAAGCGTTGATGTAAATATTACTTTCCCTGAGAATTATTATCCCGAGTTAGCAGGTAAAGAAGTAGTGTTTAAGGTAACCGTTCAAGATATTATGAAAGAATAAAAAACCGGCGTTTCGCCGGTTTGTTATTCTTGTTTATATCTTGTTTTTTATTTTATACAATATATAATCTCTTATTAATAGCACAGGTGAATTTTTTTTTATTTGTGTCATAGGAATAAAATCCAAGTTGTTCAAAATAATATTAAAAATGAAAATATTTAATGCTTAAAAGGGGGCATAAAATGGCGTTGCCAAATATTACTAAAAGAAAAATGTTTTTCGCAAAGTTTGCTACGTTTTGGATACCTGTAAAAACTTATCGCAAGATGTTGCGAGGAATTCTTCTTATGGGGGTTGATAACTATTTAAAGGTTTTAAAAGAAGAAAAAACAAAGAAATTTTCGTATGAATTATCTGTTGTTGCAATAATGAAAAATGAGGGAGCTTATTTAAAAGAGTGGTTGGATTTTCATATTTTAGTCGGAGTTGAAAAATTTTATTTGTATGACAACGAATCAAACGACGATACAAAAAAAATTTTGAAACCTTATATTAAACAAGGAATAGTAGAATATACTTATTTTCCGGGTCAAAAGCGTCAGAATCCGGCATATATTGACGCGTTAAATAAGCATGCGAATGATTCTCGTTGGATGGCATTTATCGATTTAGACGAATTTATAGTACCAGTAAAGCATAAAACTATTACAGATTTCTTACGTACATTGCCAAAGAATTTTGGTGCTTTGGTTTTAACTTGGGTTATGTACGGTTCTGCAGGTCATAAAAGAAAACCGAAAGGATTAGTTATAGAAAACTTTAAATATCATGCAAATGAAAAACGGCATAGTGGTTGTAAATCTATTGTGAATCCACGATTAGTAGTGTCCCAACGTAATCCACATATAAATGACGTTGCTGGTTTCTTGATTGACGAAAATGGCAGAAAATTAGGACGTATAGATCAAACAAATAATCCACCATCTTATAACAAAATTCGTTGCAATCATTATGTTACAAAGTCTTATGATGAATATAAAGCTAGGTGTAATAAAGGTAGCGCAAGCACGGGAACAAAATCACCAACAAAAAAATGGTCCCGTGAAAAATTTGACCGTTATGATACAAATGATATTTACGACGATATTATGGATAAATACGTTAAAATATTAAAGTCTAATTAAAAAAACCGGCGTTTCGCCGGTTTGTTATTCGTCTAATGCCAATATGAAAATTCCAAGTTTATTTGCTTGCTTTATTACTTCCGTTTTGTTTACAACAAAGCAGGTCTTTGTATTTACTATTATCCCACGTAATTTTGCTGCTGCAACTGCCTTGACTGTATCAACGCCAATAGCAGGAATGTCAATTCTTAAATCTTGACCGGGTTTGGTCATCTTGGCAAAAACCCCGCTGACTTTTTTGTTTTTTTCCCTCATTTTTATTACTCGTTCTAGCATTTGTGCTGTACCTTCGGCGGCTTCAACGGCCACAACTTGTTTGTCAACGACGACGGATGCCCCTATGTCTGCTGAACCGATTGTGTGTGAAACTTCTATTGCACGTTCTATGTTCTTTTTGTCGCTGGCACTGGGTTTCTTTTTTGTCTGTACGCCTGCAGAACAGAACGTTAGTTCTGGTGCGATATCTTGAGCCGCTACAACTTTAAAACCGCGTTTTTCTATGACTTTATTAAATGCTTTTGCCATGGAATCGTATCCTCGTTGATGTTTTATTATACTAAATAACACAAACAAAGACCATAAATCAGGCCGTATGTCAGATAAATTAGGATGCCCCAGAGCACCTACGAAAGTAACTTTTTTTATTCCGCGTCGTTTTAACTCGCGTGCGGCGCGCCCCCCAGCACCGAGACGAATTACCATATCAGGTTCAAGCCTTTTATCGTAAAAATTCTTTAAACCTATGACGTATACTTCCCAACCGCTTTTTCGTAATGCGTCGCGTGTGTAAAAAGGTAGGTCTAATGCCCCGGCAATAATTGCTATTCTTTTATCTGCGTTTGTACTCATGTTTATATATGGTACGAATAAAACAGGCTGGAATCAAGTTTCATTTTATGATAAAATTTTATAATGATATATGTTAACAGGTGAAAAATGAAAAAAATATCATATATATGTTTGACTGCTTTGTTTCTATGCGTACCGGCATTCGCCGCATATGATGACGCGTCATTTCAGGCAGAAGTGCTGGAAGGATTAGATTTAATCAGTGCACGTGCAAACCTTGATGTTTCAGAGGTTGCCCCAGGGGAACTGGGCGCCGATGTTTATCAGTTCGCAGGTGCAGTGCAAACTGATGACAGTCAATTATTTATACCAACTTCATTGTATCTTCGTATGGGAGGAGGAATAAATCTCGGGTTCGCCACAGATAAAGCAAAGGTAAATGATAAAGAATATAAAAGTTCTGGAAGTTGGACGACTCAGATTGGTTTCGGGTTTAATTTGTCGTCTTTCGTTCGTACAGAAATCGATCTTCAAGAATCTACATTAAATTTTTCTGGGTTGGATGATGCACAGGCGTCTTACAGAACCTTGGGCGGTATGCTGTATTTTGATCTTGCACGTCGTTATATACAAAATGGTGATATTACATATCGTAGAAAATTCGTGCCTTTTATAGGCGTCGGAGCCGGGGTCGGACAATATCAATTTGACGGGGCAGGTGGTGCAGACGGTTTCTTGGTCGCAGCACCGCAGGCTGTGCTGGGATTTAATATCATGCTTAATAACGTAATCGGAATAGACGTTATGTATCAGTACCAAATGATGATAGAAAACGGTTTCGGTTGGTGGGTTAATGCGGATAGCGTGGATAATATCAGTAATGTCATTGTGTCGTTGCGCGCAAATTTCTGAGAAGATAAGGTGTAAAAATGAAACGTAAAATATTATTTGCTTTGTTGTGCTTACTGCCTATGGTGGCAAAAGCTGAAATCTCTTATCGGGTAGAGCAGAACGAATTAATATCATCAGAGCAAAAACCGATGTTCGCAAGCGATTATCTTTTTTATGTCGGTGGTATGTATAATTTTTCTATGTGGGATAACGGTGCAGATGATTCGATTATGATAAAAGGTGAAGATACTTCGGGTTACGACGTAGTTGCAGGTATTAGACTTTGCGATGTTTTTAGGTTGGAGGCTGATTATTCACATGCCTCTGCAAAGTGGAATGCTTTTGAAATGACCGGTGAAATGGCCATGATAAACGCTGTTATAGATGCCAGAATCGAAAGTTTATATCGTGTGCTTTATAAACAAAGTATTGTACCTTATATAGGTATAGGTGGTGGTGTTTCTTGGAATTCTTCGGGTGATGTGGAAATAGAAAAAGAAATTACACCCGTTGCCACCGTTATGGCGGGTCTGGGGATAGAGTTAGGTAAGAATTTTACGCTAGATTTTGGTTATAGGTATTTGTATATGTTTTCACCAAAATTTAATGTGATATCTGATTTTGCTCCGGTGGCTCATCAATTTCGTGCGGGTGCACGCATAAACTTTTAAAGCAATATGAAAAAGTGTCCGTTTTTTGGTGTTTGTGGTGGTTGTAAATTCGATTTTACCGCATCTGATTATCGCGATAAAAAGATTGCTTTACTTGATAAATTGCCCATAACCGAGGAACCTTTTTGGACAGAACCTTTTTCAAGACGTAGAGCAGACTTTGCTTTTGCCGACGGAAAGTTCGGTTTTTATCAGCATCATTCAAAAAAAGTCGTTTCAATAGATTATTGCCCTTTGTTATTACCAGAAATAAATAACATATTACCAAAAGTATCTTCTTTGCCTTGGAACAGTGCAGGTTCTTGTTTAATAACCGCTTGCGATAACGGAATAGATATAGCAATAATGTCCCCGACACCTTATTTTACGACAGAGTTTAAAAATGCTGTTTCTTTAATAGACGCAATACGAATAACTTGGAACGGGAAGATAATAAAGCAAATAAAAACTCCGGTAATTAATTTCGGTGGGGTAAAGGTAGATTATCCGTCAGGTGCTTTTTTGCAGCCCACAGTGCAAAGCGAAAATTATCTGCGAGAAATGGTTCTTGATGCTGTAAAAGGTGCAAAAAAAGTTGCCGATTTATTTTGCGGTTTGGGGAATTTTACTTTCGCGTTAAAGGCGGACGGATTCGATATTTTCGGTATAGGTGTGAAAAGAGACCTGTTTAAAAAGCCTTTAAGTGCTGGTATGTTGGGGAAATATGATTGTGTTGTTCTGGATCCACCACGTGCAGGAGCTTGGGCGCAGTGTAAAGAATTGGTAAAAAGTAATATTAAACGCATAGTATATGTTTCTTGTAATCCGGATACCTTTAAAAAGGACTGTGAAATTCTGACTGGTGGCGGATATAAAATGTCTCGGTTGTGCCCGATAGACCAGTTCGTAGGTAGTTCTCATTGGGAGTTGTTCGCGGTTTTCCAGAAATAAAAAACGCCGCCGTTGCCGGCGGTGTTTCCGAATGCCCCGAAAGGAAGGAAAGGAGAAAAAGAAATTGGGCATTCTAAAATAAATTTTTGGGGCCCAGAGTCCAGAGGAGAGAGAATGTAGGAGGGAGTCTGAATCCCCGAACCCCATGGTACTTTCGTACCCATCATCAGGTTTTATCCCTTTGACGAATCGAAATATAATACACAAAATGTGGTTTGTCAAGTATTTTGTCAAAAAATTTTTTTGATTACTTTTTAATTATATAAAACGTGGCGGATTTGTTAGGAAATGGTCCTTATTGATAAGAATTTGGGCTTGGAATAAAATCACCCATAGGTAGAATGTCCAGAACTGGATATTGTTTAAAACCAGAGGAGAGAAAAATGACCCATGAAGATGTATGGCGGGCAATAGAACGCTTTGCAACAGAACACGGAATGTCTTGTTCCGGTTTGGCAAAATGTAGTGGTTTAGATCCTACTACGTTTAATAAAAGTAAACGTTGGTCTAAGGAGGGGCAGCCAAGATGGCCGTCAACGAATAGTATTTCTAAAATATTGGCTTCCACAGGCGCAAGTATACAAGACTTTACAAAATTCATTGACCCGCAAAACCAAAGTCGAGATTGAATATTTTTTGTTTTGGATACACTAAGCCACGATAGGAATATCGTGGCTTTTTTATTGGACAAATGCTCGGACTTTTATTATTCTTACAATCGTGTTGAAAGATATTCGTATTTTTTCTGCGGATAAGATATGGCGTAAAATTTTAGCCGATTTTGATGCTGTTGTTCCAGATTCTCCGGATACGGCAGATATAAATCTAGATGATTTAGAACTGGTCCTCCCTGTCAGTGCATTGAATCTGAAAACCGCAATATTAGAAGGGCTGGATAAGACCGAGGTTTTACAAAAAATTTTCGGTAAACCAGTAAATTTATCGGAACTACAAACAAAAATAGTCGTATGGCTGTACAAATCAGGAGAAATGTCAGCAGTCGATTTAAAAAATGTTTCAGGCTATTCGCCGGATATGGCGACACATGCAATTGATACCGCAATATATCAGTTAAGAAAAATCTATGGTCGTGATTTTATCCAAAATAAAGACGGGAAATATCGCCTTGGTAAATTATAAGTTAATTTCTTTTGATAAAATATCCAGTACGCAAACTTATGCGATGAACCTTATTGCAGAAGGACGGGCGCAAGACCATCTTGTAATAATGGCCGAAGCGCAAAGCGCCGGTCGCGGACGTTTTAAAAGACCTTGGGTTTCTCACCACGGTAATTTGTATGTGAGTTTTATATATGAAATTGAAGAACGAGATAGTACTTTATCTTATGTAATTGCCGTAGCAATTGCAGAAACTTTAATTTCTTTCGGGATAAAACCGACAATCAAATGGCCTAATGATATTTTAATAGACGGTAAAAAGGTTTCTGGAACTTTAACCGAATATTCTGGAAACTTCGTCGTCATAGGAATCGGTATTAATATAAAATCTAATCCGACCGTTCAGAATTATCAGACTACGAAGTTAGAAAATTATGCCGACGTTCCAAAGCAAGATTTGTTAAAAAGGTTAATGAAGAATCTTGATAAATGGCGTAATGCCGATTTCGTAGAAGTTAGATCTCGTTGGATGAATTTAGCGTCTGGTTTAAACGGTGTGGTAAAATATCGCGGTGAAAAAGTGGATTTTATCGGAATAAACGAAAACGGTGCATTGGTTCTACGTCGCGGAGCAGAGTATTTTTTGGCATACGGTGATGAAATCGTGATACGATGAAAAAATTTATATTAGAAAAAAATAAAACTTGACTTTATATGTTATTTATGGTATTATATAAAACATAAACAGTAGAGATTGTTTCCGTAACAGTGTTGCGGATTTTTTTGTCGCACATATTATGTGCGACTTTTTTTATTAAAAAAGGCGATTTGAATATGCATCTTAAATTAATAAAAAATCCGGATGAATCAAAAAAAATTATCTATGATATATCTCGGGTTATTTATGCAGAAACGCATGCAACATCTTTACTTGTTGTTGAGGCGATGGCATCCATGATAAAAAATATTTCTATTTCATCAAAAAAAGACTTTAAAGATATTATTTCTGATGAAAGTTTATTCGACTCGTTAAAGGAAAATTCTAGAAACCATCAGTATTTAAAAATTGATTCTCAGAATCGCGCGTTTCAGATGTGCATGCGTGTTGTTAAAAGAATGCTTAACGGTGATTTAGCAGATTGTTGCTTTGGGGCAACAAAGTTTCATCACTCAGATGAAATGCCGGATTGGGCAGTGGCGCGTGGTTATATTGCCGATATAGACGGTTTGTTGTTTTACTTATAAGAGCGTACATCATGAATAAAATTATTAAAGGCGGTTTTTTAGCAGGGCATAGAACTTACATAATTTCTGGTATCGGTATTTTATCCGCAATCGGTGCATATATGGTCGGTGATACAGATGTGTTCACTATGTTGCAAGCAATCTTTACATTGGGCGGAATTTATTTTCTGCGTAAATCAAGCGAAACAAAAGGAAAGAAAAATGGAAAAAATTCCAGAAAAATTTCTAAATGAAGACGGTACATTAAATACTGATGCTTTATTAAAGTCTTATTCTGAATTAGAAAAGAAAATGGGAACAATGATATCCGTCCCAAATGAAAGCACCGATGAAGTAACGCGCGCAAAATTTTATCGCGCAATAGGCGTTCCTGAAAATGCAGATGCGTATCCGATGAATCCTTTATTTGATGACGCGGATTTACGTGCGCAATTTTTTGAAATCGGTTTGACATCTTCTCAGGTTGAAAAAATTTATAAGATAGCAGAAGAATATTTATCTCCTGTTTTATCAGAATTGTTTATCGCGCAGAATGAAACAAATGAAATTTCAGAATTAAAAAATTTCTTCGGTAGTGAAGAAAAAATGAAAGAGGCTTTACGCGCTATAAATTCGTTCGGTGAAAAATATTTACCGCGTGAAGCATTTGATGTATTATGCTCGTCAGCCCAAGGAATACAAAGCGTTTATAGGATGATGCAATCTATGGAACCAAGCGTTCAAACGGATGAAAATATATCGCAAAACTTAACAGACGATGAGTTAAGAAGAATGATGCGCGATCCAAAATATTGGCGTGATCAAGATCCTGAATATGTAAGAAAAATAGAAAACGGTTTTAAAAAATTATATTCATAAGAAAAAAATGCACTTTCTTCTTTACTATTTTTTTTCTTTAATATAAAATATAAAGTAAGAACAAAAAAATTTGTTCTATCCAAAAAGTAAAAAGGAGAGAAGAATGGCATTCACATTCTTGAAACCGGCTGCAAAAAAAGTTGCTGCGAAAAAACCAGCAGCTAAACCAGCTGTAAAGAAACCAGCGGCTAAGAAGCCTGCTGCAAAGAAAGCACCTGCAAAAAAAGTAGCAGTAAAAAAAGTTGCTGCGAAAAAACCAGTTGCTAAAAAAGTTGTTGCAAAGAAAGCACCTGCAAAAAAAGTAGCAGTAAAAAAAGTTGCTGCGAAAAAGCCGGTTGCAAAGAAAGCATGCGCAAAAAAAGTTGCTGTAAAAAAACCAGTCGCTAAAAAAGCATGCGCAAAAAGAAAATAATTAAATCCCCGCTTATGCGGGGGTTTATGTTTTTACCGCGTTTCCAGCGGTATTTTTTTTACGAAATTTTCAGTCTGATGAAGATAAGTCAGACTGAAAATTTTTTCAAGACAATCCGATTGTTTCGGACCTTGATATTTTTTGTTTGATGGCGCATAAAGCATAACCATGAAACAGAATCTCTTAGTTGCGTATTCATATACGCTTTTTTTATTTCATTAATATAAAGGAAAAATAATGTCTGTTTCAATAGATCAAGTCTTCGTAAAACAGTTCGAAGCAGATGTTCATTTGGCTTATCAGCAAATGGGCACAAAACTGCGTGCCACGGTACGTAGTAAATCCGGTGTAGTTGGTGCGTCAACGACTTTTCAGAAAGTAGGACGCGGTACGGCAAGTACAAAATCTCGTCATGGCATTGTACCTGTAATGAATTTAAATCATGAACCTGTTGAATGTTTATTGCAGGATTATTATGCGGGTGATTGGGTAGACGCATTGGATGAATTAAAAACTAACGTAGATGAACGTCGTGTTGTTGCATCTGCTGGTGCCTATGCGTTAGGTAGAAAAACAGATGAATTGATTATTTCTGCAATGAGTCAGGCAACGAATTCTGTCGGTGATTATTCTACCGGTTTAACAAAAGACTTAATTTTATCTGCGGTAGAAGAATTGAATACCAAAGACGTACCTGATGATGGACGTAGATTCGCCGTCGTTGGTGTGCATCAATGGAATGAATTGTTGTCAATTGATGAATTTATCTCTGCAGATTATGTAGGTAATGATTTGCCATTAGTATCTGGTGGTGCTTCTAAGAAATGGTTGGGTATTACATGGGTATTACATAATGGTTTACCTGTATCAGAAGATGATGAACGTGATTGCTTTATTTATCATGCAACAAGCATCGGACATGCGTGCGGTCAGGAAGTAAAGACAGATATTTCATGGCATGGTGAACGAGCTGCTCACTTTATCAGCAATAGTATGTCACAGGGAGCAGTACTAATTGATAATGACGGCATTGTACGTCTTAAATGTTTGGATGCCGATGAAACTGTTTAACAATAACCATGAATAAAAGGATATAACTATGGCTTTTCAGAATAAAAACTTATCTGTTATTGCGTATGCTAATGGTTTTACTTTATGGCATTATTCTGCTGCAGAAACATTAGCAACTATCACTGCAAGCGGTTATTTTGACAGTGTAAAAACTTTAATGAATACAGGGGACATTATAATTATAAATGGTTCCGATAATACTTCCATAAAGAAGATAGTAGCATCTACAAATATAACTGTTGCGGCTTTATCATAATACAAAATAGGGCGGCATTTATTATGCCGCCTAAATATTTATTCGTTAATAAAGGATATAGCATGCTGACAAAAATAGATTTATGTTCCATGGCGCTGTTAAAGTTAGGCGAGAAATCAATTCAGTCTTTATTAGACGATACGCCTTCCGCGCAATTAAGCCGAACATTATTTGACCCTGTGATAGACGCGCTTTTAGCATCGCACCCATGGCGGTTTGCGTGTAAGGTTTTCGAATTAACAAAGAACGTCGACGGAGAATTTCTTATACCTGCGGACTGTCTGCGCGTATTAAAATGTAAAGGTGAAATCATAGGTAATAAAATAGAATCGTCTGCTGATAGTACTTCAATTTTGGCGATTGTACGAGTCCCCGTAGAAAAATTTCCCAGTTATTTCGTATCACTGGCGGCAACGAAATTGGCTATGGAATTTTGCATCCCATTAATAGGCGAGCAAAACGTATTCAGAATGTTGGCGGCATTATACGAGACTGAAATGCAATCTGCGAAGTTTATAGATAGTACGACTTCTATAAACCAAGACATAGAAAACTTTTCGTTAATTAATGCACGTTTTTAATCGGGGGAGAATTTAACATGGGGGACTTTATAAAAACACAAAACACGTTTGCCGACGGTGAAGTCGCACCAGAATTTTACGCGCGCGATAATATAAACGGACTTTCAAAATTAGAAAATATGTACGTTTTGGCTGGGGGTGGGCTTTCCAGAAGACCTGGGTTAGAACACGTCGCAGATTTAACTTCTGCAGCCAGATTAATTGCTTTTTCCGTAAGCGAAAACGAAAATTATTTATTGGCACTGACGGATGAGCATATTTTAATTTTCTCTGACGGACAGGAAATAGAGGATATAATTTCTCCGTGGGATGCCGGCGATCTTTCAAAAATTCAATACGCACAGAGATTCGGTACAATAATTTTTGTACATCCAGATTATCAACCGTATACTTTAAAGAAGTCCGATGACGAATTTATTTTATCTGCGTTTAATTTTGCGGTTAACGAATCTGATATGACAGTATATATACCGTTTATGAGATTTGATGATACGGAAAACCTTAAAATAACGGTGCTGTCAAATTCGGCAGGCAGTAATTATGCTACATTCAAGACAGATGAAGATTTTTGGACGCCGGATGACGTAGAAGGAATATTTCTGCTGTTGGAAAAGCAATGGAAAATTACAGAATATGTAAACGCAAAGGAAGTGAAGGCTTTTGTTAACGGTACTTATACGGTTCCGTCTGCACCGGTCTCGGATTGGCGTGAGGCCGCGTTCAGTAAAAAACGAGGTTGGCCGTGTAGCATAACTTTTCATCAAGATAGACTTGTTTTCGGAGGTTCTCGTTCTTGGCCAAGCGGTGTATGGTTATCACAAGTAGGAAGGCATAATAATTTTAATGTCGGAACGGGTTTGGATGACGAGGCCATTTTTATAACATTATTATCGCAACAAAGACAGCAGATATGTACAGTTGTCAGCAGTGATAATCTGCAAATTCTGACTTCTACGGGTGAGTGGGCGATTTCAAGCAAACCTTTGACACCTTCGGTTGTTGATGTAAAACAACATACTTCCGTTGGCAGCGTTGCTTCAAGGTACCTGCCACCACAGAAAATTGAGGGCTCAACGGTTTTCATTTCAAGCAGTAAAAAAGATATTCGCGAATTAAGTTTGGATCAGTTAGGTGAAAATTATAACGCAACAGATTTGTGCGCTTTGTCAAAGCATCTTATGCAAGATCCAGTAGATTTATCTTATAACGAAGAAATGCGACAACTGTTTGTCGTTATGAATTCTGGAGATATGGCGGTGCTAAATAAAAATTCTGCGCTTGGTATCTCGGCTTGGGGAACATATAAAACGCAGGGAACTTTTAAGTCCGTTGCAACTGTTCAGGGTGAAACGTTCGTTGTTGTTATTCGCAACGAAAACGCTTTTCTTGAAAAGTTTTCTGAAAGTGCTTTGCAAGATGTAGATGAGTATGGTTTCTCGTTTACCGCGTCTGCTCTGCCTGTGCGAGCGTCTGGGCATAATGCAAATAAACTTAGATTGCGCAAAATTTCTGCAAGAGTTTTAAATACTAAAACCTTGTTTATAAATGAAGTGCGTGCCGATTTACCCAATGAAATTTATAATGAAACTTTCGATGGTTATAGCGGTGACGTTTCAATAAATTTATTGGGTTGTCAAAGAAACTGTATAAACGCACCGTGGACCATCAAAAGCAGTGAACAATTACCGGCAACGGTCTTATCCGTTAGTATGTACGGATATTATTTAGTGTAAACAATGGGAGAAAATTATGGGACAACTAGTATCAGATGTAACAGATATTCTGGATTATAAAAATTCTAAGAAAGAGGCAGAAACGGAACGTCAAAAGATACTTGCCGAAATGGCCAAAGACGAAACCGAGAAAACTAATTTGGTAAAGAAAACTTTGGCAACTCAACGCGCAAAATACGGTGCGTCTGGGATGTCGGGTAAAAGTATGACCGAAGGAGCAGTTCTGAAACGATTGAAACAAGAAGTTGAAGAACCATATGAAACAAAACGGCGTACAAATAAGGAAAAGTTAAAAAAAATAAAGGTAACAAAGCCGAATATCTTGCAATCAATCTTAGATAAGTTTGACGATCTGTTGGACTAGAATGGAGGCACATATGTATAAAATATCTTATGTCGGTGACGGCTTGACTTCGGAGTTTTTATTTGCCTTCCCATTCTTTCAGGACGCCGATATAAAAGTCGCTTTGGACGAAAAACTTTTATCCGAGAATCAATACTCTGTGTACGCTAATGAAAATTTTGACGGAGGAACAGTAATTTTTTCAACGCCTCCGGCGGAAGATGTTAAGATAGATATATTCAGACAAATTTCTTTGTCGCGCGTAGTAGATTATCAGCCAACCGCAAAAATTGACCCAGAAAGTCTAAACTCGGACTTTAACTTTCTTTTGGAAGCCTTCAAGGATTTGCATTCAATAGAAGTTAATGTAACAGAATGGGCGAATATCCACGATAATGTTATGAATTTCTTGAATTATAACTTGCAAGTAATTGAAGATAAATTATCTGGCGGAGCTGTTTTAGGCCTATATAATAATCTGGTGTCTGTATTGGAAAGCGCGCTACCTAAACTGATAAACGATTACGGCAGTATCACGGAAACCGCGCCTAACGAAAATAAAGATGATTACGGACTTTTATAACTTCTTGGACGAATGGAACGCGATTCTTAATTTTGAAACACCTCGTCACCATAAAGAAATAATGAAGTTCTTGGTTTCTGTTCTATGTGCGGAACCTCATCGAGGTTTATTGATGTCTTTCAGACATTCTGGAAAATCAACAGTGGTAGGTATTTTCGCCGCGTGTCTATTGTGCTTGCACCCAGAAACGAGAATTCTGATATTGTCCGCAGAAAGTAGTTTATCGGCTCGAATGGTTTCCCATATAAAACATATACTGGAAAATCATCCGCGTTGTAAAGATTTAATACCAGATGTAAAAAAGGAATGGGCTCTGGGAAGGATAACGGTTAATAGACCGATAGGTATACGTGAACCGTCTGTGATTTGTCAGGGGGTATACGGTAATATAACTGGTATGCGTGCAGATTTAATAATTTGTGATGATGTAGAGGTACCAAATACCTGTAATACCGCACAGAAAAGAGAAAATCTGAGAGAACGTTTGCGAGAACTTGACTTTATTCTGTCACCTTCTGGTACAATGATTTATATAGGTACACCGCATACGTTGGACACGATTTATAGAACAAAAGATGCCGATTGTTAAATTGTTGTAGGTGCATCGGGTGCGTTATCTGTATCAATCGGTTTAATTGTTGTAATGAAAGAGCGTAGTTTTTCTAGTAGTTCTGTACCGGCGTTTCCGAACATCGGTAGGTAAGTTTCATATTCTGGCATATCTGCTTGTAATTGTGCGCGTGCTCTTTCCGAAAGCGGTTGATTTATCATATCGCTGGCAACTTTCCATAAGTAATAAGCGCGGTAAGTTTTTGCGATGACAGACCATTTTTCTAGTAAATCCGGTCTTTCGGCAAGTGCGGCGCGTATGGCAACCAACCACTCATCGCCGAATTTTTTTATTACGTCCAGACTTTGCAGTTTTTCCAGACTTTCTTCATCTGGAATAAAACTGTTAATCCCCGCTTCCAATTCTTCCCATTCTGTCGGTGTTAAAGATATTGGTGCAACGCTTTCTGTCATAAGACCACCATAAGGTAGCAAATCACGCTCGATAGAATCCATAGGGGTTTTACCGCTACGTAAGTTTTCTATATGTCGGACAAGCATCTTACCTGTTGGTAATTCGCGTAATTCTTTTATTACATCTGGGGTTGCTTCGTTAATAAAAACCTCATTAACAGCTGCCCACCCACCGAAAATTACGTGTTCTTGGCGATAAAGGTTTAACAATCTTTGTGCGGTTACGCTAACTTTTGCTTTCATTGGCTCCCCCCATCTGAGCAAGAAAAATTTATTCCATGACAATCATTATTACTTTATGTAATGTTTTGCCAAAGATTTTTTCTTCTGGTGAAGATACCTGACCGTATATTTTTCCTCTGGCATCTTGACGGACAAGAACTATCTGTGCGGTTGTTGCTTCTTCTGAATTTAAAGAGTCGAAATTTTTATCAATAGAAACCGCCAAGTCGCCAACTTGTGCCGGTGTATCTGAATCAACGAACACATACGCGCTTTCGGGCAGATAACCGTTTACACGTTTGGAGTTTGGTACTACTGCATATACACCCTTGCGACCCTCTAACATCATCGGAGCAACAATCATTTTTGTGTCGGACTTTCTGAAAGAAATACTTTTGCCTTCTGGAACGCCGAATACGGGTACTAACTTTTTACGTGCGCTGTCATAGATTTTTGCGCCGTACAGGCTGTCATGCATATCAATGTCAGTTAAAGGATTCCCCGGAACAAGAACGGATTTTACGCGTTCTTTTACTTTATTAATTTGTTTGTTTAATTCGCCGGCTTTATAAAGTTCTGCTATTTTATCAAACAAGCCATCGGTCGTATAGTTAAAGGATTTTGCCAACGGTTCGATTTCATTTTCGTAAATTTCACGTTGCCCGACTTCTATCTTGTGATAGACAGATAGTGTCATACCGGCATTCTTAGCAGCCTGTGCAATAGTTTTACCCTGTAACTGACGGATTTTTCTTATACCACTGCCGAAAATCTTTAATCCACCGTCTTCGTTGTCGGTCATGCGACGTTTAATTTCATTTTGCCACTGATTTGCGACTTCATCTGTTTCTTTGATAAATATATCTGATAACTTACATCCAAGTATGTTGCATATATTTAATAACTGCTTTTGGTTCAAGCGTCTTACGCCTTTTTCAATTTTTGAAACGGCAGACAACGACAAGTTTGATTGACGTGCTAATTCGGTCATTTTCATGCCGTTAGCCAACCTGATGTTTCTTATGTTGTTAGGAAAAATGATTTCTTCTTGAGCCATCGCAAAACTCCTTACTTTTCTTGACAAAATGATAGTCGTTTTTTCAGCACTTCGCAAGCATAAAATGATTATAGCGGTATATCATCAGGAATTTCACTGGTGTCAATTTGCTCTGGCTGAGAGTCCGGTTTATCTGATGTGTTAATTTGGTCATCCAAGAAATCGTTAGATATTCTGCCTTCCATCTCGTCAAGATTATCAAACAGGCTGTAATCACCGAAGAACGCAAGATGCACTGTTTCTGGGCGACCGTGACGGTTTTTCCCGATGATGACATCTGCTTTACCGCGCGCGCGTTCAAGACGTTTCTGGTAATTTTCAATTATTTTTTCGTTTGCATTACCGGATATGCGCTGTGATGGATCTCGGTTTTCCAGATAGTATTCTTCACGATATGTAAACATTACAATATCAGCGTCTTGTTCAATGGAACCGGATTCGCGTAAGTCCGCCAGTTGCGGGCGCTTGTCATCACGAGATTCAACGCTTCGAGACAATTGTGATAGTGCAATTATAGGAACATCAAATTCCTTGGCCAGCATTTTTAAACCGCGGGTAATCTCGGAAATTTCTTGAACGCGGTTATCGCTACGTTTTCCGCCCGGCAGAGTCATAAGTTGTAAATAATCGATTACTATAAGTGCGACGCCACCATATTTGCGAGCAAGGCGTCTGGTGCGCGTTCTGATTGTAGGAACTGACATACCAGGAGTGTCATCAATTACTAACGGTACATTACCGATTGCCGCAGAATATTGAGACATTTTCAAGAAGTCTTCATCTGTCAGATTCCCTTCGCGCATTGCCGTTGCAGGTACTTTTGATTGGGAAGATAATACGCGCGTCGCTAATTGAGAAGCAGACATTTCAAGACTGAAAAATATTACGGCTCCTTTATATTGTTTATTGGCTCGACCGTAAAGAATTGCGTTTGCCGCATTAAATGCGATATTCATCGCCAAAGTCGTCTTACCCATAGCCGGACGACCCGCAATTATAAGTAAATCTGAGTGGTGTAAACCGCTGATGGATTTATCCAAAGCCGTTAAACCAGTAGTCAAACCAGATAGTTTACCGTCTGCTTTATATGCTATTTCAGCCTCTTGTAGAGCACTTTGCAGAGCCGTTGCAATAGAACATCCTTCATGTTCCGATACACCGGCAGATGCCATTTCAAACAATTTCTGTTCGGCAGATTCAATTTGCGCAGATACCGGATTGTCTAAGTCCTCTATAAAAGCGGCATCGGTAATTGATTGCCCCAGATTGATTAAGTCGCGACGCAAAGCGTTTTCATAAACTATGCGACCGTATTGTTCAACGTTTACTACGGTTGCACCTGCGCTGGATAATTGGGTTAAATAGTCAATTCCACCAACAGATTCTAAGACACCTTGTTGATCAAGATAATTTTTTGCCGTTATTATATCAAACGGTATTCCAGCAGAGAATTGTCTTTCTGCCAATTTATATATTTCTTGGTGTGCTGGATGGGAAAAATGTTCGGCGCGCAGAAATTCTGACACCTTTTCCAGTGCGCGATTATTCATCAGAACTGCCGCCAGAACAGCTTGTTCTGCTTCTAGATTCGTCGGCAAGGTTTTGGGAGTGAAGTCCATGTCAAATATAGTATATAAAAATTTTGCTTTTTCAACGCCTTTTTTAACTGGCTATCGCGAATTAAGAATTCCCATAATAGATTCTGCCGGGAATCCGGCTTGGCCCGAATTGTTCCCGATAGAACGTATCGAAGATTTACGACAAACTGTCGGAGATAGATATTTTTCGGCTCAGATGATGTTGCAATTTGTTCCACCGGATCGTGCGCGTCTGGATCCTGATTCGCTACATCTTTATGATGATGATTTTGACATCAGAAACGCAAAAATAGGGAACGCTTTAATTACAGGAGTAACTGCGTATTGGGACCCTTCTTCAGGCAGAAAAAAATCAGACGGCAGTGTCTGCGTGCTTATTTACAGAGACGATAAAAATAAGCATTTTTTCATTCATGATGTTAAGTATCTTTTGGTATCAGATGAAGAAAATCACCCTTTGGCTCATCAATGTCAGATGGTATCGGATTTCTTATCAAAGCATGCTTTGCACAAAATTTATATAGAAACAAATGGTATGGGAAATGCGTTACCAGAGATAATGAGAACGGTTACTCAGCAACGCGGAATAAAAGTTCAGGTGCAAAAGATTCTGAACCACTCAAAAAAAGAAAGCAGAATACTTGATACCATAGAACCTATTTTAACTACGGGCAGACTACACGCGCATCGACGTGTTCAGTTCACGCCTTTGTTATCAGAGATGTTAGGCTGGTCACCAGTAGGCAGCACCGGACATGATGACGGTCTGGACGCCGTTGCAGGTGCAATTTGTGCTGCACCGTTACCTGTACGTCCTTTGGGACAAAGATTACGTCCGTTCACAGCAAATACAGATTTCAAGTTGTAACAATTATAAAAGGAGCAAATATGCAGAATAATTTACAACAAATGTATCGTCGTGCGCTTGATTTGCGTGCGCCTTGGTTAAACAGATGGGATAATGCTTTGCGTTATACGATGCCGACAGAAGACGATGACGTTGCAACCTTGTTCGACGCAACGGCAGCCGATGCGGTAGATAACTTAGCAGCGTCAATGTATTCTTTGCTTACACCACCGGAATCTTTATGGATTTCATTGATACCAGAAAGTGAAGATTCACCAGATGCCGCAACCGCAGCGATGGCATTACGAGCAAACTTAAATGACTCTAATTTTTACACAACTATTCATCAGTGTTATTTAGATTTAGTAATTTTAGGTACAGCTTGTTTATTCATGGCGGAAAACCCTATCGGTGCGGACTCCGCTTTTTCGTTTACAGCGATACCGATGAAGGATATAGCAATATTATCAAACGCAGTGTTTCATACAGCCAGTATGCCTGCACGCGAAGTTATGGAAAAGTATCCGTCTTGGACACCACCGGCAGAGTTGCGCGACGCAATAAAGAAAGACCCGGATATGCCATTAAAACTTGTACAGAGCCTTGTCGGTAAAGATTTTACTGCTTGGTTGGACGTCGGTGGCGATATAGAAAACAACATCGTGTCAAAAGGTACGTTTGAAACGAATCCTTACTTAATCTTTCGGTGGTCTGTTGCCAGTGGCGAGTTATATGGGCGAGGCCCTGTATTACGCGCTCTGCCGGATATAAAAACCGCGAATAAGGTCGTGGAATTGGTATTAAAAAACGCAACCATTGCCGTATCCGGTATTTGGCAAGCAGACGATGACGGCGTTATAAATCTTTCTAACATAAACCTTACTCCCGGGGCAATCATACCAAAAGCGGTTGGCAGTTCGGGTTTAACGCCCTTATCATCAGGAGCAGATTTTGATGTGTCTCAGATAATATTGAAAGATTTGCGCGAACGCATTCGTCATGCGTTGCTGGCAGATAGGCTGGGATTGCTATCCGAAAAGGAAATGACCGCAACTGAAATAATGGCGCGTAATGCGGATATGATGCGAATACTCGGGGCTACATACGGTCGTCTGCTGCACGAGTTCATCCGACCGCTGTGTGAAAGAGGTCTGCAGATTTTATCTCGTCGCGGAGTGATAGATAAAATATCTTTACACAGCGACGCCGAGTTAAAATATATCGCGCCTATCGCAAAGATGGCCATAGAAGAAACATTATTATAAAGAGTCTAAAAAATGAAAGATATAGAGCAAAATTACACAAGAACGTTCTCAACCTCGGCAGGTGCGGCAGTATTGTCGCACTTACGTAGAATAACAATAGAACGCGTGCTTGGACCGAACGCCAGTGATTCAGAATTACGCGGTCTAGAAGCGCAACGCGCACTGGTCCATCAGATTGAAAATATGATAGAACGAGGTAAATAATGACCACGCAATCAGGCATAATGGGAATTCTGGACGTTTTACGAGACAGTTGGTTTCTCATTGCTTTTATAGCGGGCATAATATATTGGGTCGCGCGTCAAGATTCTTCACTGGCAGAAATTGATAGAGCAGACCACAGAATAACAACACTTGAAAACCGAGTCACAATACTAGAAACAGGAATCGGGCAGTTGCAGATAAAACTGGACGGCATAAAAGAAGATGTTTCTTTGATAAAAACTGCGGTTATAAAATAAAAACCCGCAGAAAAGCGGGATTTTTAACAACCACCGGTTGCATTACCGATAAGTTTTGAAATAGAAATGTCTTTATGTAGCAAGAAATCATATTCGCAATTACCTTGCTTATAAGAACCTGTGCAAGCGGCTAATGTTAAAACCGCGAATAGTGCTAATATAACTTTTTTCATAATTTACTCCTTTTCTATTAAAAGCACGATTAGATTATAAAAGAAACGAGCATCTTTTTCAAGGTTATATCGCACCTTTAATCCATTTGATTTTAAAGCGAGTAATTATGATTACATCAAATCTAGCGTTTCCACGCCAATTACGTTGTTCAATAAAGGTTTCCGCTGCGGTTCGCAATCTTTTTATTTGTGTGCGAGGGATTGCATTAAACGCATCGGTTATTGTCGGTCTTTTTTTGACTTCTACGAATAAGATGAGATTTTCTTTTTTTGCTATGATATCGATTTCTGCTCGACCGGTAAAACGTCCGGTTTTAAAGCGTTTTTTTAATATTCTGAATCCGTGCAATCTTAAATAATTGCGAGCCAAAAATTCAGAAAATAGTCCCGAAACATAAGAATTCATAATTATAAAAATAACCAAAAAGGGAAAGAATGTCTAGACAAATACAAATACGTCGTGGTAGTGCGACGGAACACGAAGATTTTACAGGTGCCATTGGCGAGATAACAATGGACACGACGAATAAAACATTGCGCGTACATGACGGTGAAACTGTTGGTGGAACGCCACTAGCAAAACAGAGCGAGCTGGATGATATAAAAAATTATTTATTAAAAATAGATTTAGATTGGGATAATAAAGTTGATTGTACTAGTACAGTCAATATAACTATTAATAAAAATGGTTTTATGTTATGCCGTGGTTCTACATATTCTTTAGATTGGGTGGAAGCAGATTTTAAAACAGAATTATTACGTGAATATATATTATCTAATAACTATACAACAGTTTGGGCGCCGGTTTATGAGGGGCAACATCTTAAACAACGTCAAAAATCTGAGTATAGTACCTCTTTTTTTATACCGTACAAAAGTGTTTTAGAATAAATACATATAAATATTAAAAATCATATAATTAGGACAGAATAAAAAAAACCTAAATCGTTTAGTTAATTTTTTTCTATCCTGTTTTTTTAGATTTTTTCTTATGTTTTTTTTATAAAAGTCGCGAATCATTTTAAACAATTGCTTATGTTGTTTCCTATTAAAAGGCATGTCTATATATCGTAATTCGAAAGGTTCGTGTTCTAGAAATTTTGCTAAATGTAAAGAATGAGATTTCCATAAATTATGTTTATTATAAAAAGATACTAAAATGTTAAACCATTGTGGAATTTGGCTTAGGGTTTTATCACATGATTTTTTTATTTGTAAGTGATTTTGTGAATCGTGTTTACGATAATTATATTTTACATTTGGTTCAAATGATATTTTTTTTGTAAGAGCCAATAATTGATGTGAAAATAAGCCATCTTCACATGGTTGTAAACCAATAGGAAAAATAATTTCTGGAAATCGCTTTAAAAACTCATTGCGTACAATGAACGCCATAACTGGTAAAGCAGTGGGCAGAGGCATACGATTTTTAAAAGAATTACCTAAAACTACAATATCAGATTTTTCTGTTAAAGCTTTATTATAGGCATGTTCTAAAAATTTCGAACTGATTGTATCATCTGAATCCATAAAAAATAAAAATTCTCCAGAAGCAAGGCTAAGCCCCTTATTCCGTGCGCTTGATACTCCGCCGTTTTTTTGATAAACATACTTGATACGAGAGTCCCGTTTAACATAGTCTAAACATATTTTGTCGCAGTTATCGGGGCTTCCATCATTTATCAAGATTAATTCCCAATCCGTTAGAGTTTGAGAAATTATACTATCTATACATTCTGACAGGTATTTTTCTACATTATAAACTGGTACAATAATAGAAATTTTCATTGTTGATTCCTTTGTATTTTTTTTGGGAAAGCACGGATTAAATTATCACAAATATCGTTAATTTCTTTTGAAGATATTTTATATTCTTTTTTTAGTCTTTCGACATCAGAATCAGATATTTCGGTTTTTCGTAAATCAATTGGTTCCTGATAAGGACAAGAGAAAACGGAATAATAATCTTTAAATTTATATTCTTTTCCAACGACTCTGTCTGAAAGTAAAATATGCTTGTTTGGAATTCCTAAAGAATCCGCGCAAATTAATCCGTGCATAGCAGAAGATAATATAAATTTGCATTGACTTACTTGTTGAACGAAAGCAGAAGAGAGCTGTTGGATATCAATAAAGCAGAAAGATAGTTTTTTTAATTTTATGTTTTTTAGCCATATACTATTTTTATCTACATAATGACATATTATACCTACATCATATAATTTTTCTTTTTTTCTATTTGTAAAAATACGGTTAATTAACAGTCCTGGGTCGCCTAAAACAACATTTGATAAATCTGAATTTAAAATTTTTTTACAACGTTCTAAAGTTAATTTTCCTCGTAGAGCATGTAGTTTTACTGGTCTGCAAAATTTTTCTTTTTCTGATACGGGGGGCATAATAAATCCACTACCCCAAACATGTAATAAATTATTTGTATTATTTATCGGTTTACTGAGAAACATATCTAAAATAGAACCGATGCCTATGAAGGATGCGTTTTGATTTGCAGGTTGTAAGCAAAATCTAACGTTAAAATATTTCATTACATCGATATTTAGCATATCGCCAAAATTATTATCTAAATACCAAAAGTAGATACGATATTTATAAAAATATTTAGTGATATTAAAAAAATGCATGTTTTCTAGTTTCGTTCTGAAAGAACGTCGCACCTTAGCAAATGGGATAAACATGCAAATAATACGGATAAATAAATTTTTTACTTTAAGCATTTAATAAATCTTTTAAATTTTTTTCAGATTCTTCCCGTATAGATTTAGAAGTTTTTAATAATTCTTGGCAATATATTGAATACGTTTCTTTTGACATATTTATTGCTTTTTCCATAGCAGATGCCAGGTCATGATCATACACAATGGCGTTTTTATCATTAAATCTGTAAAATCCCGCAAATTTTTGATCTATTACAGGGATTTTAGTAAAACCGTAAATTAATTGTGCAGAACCTGTTACGCCTGTCGTGATATAGCGTTCGTGTTCTTTTACATCTGGGTCAAGTAATGGCAGGAAAAAGTCGGCTGATTCAAGATTTTTATACATTTTCGGAAAATTTAATCTGCCTGTAATTTTTATGTAAGGACGCAGTCTTTTAGGGATAGTTTTTATTTTCCCCATACCTATTATAATTACATGAAAATTTTGTCTCTTATCAATTAAAGTATTTAGTGATTCAATAAGTTTATTGAAATTTTTTCTTTTGGCTTCGATTTTCCCTACTGTGACAAATGTAGTAATTTCATTTTTACTTAAATTTTTAACTTCTCCGAAATTATGTGGATTTATGAATATGCCCTTATCAAATTTACCTAACGTAATAATACGATTTTCTTTCAACTCATTTTCTTCTGAAAATATTGCTATATCTTTTAAGTCGTGTTCTATTATATAAGGTTTTAAATTCGCCCTTTTAAAATATGGTAATAAAGTACAATAATCTTGGTGTTTGTTAGGTTTAGTTTTATAATAAGCACTGGACATTAAAAAAATGTGCTTATATTTTTTCATGTTTTGGCTGTTTATAATCGCACGTATTGTGGTTGAATGTGCTTTAAAAATTCTTATCCCGTGCATATCTTGACGGCAAAAGGGTTTTTCGTCGCTTACAGCAGAGTTAATAATTATATCGATATTATAACCCAACTTCTTAAAATACTGGACAAATCCAGCGATAACTTCACCATGACAGTTGTTAAATTCAACTAAACATATGCTTTCTTGCTTAGTTTTAGAATGAAGAAAAATGAAGAGTTGCCAATATGCAGATATATCATATTTCATAATAGCGCGTTTTACTTTACGGCGTACATTAGGAAAAGGAATTAACAAACCTATAATATTAGAAATTCTTTTTTGAATATGCATTTTAATCTCTTTTATAAGATAATATTTTTATTCCGCAAAAGTATATACGTCTATAACCGTCAGAAAAACGTTTTTTACTTAATAAAAATAGGTATCTTTTGGGTTGTATGAATTTTTCATATGATTTTTGTAAAATCGCTTTGGTTTTTCTTCTTCCAAAAGTGTTAATTAAAATACGTTTTGATATATTTGCTTTTACCAACCAATTAAACAAAAGGTGTTTATCGTTGTCGTTATTAAAACTTTTGTTAAATGTGTAGCAAAAATTATCAAGCACATGTTTTTTTATGAATAAACCCCTGTTTTTTTCGGATGAAAAGGTAGTTTCACATAGAACTTTAAGTTTATAATCAAGCATTTTTATTCGGGATAGTACTTTATTATGTGTAAGCGTTTTAGAATCCAATGAACCGGGTCTATTAACATAATGATAGAAAACTTCATTGTTAATAAATAATGACGGTTTCAAAACAGCCAGTTTTGATAAAAAGGCGGAATCTTGACCCGTCATGATATTTTCTGGATAAACAAGTTTAGTTCTGTTTAAAAATGTTTTTTTATATATTGCTGAGCAATGTTCCGCACAAAAATTTAAAGGATTTTTCAGTATTTTTTTATTTAAATCGCTTTCTATTTGTTTTTCGTTTAAATAATTTTTTGTTATAAGTCCGCCCTTTACAACATCATAATTATTTGTTTTTGCTGTATTGTATAGTTTCTCATAAAAATTTAAGTCAACATAATCATCTGGGTCAACGAAGCCTATATATTCACCTTGTGCTTGTTTTATACCTTCGTTACGAGCTCTTGCAACACCCTGATTTTCTTTTTGTTCTATCAGTTTTATTCTTTTGTCTTTTTTCGCGTATTTTCGCAGAACTTTTAAGGTATTATCCGTTGATTTATCGTCTATGCATAGTATTTCAATGTCTTTTAATGTCTGGTTTATTAAAGTGTCTAAACATTTAGATACGTATTTTTCAACGTTATAGCAGGGAACAATAATGGATACTTTCGGCATAATTTTGACCTTATACTTTTGGTGGGTGGACGTTCAAACAATCAGAAAAAATTCCAATCCCGCCCGCTTTCTTTATATGACGTGCGCGTCCACCCGTCTAGGATTTTATTCGTATTCATAGGATAAAGAAAAACCGCCTAGGTTTATTTGGGCGGCGGGATTGCTGAACCTTTTTATTGATTCTTATATTCCCGTATTTCTATACCTATTGAAATCTTTCATAATTCTAGAAATATTAAATCATATTGTAAAGAAAAAAAACATATCACCAAGGACAATGCTTTTAAAAAGCATAAGGCTTTGCACGGAAATTTTCACGGGCTTGCTGTATATTCTTGGCGACGTCTGTCGTCCACCTGCCCATATCAACTAGATCTAACGAACCGTAGTATGCTGTCATCATCGGATCATACGAGTTATTCGTTGTTACCCATTTATCTGTACCAGAATTTGGAGCACCGTATTTATCAAGAACATTTTGCCAAAACGCTAAAATTTTCTTTTCTCGTTGGTTTTCGAATTTTTCATGACTGCCCTCGATTTCGTTTACATCGTTGTTGTATACAATACGCCAAACCAGATTATCTGTTGCGTTGCTGGTAAAGTATACCACAAGAGTCTCGCCTGTGTTTTCTCTAACCAAGTGCAGTTCTGATGCGTACAATAAACCGCGGTTCTTTGCCAAAGTATTTATACATTGTTCTAATTCTTGCGAAGCGATGATACCTTGCTGGCGACATTCATAATCTAAATTATATTTCCAATCCTTGTGTATTGTATATATTATGCTATCGTTTTTTCGTGGCGAATACAGTCCTTTTGTTTTAAAAAACAAAGTTTCAACATCTTCAAAGGGCATACCAAGCATAACACCGGCGATATCAAAACCGTTCACGTTTAAAGGTTCTGCGTCAATATTTATCGTAACTGAATCCGTCGTTAAATCTGCATCTTGGCTATCGGTAATGGCGAAATTGCTGAAATCGAATTCGTCATAAGTTGCAGCATGACAGTTTAGTGCAAGTAAAGCAAGAGCTAAGAAAGGGATAAGAAAAGATTTAAATTTTACTTTCATTTTGCTTTTTAACCTTGAATTACTTCTTGAACTTGGAACTGAAACACTCTTGCGGGGTCGCCGCCATTTTCTAGGAAATCATGTATCGTTTCAAGAGAAACATCTGTTCGCATACCTGGTTGATAAAGTATTTTCATATACAATGTTCCTCTATTTGTTTCTGGTATTATAGAAAAATCATTCGGCTTTGGCCAAGTCTTTAATTCATAATTTAAAATCCAATAATCACTATCTTTTGGTTTATATAATTCATCTATAACGCGTACGGTACGCAATGATTTGTTTTCTGCTAAATTTTTTATTGTTTGCCCTTCGGTCGTTAACCATTCATCAAAAACTTTTGCAGAAGACGATCTTGCAAGTGTACTATCATTACGTGTTCTTTGTGCTATATTTTCTGAATCAGGAGCCGCGTAAAAATATTCGTTTACATATTTACGTACCAACATATCCATAAACTTGCTATCTCCAATTTCTTCGGCGGTTAAAGGTTTCCCAACACGTCGTTCTGATAGGTTATTAGGTTGAAAGAAATACGGCTGAATTGTTAAGTTTGTTCCTGCATCATATATTGCACCACTGACATATAGCGCTATGAAAGATAACGCTAATAACACCAAGCCGGTAAAGAACATTATTAATTTTCTCATCAGTTTATCTTGTATGCGTTAAAGTCGGCTACATAGTACCCCAGATTCTGTGGATAATATGTTGGATTTCTTGCTATTTTTACGAATGCGACGATATTTATATCTTCTGACATATTTGATTTTATGTTCGCATGCAATAGCCACGTCCCACCAGCAGAAGAGAAATTTCCTGCCGGCTCTATTTGCATATTGGCTTTATCAAAGGTCCAACGTTCTCCGTTTGCGAAACGATCTTGATAATCTGGTACTATTTCATATATAAATTTAGAAAATAGTTCTTCACCTGTAATGCAGAAAATTGCACATTCATTATTTCCGTATGCCGGAGTATTTTCTCCGATACATCCTGTGTATCTATCGCATGTCTTCCAAAGGGCTTCATTACTTTCTGGATCTTCAGAAATTATGAACCAATTCGCAGCGAAATTACCTACGACTGATTCTTGCATAGTTCTTAATGTTGAAAATTCTAACAATCCGCTTCCGTGGAAATGCCCTACGTCAACCCATTGACCCGTCACATCGTTAGTTGATATTAAGAATGGGTCAATTTTTTTTGAACGCGATACCCAAAATAAAATACCGCACATGAATATTATCAGCAAGAATAATACGAATATCCCAATAGACATAAAGCGGGAAACTGCAATTCGTTTTCCGGCAGGAAAAGAAGGTACATCAAAATTACTTGGATATTCCAATGATTATTCCCTCCGTTATCAGAACAGGGTTTATGCCTGATATACCATTATGCATGCGCAGGGGCTTAATTTAAGTTCGTTTGTGTCGTATCCCACGCCGACCGGTTCGCGATCATATATTTGTCCGCAACCTGCCAATACCAAAGCCATAAAAAGTCCGATAATAAATTTCTTCATATCTTTCCCCCTTAGATTAATTAAAGTATAAGAAATTTTAACTTATTACGTCAAGCCTAAAAGAACGCAAAATCTTTTAGAACTGAGTCTCAAACGACAACAAGAACCGTTGTTCTCTATCATACTTATCCATTTTCAGTGGCCAGCCCCAACTGAAATTCATTGGTCCCATCGGAGTATTCCAATAAACGCCGACACCGACAGAGGTTCTTATGTTATCGTCTATGTAATTAGGTCTTCCTGCAAAATAATATTCTTCTTTTGGTGGTTTGCCCAAGATACCATAATCAAAGAAAACAAAACCCTTTATTTGGTATTCATCGGGTATGAAAATCGGGAAGTTCAATTGCGTAGAACCGTTAATTTTCCAAAGTCCTCCCAAAGAATATGTGGTATAATACCAATTGCGTGAACCAACGCCGGCGATATCGAATCCACGAAGGGATTCACCACCCAAGAAATATCTATAAACACGAGAAATGTAGTCGTCATTAATAGGTTGCAACAAACCAAAGTCCAGCGAAGAACGTAATTGCCATCTATCATCCCAGAATTTTACCATACCGATTATATCTGCGCTGTATCGCATATAAGTTTCTGTGCCGCCAAAACCTGTATACGCTATACCCGCATTTGCAACTATCCCTGTATGAGTATTTTGTTCAAAGTTCGTGTCAAGGTTATAGTACCGTAGGTTAGTACTTAAAGTGTATAAATTAGCATCTCGCCAACCTGTTGCAGATTGTAGGTCATAATTTTGATCGAACGATGCGGATAATCTGACGGTCTGAAACCAATGGTCTGTCAGACGCCATCCCATACGAGTCGCAACGGTTAAAGAATCACGATCATATCCGAAACCGCCTAATGACGAATAGTCATACATCGTATAAGATACATCGAATCCACCGGATAATTGGCGCCCGAATAAGTACGGTTCGGTAAAACTGAACAGTGCTTGTTTTTGGTACTGTGCTATTGAGCCACGTAATTGTACGACTTGCCCGCGTCCCATAAAATTGCTTTCTGTGATACCGGCATCAACCATGAATCCGTTTATATTTGACCAACCAAAACCACCAGATAATTCACCGGTTGGTTGTTCCTCGACTTTTATGTCTAAATTCATCATATTTGCATCGGCAATACGACTGGGAACCATTTGTACATCTTTAAAATACCTTGTTCGCATCAGGTTTTGACGACCTTCTTCAATCGTCTGTAACGAGAACGGATCACCCGCCCGCATGGGTATTAACTGTTCTATGACGCTATCAAAAGTACGAACGTTGCCGAGAATATTTATAGAATTTAAATATACTCGATTTGTCTTCTGGATTTTAAAGTTTAAGTCAATAGTTTTTTCTTCGTCATTTTTCTGTGGTATCGGTTCTACATTTATAAAGGCGTAACCATAGTCTGCAACTGCCCCGCGTAATGCAGATATTGTTTCGTCAACTTCATCTATGTTATATACATCACCTTTTGACATAACTATAACGTCGTATAGTTCTTCATCTGGTACGTCTGGAAAAGGGTTGTCTATGGTAAGATTCCCAAATTTATATTTTTCCCCTTCGTTTATTGTAAATACAACAGAATAATACTGTCTATCTGGCGTGAAAGTACCATTCGCGTCGGTTATTTGAACATCGACATAACCGTTGCGCATATAGAACTGGCGTAGCATTTGTTCATCATATTTGATTCTATCCTCATCAAACACATCAAACTGAGTCATAAAGCGCCACCATGCATGTTCGCGAGATAAAATTTCACCTCGCAGAGTACGGTCGCTAAATTTTTTATTTCCTTCAAAGTCAATATCAGTTATATATGTAGGATGTCCTTCTGTTATTTCGTAAACGACGTTAACGCGGTTATCTTCTAATTCAATTTTTTTCGGTTCAATTTTAGTTCCGAAAAAACCCTTTCGTTGATATAAAGTAAGCATTCTTTGAACGTCTGCGCCGATTACGGATTCGTCATAAGAAACGCGTTCTTTCATACGAAGTTCTTTTTTTAAGTCATCAGTAGATATTTCGTCGTTGCCTTCTACTGTTACCATATTTACAGTTGGGGCTTCTTGTATATTTATTTTCAATACATTACCCGACATACGAACGTTGATTTTAGAAAAGTATCCACTTTCTTGCAATTTCTTTGCAATTTGATTTGCGCGTTCTGTTCCTACATTTTCACCTATTTTCACATCGGATAAAATACGTATAGATTCTGCGTCCATACGTTTATTACCACTGACATCTATTCTTGATACCGTCGCGGCGTTTGCCAGCGAGATAAATGTTCCAGAACAAATTGTTAAAACTAAACTTATTTTTCTATTCATATTAATTAAACCCAAATACGCGTGCTAAGTCATTCCACATTGTCAGCGCAAACAATGCAAATATGAAAATCCAACCGGCTATGATTGCATATTCCATACTTTTCCCGCCAAGTTTGCGTCTGGTAATTGCTTCTATGATAAGTATCAACAGGTACCCGCCGTCCAGAACGGGTAGTGGCAGTAAGTTTATAATACCAAGATTTACGGACAGTAAAGCGATTATTGATAACAACGCAAAGAATCCCATTGCCATGGCCTTTCCGGACACTTCTGCAATAGTGATGAACGAACCCAATTGTTTAGAAGAACGTTCACCAGTAACAATTTGTTTTAATACCACCAGCAAAGTTTTTGATTGGTAATAAGTTTCGCGTGCTCCGGAATATAAGGCACCGAAAAAGCCCTTCTTTCTGAATTCTGTTTTATTACCGTCTGCGACCAGCCCCCATCGTTCAGCAGGTGATAGTTGTACTTTTATCAATTTGTCGCCCCGTGCAATAAGAACATTAGCGTTTCTGTTAGCCGCCAGTTCTTTTGCTATTATTATTTCACCCCAGTTAGTAATTTTTTCATTATCAATACGAACTATGACATCGCCTGGTTTTAAGCCTGCCTTGAATGCGGTGCTTTCTTGTATGACTTGTCCGACTACGGGCAGTTGAACGTTTTTAGGTTGGAACATAAACATTGCGGAATATATGAACCACGCCAGAATAAAGTTCATAAACACACCGGCGGCAATGATTATGAATTGCTTCCATGCGGGAGCAGAAAGATAATGCCCCTTCTTTTTATCTTCTGGCAGGTCTTGGTATTTTTTACGATCAAACATATCTTCTTGACCGTAAATAGATACATAACCACCAAGTGGCAACCAAGAAACTTTCCACATAGTACCTTTTTTATCGTGCCATTTTACAATTGCGGGGCCAAAGCCTATTGAAAAAGTGTTTACGCGTACGCCAGCCCAGCGTGCCGCCAGAAAATGTCCTAATTCATGCACGAAAACTACTACGCCCAGAACTATTAATAGTGCGACGATGGTTAAAATGATATGCATTACTTTATTTCCTTATTTCCTTTGAAAGACTTACAGCATAATTAACCATACCAGTGGCAGAACGTAAATCCAACCGTCGAATCTGTCTAACATTCCACCATGTCCGGGTAAAATGCGGCCGAAATCTTTCAACCCCATTTTTCTTTTAATCCAACTGGCAGTTAAATCACCGTATTGGCTTAATAAAGATATACTGATACCAATCCACATTAGTTGGGGCATAAAGGTATCTGCTCCCAGTAAGCCGTACATTATAGATGCGAATGTTCCGCATAATATGCCGGCAATTTGTCCCGACCAGGTTTTTGCGGCGGACAATCTTTCCCACATTTTATCGCCACCCAACCAGCGCCCGAAGAACCATGCACCGATATCTGCAAAACTGATGATTAAAAGTAATAACAGCATAATCCAAGGTCGTGAACCGACACTGCTTACCGCAATAAGCATAACGAATAACCAAAGTAAGAAAATGCTGAAAGTTATCTGATTACTTTTCAGTGTTTCTTTCGGTATATGAGTCATACATATAATCATTTCCAGAATCATTGTCAGAACAATTATGATTCCAAGATATTTAACCGCATGAATTCCGAAATATTCTGCCAAGGCAGCCAATACAACTACCAAAGCCATTATTGCACCTACTATTACACGTTTTTTTGTGTCAGACATAGTTTTTACCTCTTATTTTTTCTTTCCTGAATAGTTCGCTTTTTTCCCGCCTCCAAAGCGTCTGTTTCTTTTTGCAAATTCATCTAACGTGTATTGCCACAGTTTTTCGCTTTTTACTAATTCAGGCCAGTGTTCCGGGATGAACAGCAGTTCAGCATAAGCCAGTTTCCATAGCAAGAAATTAGATATTCTAAATTCATTGCTGGTTCTAACCATCAAGTCAATCGGTAGTAATTCTCCTGTGTCCAAGAAAGTCTCAAAAGTTTCTTTATCAACAGTTTTTCCTGCAATAACGGCTTCGTTAACTGCGTTGATGATTTCATCTTGTCCGCCATAGTTCAGAGCAAAGACGACCGTTCCACCGGTATTTTCTGCCGATTTTTCTTCCAGTTCATCGCATAATTTTGCTAATTTTTTAGGTAATTTATCACGTGAACCGATTACGCGATATCGCAGGTTCTTCTCGACGGCGTGTTTAAGATTTTTCTTTAATTCTGTATAGAAAAGTTCCATCAAGAAATCAATTTCTTCTTTTGATCGGTTCCAGTTTTCTGTAGAGAATATAAAGAACGTGATAGTTGAAACACCGCGAGCAATAAACCAGTCAACTAAGTTTTCAAAATTAGCAATGCCGGCTTTATGTCCCATAAGTGGTGGCAGACCATGTGCCTCTGCCCAACGGCGATTGCCGTCGCAAATAAAGGCAATATGTTGTGGTAATTTTGCCGTTTCTTTGTATTGAGATTCTTTTTTCTTTTTAAATAATTTTAGCATTTTTTATATCCGATGGTTTAAAATTAAACAGACATAATGTCATTTTCTTTTTGTTTAGCCAAGGCATCAACTTCTGCGGAACGAGCATCAAAGACTTTTTGTAAATCGTCTTCAAACTTATGCTGTTCATCTTCTGAAATTTCTTTATCTGTGACGGCGCGTTTAATTTTACTCATTGCGTCTTGCCTGATATTTCGCATAGAGATTTTTGCATCTTCGGCGTATTTCCCAGAAACTTTTGTCAGTTCTTTACGACGTTCTTCTGTAAGAGGTGGCATGTTTAGCCTGATTACGCCACCGGCAGTCATCGGATTTAACCCCAAACCAGAATCACGAATTGCTTTTTCAATAGCACCGGCATTATTAATATCCCATACGGTAACAGTTAAAGTTTGGGTGTCTGGTGTAGCAATAGTTGCCAGTTGATTTAACGGCATATCAGAACCATAGACAGGAACCCGAACCCCGTCCAAAAGGTGCACGGATGCGCGACCTGTACGCAGACCGGCATATTCATTTTTCAGAACGTCAATTGTTTGCAAGGTTTTTTGTTCTACTTCATTTTTTAAAGATAGATAATCCATAATGTGTCTCCTTCTGAGTAAAAAGGTTAGCAAATTGATTTGACTTTTTGCAAGAAGAAATATAGAATGGAGCAACGCAAGGGGTTGTAGCTCAGTTGGTAGAGCACTTGCATGGCATGCAAGGGGTCGTCAGTTCGAGTCTGATCAGCTCCACCAAGAGATAGAGAATGGCGGATGTAGCTCAGCTGGTTAGAGCGTTGGTTTGTGGTACCAAATGTCGCCGGTTCGAATCCGGTCATCCGCCCCAGAATAAACAAAATCGCCGTAAGGCGATTTTGTTTATTCTGCGAAAGGATGGGATGAGAACCGGCGAAGAAGCCGTTCGAACCGCAGTAAAAAGGCGGACGGCAGTACGCCGTTCTGCGTGAGCAGATTTTACAAGGTGGCGAAGCAATCCGGTCATCCGCCCCAGAATAAACAAAATCGCCGTAAGGCGATTTTGTTTATTCTGCGAAAGGATGGGATGAGAACCGGCGAAGAAGCCGTTCGAACCGCAGTAAAAAGGCGGACGGCAGTACGCCGTTCTGCGTGAGCAGATTTTACAAGGTGGCGAAGCAATCCGGGCAGAAGCCCCAGAATAAAAAAAATCGCCGTAAGGCGATTTTGTTTATTCTGCGAAAGGATGGGATGAGAACCGGCGAAGAAGCCGTTCGAACCGCAGTAAAAAGGCGGACGGCAGTACGCCGTTCTGCGTGAGCAGATTTTACAAGGTGGCGAAGCAATCCGGGCAGAAGCCCCAGAATAAAAAAAATCGCCGTAAGGCGATTTTGTTTATTCTGCGAAAGGATGGGATGAGAACCGGCGAAGAAGCCGTTCGAACCGCAGTAAAAAGGCGGACGGCAGTACGCCGTTCTGCGTGAGCAGATTTTACAAGGTGGCGAAGCAATCCGGGTAGAAGTTTCAAAATAAAAATTAAGTTAGGAAAATTTTATATCTTGACTTTTTGGGGCTTTTTTATAAATCATTATATATAAGGATTTTTTATGAAAATTGGAAAAAGTACTCGTCTAAAAAAGAAAAACGATAAAATTGTAAAAGAAAACGCTAATCTTGAAAAGGAAAATGAGATTCTGTTAAAAGAGATTTCAAGTATTATGCAGCAAATAAATTTCCACAAAGAAAGAATAGAACATATAAATTTTAAAATTAATAAAGAACATTTAAAAAAAGAAAAATTAATAGAATTTTATCAAAAAAATTTTGGGGCTAAAAATTCTTTTTCTACTTCATCTTTTATTGAAAAGGAAAAATGAAAAAGGAAGAATTATGAATACAGACAGTAAAGAAGACGCCCCCCCTGATAGTAGTTTAATTCGGGGAATAAGAGAAGAAAAAGAAACGAGTAAGCAACTAAAACTCTATAACCGGCAACTGCGTGATATAAATAAAAAATTGCGTCGCAGGTATGCCGTGTTAAAAGCAGAACTAGCAAATATTTCAAACGAAGCAGATTATTACGAACGTCAAATCAAGGAAAAAGAAAAATTGAGTTATTTATTGGCGGAACAGATATATTTGTCGTATGTCAAAGCGTTTAAAAGTAATAAGAGGGGACGCACCAAATAAAAATCCCGCAATTGCGGGATTTTTATTTAGCCGACTAATTTATGCCATAAACTAGATTTTTTATTAGTTATTTTTTTACGACGGCGTCTGGGCGCGTTCATAGTTGTCTTTTTTGCTTCTATGTGTTGAGCGTTCTTCTTTTTAGCGTCCGTAGACGGTTCATACGCATTTAATAATTCTTCTGTTTTGTTTTGCTCTGGTGCAACGCGCTGAATTGAATATTGGTCTATATTCATCAGGCTATCATCACCGACAATAACGATTTCCGTTTCAAATTCAGATTCCATTGCCGCCAGTTCAGCGCGCTTATGATTCAGTAAGTAAATTGCAACGTCCGTCGGAACCGTCATAATGATTTTCTGTGCGCTTTTTGCCAACAGTTTTTCTTGCAAATGGCGGAAAAGAATTATTGCCGCCGTCTGTATACTGGGTACAACACCAGCCCCCATACAGTGCGGGCACTGAACATAAGAAGATTCCATAAAACTACTGCGTAAGCGCTGACGAGATAACATCAGAACTCCGAAGTTATTTATTTTTGCAACTTGTGTACGTGCACGGTCGCGTTTCATAACTTCGCGCATTTTCATTTCTAACTTGCGGTTATTTTTTTCTTCTTCCATATCAATGAAGTCAATAGCGATGATGCCCGCCAAATCGCGCAAGCGAAGTTGTAAAGCAATTTCTTCGGCCGCCTCTAAGTTAGTGTTCAGTGCGGTTAGTTCGATATCTTTTTCTTTAATTGCACGAGACGAATTAACATCAATCGTCACCATTGCTTCTGTCTGATTAATCACCAAGGACCCACCAGATGGCAGTTGAACGTACGGTCCATGTAAGCCTTCCAGTTGCTTTTCTATACCGGCCTTTACCATTAATGGAACGGCAGGGTCTTTATACTGCACAAGTTGCTTGCGCGGGACGCGTCCGTACATTTGCTGAAAGTATTGTTTTGCGGCGTCAAAGGCTTCTTCTCCTTGGATGACCAATACATCTTCTTTGTCGGAAAGAAAATCACGAACTACACGGCGCAACAAAGAGTCTTCTGTATGTATTGTGACAGGAGCGACGGATTCTAATGTAGTCTTACGAATTTCGTTCCAAAGATTTACAAGATAGTCGTAGTCTTTTGCAATTTCAACTGCACTTGCATCGAATGCCGCGGTACGTAATACCACCGTCATTCCTTTCGGGATTTTTAGTTCGTGCAGTATTTCACGCAATCTGGCGCGTTCATTTTTGTCAGAAATCTTTTTAGAAATCCCATAACTGTTTCTTTTCCTGGAATTAGGCATAAGAACAGCAAATCTTCCCGCCAAAGACAAGTATGTTGTCATTGACGCGCCTTTTTGCCCACGTTCTTCTTTTACACCCTGAACCAGTAAGATTTGTTTAGGCTTTATGACATCTTGAATTTTGAATTCATGAGCCCGTTTGGTGAATTCTTTATTATCCTCGCCGGCACTTTGATCATCGTATTCTGCAACTTCGTCGTTTTCATCGTCTGGGTCTTCATCGTCGTCAACTATATTTGCATGAGCCAACTCCAACAGTTTCTTTTTCTGTTCGGGAGTTACTTGATAGTAATCGGGATGAATTTCTGAAAACGGTAAGAAACCGTTCTTACCAGAACCATAGTCAACAAAAGCGGCTTGCAAAGAGGGTTCAACGCGGATGACCTTGGCCAGATATATGTTTCCCTTTATCTGAGGTTTTGTCGTCGTTTCAACGTCAAAATCAGAAACGCGATTGGTAGCGGTATCCACCACCACCACTCTGGTTTCTTCTGGGTGGACTGCGTCCACATAAATTTTCTTTGACATTTAATAATCCTTTTGTTTTCTGCGCGTATGCGATGGAAATAATCCGTCCCCGTGGGGCGTCCAAGCCCATGCCAAGAGAATGCACAACAATCACAAAAAGCGCAAATCGGATCATAGAAAATAGTGATAATACAAACACTTATATTAACTCCATGTCATACGATAGAAAACAGCATAGCATGTGAATATACGATATGGCAAGGTATTTATTTTTTATTATTTTTTCGTTTTTTTCATCTTTTTGATTTTAGCAGGAATTTGCGGAATTTTTTCTTTTGCTTCCGCCAACCAACGTTTCATTCTGGTGCGTAACCAGTTTTCATATATAAAGAACAAGCCACCGGCTCCGATTAAAGGTAATAAATAATATATTATACGGTAAGCCAGCAAAGCCCCGAAGATATCGGCTTTATCAACGCTTTCGGGTAAAGCCAGCAGAAAGATACTTTCGAATACGCCTATACCGCCAGGAACCTGACTAAATACACCCGTTGTTTGTGCTACTACGAACAAACCTATATATGTTCCAAAGGGGATTTGTACGAAAGGTAAAAGGCAAGCATATAAAACCAGACCTGCCAACAGGCTATCCGCTGCCCCCAACAGCATTTGATAGATTGCCATTTTTGTTGATGGTATTTGGAACTTTAAGTTTCCTATTTTTATGCTTTTTCTGTTAAAAAACATAGTGATTACAAAGTATGCCAGAACGGCAGCGGCACAAAAAGCGAACAGAGTATTTATACCGACACTTGCCCCAACCGACCTGTCAAGCAGAGCAGACGGTACAAGAAAATAGCCTATAATTAATATTGCCGAACAGCCCAGAAAGAAAGTGAAACCTGAAAATGTAAGCATTTTAACAATGTCACCGCCGTTTATTCTCCATCGCGTATAAAGCCTATATCGAATTGCACCACCGCTGACTATGGCGTGACCTGCGTTATTACTGATTGCAAATCCCAGCATTCCTGCCAGCATCCATTTCCACCAAGACACGTGTCCGCCTACATAACGTAGTGCCAAAAAGTCGTATAAAGACAGTGCCAAATAACCGGCAAAACAAGCAATACAAGCCAGAACAAGGTTTGTTTTTGGTATGCTTAGAATAGCATTTATTATGTCGTATATGCTGTAATCGCGCAGTTGCCACCACAGCATAAATGCGGCTAAGATAAAGAATAATATACCCGAATAACTTACCAGTTTTTTGAACCGGCGTTTTGTCTGTGCCGACATAAAAATCCTTTTTACAAATTGGCAGGATACCAACATATGACGAAACAAGCAAGCCCAAAAAAAATTGCATTTCCAGATTCTTGTTATATACTTACAAGACAATATTTGATGAAATAAAGGTTTTTATGATGATGCGACCATCTTTAAGAAGGGCAGAACAAATAAGGCCTGTTTCCATGGAAACGGGTATAAACAAGTGGGCAGAAGGTTCTTGCCTAATAAAAATGGGCGGGACGCAGGTTTTATGTACTGCATCTGTTGAATTAAACCAACCGTTATGGAAACGTTTGCAGAACAAGACAGGTGGTTGGGTGACAGCAGAATATTCAATGTTGCCACGTGCCGTTGGGACTCGGAAAACGCGAGAAACATTGATGAAAGATAATCGCAGTGCCGAGATATCAAGGTTGATAGGTCGCGCTATGCGCAGTGTTGTTGATATGGAAAAACTAGGCAAGCATACAATAACAATTGATTGCGATGTTATTCAGGCGGACGGTGGTACCAGATGTGCATCAATAACGGGTGGTTTTGTTGCTATGGTATTGGCAGTGCGCTGGTTATTGCGGAACGAACGTATAAAAGAAAATCCAGTTCAAGAACATATTGCCGCAATTTCAGCAGGGCTTTTTGGGGAAGATCTGGTGCTGGATTTGGATTACGAAGAAGATTGTGTCGCGCAGTTAGACTCTAATTTTGTGGTGTCGGAATCCGGCAGGTTCATAGAAGTTCAGGCAACTGGCGAGCAGCATCCGTTTACTCAAGAACAACTTATAAAGTTAATGAATATGGCGTCAGACGGTTGTGCAAAGTTGATTGATTTGCAAAAACAGGTATTGGAATAAGGCAAATGAAAAAATTTTTTAATAAGAAAACGAAGTTAACTTCAGAGCAACAGAAACGGGTTGAGATATTGAAAAAGATGACTCCTGAGGAATGGGATTCATTATGCAAGAAATGCGGGGCGTGTTGTTGTATGAAAGTTTATATGTGCTTATTGGATATAAAGCACAGTTTAATATTTTACACAGATTGTTGTTGCGAGCATTTAGATCTTAACACAAAGAAATGTAAAAACTATGATACAAGATTTGAAAATGGTTCCGTTGAATGTGGAAAAATCGGACTGGAACACGTTTTAAATAAAGGTTTTTTGCCTTCTTCTTGTGCATACGTAGAATATGTTTTCGGACCGTCAAAACACCCTGTCGATATAGATTTTTCAAAGATGAAACCTGTAAAAGACGGTTTTCTTGATAATCTTTACGGGATTAGGTTGCTGAAACATATTTTGTGGAAATCATGCAAGTGGAACAAAAGGTAAAAAGTTCTATCATGATTTTAGGTGAAAGGAAGTACGCCACCGGTTTCGGTGGCGTTTTGTCATTATTTCTTTTTGCGTTTTTCGGATTTAATCATCGTTTTGATTTCTTTTTGTACTATTCGCAAATGTTGTTGTATATCTGTCAGTGTGACATCTGGTTCAACCTTGTACGAAGCAACCAATTCTTTTAATATTTCACATCTGCGACGCGTTTGCGCGTCTTCTTGCCCGATGAATTCCAGTTTAAACAAGTTCATACTGTCCCCCGTTTTATTAAATAAAAACCACCAGAAAATCAGGTGGTTGGAGGATAAGAACTACAACACAGAGTATAGCGGGTTTATTCAATATATTCACCGCCCTCCAACCAAAGTCATATATCAAATGTATTATAAGATATACGAATATAAATTCAAACTAACTTTTCAGGCAGTTTTATCCCCTTTGCTTTTATTAAATAAAAACCACCAGAAAATCAGGTGGTTGGAGGATCAAAACTATAACACAGTATAGCGGGTTTATTCAATATATTCACCGCCCTCCAACCTGTAGTTGGAGATTTTTTATCTGTAATAAGATACTGTGTTGGGGTTTTGATTCCCCGCAATAACAACACATTATTGCAGTATTAATTATATAGTATATTTATACAGATTTCCATTGTTTTTATTTTATTGCGAAATTTGCTTATTTTGACTACTTTTATATATATGAAGAAAGAACTGTTTGATTTTCTAAATACAGACTTGCAATTTATCAAGGGCGTCGGTCCCGTTCTGGCAACGCGATTCCAAGATGTTCTGGGGGGGCGCAGGGTATTAGACTTTATGTTGCATATTCCTGCATATGTGCGTGCTCGTGGCATAACTGAAAATGTCCAATCGGCATTGCCAGGCGATATAATTACAATACCCCTGTTGGTGAAATCTCATAAAAAAGGCGGTTTCTTTCGTGGCAGACGTACCCCAACACAGATTGCATGTGCGGATAAAATGGGGAATAATGTTTTAATACAGTTCTTTAATGTGAATTTTTTAGACTATTGGTTGAAAAAATTGCCGGTCGGTCAGTGGCGTATGGTCAGTGGTAAGTTAGAACAAACCAGTCGTGCAATAATAAATCATCCAGACTTTATTGAAGAAATGCAAAATGCGGAAAAGATACCCGCTGTTCAGGCAATATATCCGTCTGGCGAAGGGCTGACTCAAAAGACTTTTGCAAATGTGCGTGACCAGATTTTTGCGGTATTGCCGGATAAAATTTCAAGTGAAACGAACCCACAGGTACTAGAGTTCTTTGACGCATTGCAACACGTTCATTTTCCGGAAAGTGCAGACGACTTGAACCCGAATTCCGTATATGTCGCTAAGTTAGCATATTGGGAATTATTGGCACATCAATCTGCGATTGTTATCAGTCGTCGAAATAGGAAAGACGAAAGAAATCGCCGCGTCGTGCGCGCAAAAAAGTATGACCTGTTGGATAAGTTCTATGCAACATTGCCTTTTTCTATGACTGGGGCGCAGATGCGAACGCTGGACGAGATTTTTTCAGATATGTCGCAAAATATACCTATGATGCGTCTTGTCCAAGGTGATGTCGGCAGCGGAAAAACGATAGTTGCCTTGGCTGCGGCGGTTAAAATGGCAGAAACCGGTGCTCAGACGGCATTTTTAGCACCAACAGATACATTGGCGCAACAGCACTATGCAAAGATAAAACCTATGTGCGATAAGATAGGCATAGTCTGTGATGTCTTGACGGGGCGCGACAAGGGGGCAGGGCGTAAAGAAAAACTAATATCACTTCGTTCCGGGCGAACCAAAGTGGTTGTCGGTACGCACGCGCTATTTTCAGAAGGTGTGGAATATAAAGATTTAGGACTGGTTATTGTAGATGAACAGCATCGCTTTGGCGTTTCTCAGCGCGAGGCTTTGCGTGGTAAAGGCAATAACCCAGATTTATTGGCGCTGTCTGCCACGCCTATACCGCGTACTTTATCTATGACGATATATGGTGATATGGATGTATCAATTATAAATGAAAAGCCTGCCGGCAGATTGCCGATAAAGACAACAAAACTATCTGTTGCTAGAATAGATGAGTTAGTTGCACGACTGCGTATGCAGATAGAATCTGGGGCAAAAGTTTTCTGGGTATGTCCTTTGGTTGAAGAGTCCGAGCAGTCTGATATGACAGCCGTTGAATCAAGATATGAAGAATTAAAGAAAGTTTTTAATGTAGTCGGGTTGGTGCACGGTCAGATGGATAAAAAGCAACGTGATGCAGTTATGGCACAGTTCGCAGATGATAGTTCGGATATGCGGATATTGGTTGCTACAACGGTAATAGAGGTTGGAATTGACGTCCCGTCTGCGTCTATTATCGTGATAGAAAACGCTGAAAGATTTGGCTTGGCGGCACTACACCAGTTGCGCGGGCGCGTTGGGCGCGGAAATTTGCAGTCTTATTGCATATTGGTGTACGGCAGAAATGTTAGTGAAGAGGGGTTGAAGCGCTTGGACGTTCTAACAGAAACAGATGACGGTTTTAAGATTGCCGAACAGGATTTGATTATGCGCGGTACGGGGGAGTTGCTGGGGACGCGCCAGAGCGGTTGGGTAAATTATCATTTCGTAGATTATAGAATGCATCATGATTTGTTTAAGTTAGCGGCGCGCGCGGCCAGAGATATAGATATTCCTGATGCGTGGGCTCGAGATTTGATGTACATTTTTGATAGGAGGATAGAAATCGGTGCGTAAAATTTTAACTTTTTTTATTACAGTTTTTTTCGTTGTGTCTGCCCAAGGTGCTTCTTTGATAAACGATACAGAAACAGAAAAATTTTTAACGGACTTGATTGCTCCTCTGGCGCAGGCCGCAAACGTACCAGACGGAAGAATGAAAGTTCATATTATAAACAGCGATGATTTTAACGCTTTCGTCATGGGGGGCGAGGATATATATGTTTATACCGGTTTGCTGACGCAGATAAAGTCTCCGTCTGCTTTGCAAGCGGTTATAGCGCACGAAATGGGGCATACAATCGGTGGTCATATGGCGCAGATGTCATCGCGTATGGAGGCAGAATTAAGACGGGCTATGCTGATACAAGCACTTGGCGTGGGGTTAATGGTTGCGGGCGGAAATCCTTCACTGGGGGCTGGGGTGGTCGCAGGTTCCAGTGGCGTTGCGCAACAGTCTATGTTGGCGTTTACGCGTGACGAGGAAAGAATCGCAGATGATATGGGGTTGAAGTTATTGGTTAGTGCCAAACTTGACCCAGACGGTTTTGTACAGGTTTTAGAACAAATGGGTGAAATGACATCGGTATTGGAATCAAAAGTTAATCCGAATAGAATAAATCATCCGCTAACATCGGAGCGATTGAATAATGTAAAAGCGCAAATAAAAAAACTAGATTCAGAGTATGTGGCGTCAAATGCTCCGACAAAACGACAGCAAGAAGAATTTAAGTTGGTGCAGGCTAAACTTATAGGTTATTTGGATAGTCCAGATAGGGTGGCTGCGCTGTTTCCTAATTCTGATAAATCGGATGCCGCAGTTTATGCGCGGGCGATTGCCAGAATGCAGGCAGGGAAGTTAGAAGATGCACGTATAGGAGTACAATCTTTAATATCAGATAACCCCGATAACCCGTATTTTTATGAGTTGCTGGGCGATATTGATTATCAGTTGGGACGCTATGACGACAGCATAGATGCTTATGAAAAAAGTTTGTCTTTACAAGAATCAGCGCCCCAGATAGAAACTGCGCTGGCGTTGGTTTTGACAGAAAGAAATAAACCGAATGATAAAGAACGGGCAATTGAACTTTGCAAGCGTTCTTTGTTAGTACAACCGGCCCCGCTTACATATTGGGTTTTGGCGCGTGCTTATGATGACGGCAGAGCAGATTGGGCTCGCGCAGAATATTATCATATGATAGGCGATAAGAAAAATGCTACTAAATACGCACGCTTGGCACGAAAAAGGCTTCCATCTGGTTCACCCGAATATACAAAATCCGGAGATTTAGTGAAATAAAAAAACGCCCCAAAGGGCGTTTTTTTATTTTGCGAAAGAATAGTCCATTTCCAAGTGATTTGGATTGTATGTCCCGTTCATTATCGCCAATGTATCTTCTACGATTACTAATTCTTCGTTTGTTGCAATCATAAAGATTTTTACACGACTGTCTGGTGCGCTGATTTCTGCTTCGTCTACTCCTTTGCGCGCAAGTGCGGCAGAGTTCTTTTCTTTATCTAATTTTATGCCCAATTCTTCCATACCGCTGCAGAATTTTTCGCGCAAGTAATCATCGTTTTCTCCGACACCCGCTGTAAATACCAGTGCGTCAACGTGTCCCAGTTCCGCCATAAACGCACCGATGTAACGTTTCACGTTATGAGCCTCCATTTCCAAGGCCAGACGGCATTTGTCGTTTATTTCTTTGTTTTGTTCTACATCGCGTCTGTCTGCAAAGCATTCGGTTAACCCCAATAAACCGGAATCCTTGTTTAAATGTTTCTGCATTTGATCTGGGCTAAGCGATAATTTTTGCATCACATACAATACTATACCTGGATCCAAGTCTCCTGGGCGCGTTCCCATTGTTAGGCCTGCTAGTGGGGTCATACCCAAAGATGTATCGACAGAAACCCCGTTTTTAATTGCGCAGGCAGATGCACCGGAACCAATGTGTAAGGTTATTAAATTACATTCTGGCGCTGGTTTGCCAAGTAGTTTTGCTGCTCGCTTTGACACATATAAATGAGATGTTCCATGAAATCCGTACTTACGAACGCCCAATTCCGTATACCAAGCATTAGGAACGGCATATCTGTACGCATAATCTGGCATTGTCTGGTGAAAGGCTGTATCAAATACGGCAACTTGTGTTGCGTTTGGTAATAACTGCTTTGCTGTTACAATACCCAATAAAGCCGCAGGGTTGTGCAACGGTGCAATCGCGGAAAGTTCTTCGACGGTTTTGATTACTTCGTCTGTGATTTCAACGGAAGAAGCGAACTTTTCACCCCCCATAACAACGCGATGCCCAACGCCTTTGATTTCGTTCATATCGATGGAGGCTTCGCGCAACATAAACAGAACAACATTTAACGCCTCGTTATGATTTTTCATCTCGGTTTCTTTGCGTTGTTTCGTACCGTCTGGATATTTCTGAGTAATGAAAGAATCTGGCAGACCGATTTTTTCAACGTTTCCACCGACAAGTGCTTTTTTTGTATCCGCATCAAAAACCTGATATTTTAAAGAAGAAGAACCGCAGTTCAAAGCAAGTATGTACATTTTTATCCCCTTTTTCTATGGGGCATAGCATAGCAGATGATTTCACCGTTTTCAATAGTAAATTCTGAATTTTAACCGCCAGTTTTCGTTTGTTATGTTTGTCTTTGCTCCGGTGTTTTTATGGCTGACCCAGAACGTCTTTTCATCTATCATCAGTCTTACGTGCAGTCCGTTGTTGTCTATAAATGTGTTTGGAGTCGGGTTGTTTCTGTCATCTATACCGAAAGCCGCGACTTCATCGTTTATACTATAACCGGCTTCGGGGGTTTGGCATATTAAGAAAGTCTGAACGAATTTTGCCGGTATATCGCAATCGAAAATATAGTCCAATACAGTCGTATTTACTACTGGTATAAGGTTGCTTTCCATAGCAGTTAAAGATGTCGGAGCAAAATTAGCGAAGATTTCTTGCCATGTTTCCGCCGGAACGGATGTTATATCAAAACTTCCTCCGGAAGACGAGGATTCGTCTGCTCGTGCTAGGGGGAAACCACCCAGCGTTTCACCGTCGTGTACGCGAATTGTTTTTGCGTCGGTATCAAATGTTATTTCACCCACCAGACCTGTGAAATTATCGTTTTGTGCGGCAGAACCGCGACGAATTTGTAAAACTCGTGCCATAAAAAATCCTTTTTTTAAGTTCAAAGTGGAAATAAAAAATCACCCGACTGGGTGATTAGATTGTGTTAACAATTATATCATAAATCGGCAAAAAAATCAAGCGTTCATTTTCCAATAGAGTTTGTGGTATAAAATTGTGTAAACATATCGTCTATCGGTCTTGTTGTTCCGCCTGTGGGTATTTCTGTCATAGATTTTTGGACTTTGGAATGCCGTCTGAATATTTTATAGTCTTTGGATATAGAACTATTTACAAAATCCCAGAAAGCAAAAAGTTCTTCCATCTTTTCTCGTTTTGTCGAGTCTGCGTATTCAATAGATCCCATAGCGTCTTTTATTCGTTTTGTACCATTCTTAAATTTTACGCCTTTTTGTCTTATTAATTTATTTTTTATAAGGTTTGTAGTTTCAAAAGCAAGTATTCCGGCGGTCTTAATTACTTTATCAAAGCCCTTCAGAACAAATTTAAGGCCCTCATTTTTTTTGTTGAAAGACAAGTTTTCATCACCAAATAAAGTAAAGTCTTTTGTGGCTTCTTTTAATTTGTCTCGAACAGAAGAGGTCATTGCCCCATACCTTACCATTGCCAAGATTTCTAGAACGGTTTTCGCTTCTTCTACTTTATCATTATGAACGGCATCTTTTATGATTTCTTGAACAAGATATCTCATCTGGTCGCCGTCTTTTGTTGCTTCCGCAAATGCTTTTGTTTTAGATAATTTATTTAATACTTTTACAAAATAATCAAATTCGGTTTTTGCTTTTGGTGCCAGTTTAGATTTGATTTTGTCTGCATTTTCTAATATTTTTCCTAAACCATCAGTTGGGCGTATTTTGTTATCTATTATTTCAGATACAATATATGATGCATTCGTAGAATAAATATGTCTTTCATGTCTTGAACGCCATCTGCCAAAATAATCTTTTCCCCATTTATTTATTTTCTCTTTTGCCCTGTCAAAAAAACGTTTTCTATCTTTATATAATGGTGGCAAAAAGTTCTTATTATCTGGGTTGGTGTAATTAGACTGATTTAATGCCTGATCAATAGAATAGCTTATTAATCTTGCGTCATCTTTAGTAGAAAAAGCATTAAAAACTTCTGATTTTGTTATAATACCCTTTACAAGTTCGGTATAGTTTGCTTGAAAGTTAGATATTTCAACAGTTGTCGCTGGTCTTCCTTGACCGCTTTTTTCATATAATGTGGTAATGTCTGCAAGCGTAATCGGTGGTGGAGGAAGTGCGGTACTATCATATATTATTCGTGCACAAACTGCTCTTAATATATCCAGTGCTTTTTTGTCTTTTTTAAACGAACCGTCATTTAATTTGTTTATTAATTTATCTGTGGAAGCAGCAGGAATATCGTTTGCTTCTAGATGTGCCCGTATCGTGTTCAAATAGTTTGCAAAATCAGTAGCTTTGGCAGGTGTTAATATATTTGTTATATCTGAAGACACTTCGAAAGGTGCTATACATTTTCCAACACCGTAAAATTTATCTAAGAATTTTTCAACGTCTGCATGATATTTTGTTGCACCTTTTCTTTCAGAGTTAAGTGAATATAAAATATTTTGAAAACTTTCATACAAAGTTTGCCAATCGGCATCGCTTCCTATACCGTATTCTGTACTTGTTGGGTCTGGAAGAGGGGCGTCTGGATTCCAAGAGTTTTGGTCTTTTGTGGCATTATTCTTTTTTTTATAATCGGCTAACCTAGCACGTTGTGCATCATCCATCAGGGATAGATTTAATTGAACCGCCAAATCTCGTATAAATTTTTCAAATTCTGCCATTATTCAACCCCGTTAAGTACTTTTCACCTGCCATATTATATATTATAATATTTTTGACAAAAAATTCAAGTGTGTTTGTGTAGAAGTAGGAAAGCCTTCTTGTGTTAATTATGTCGGTATTTCAGTTAAAATGCTGACATGAACATAATGTTAAAGAATCTTCTATTAAAAACCATACCTTATTTATTGTCTATAATAGGTGGAATTACAATATTTTTAATATCGTCGGATAAAGTTAAAAATCCAAATGTTAGCGGACTAATAGACAATATTGCTGCATCTTTACTATCTATACCGTTGGTATTTTTGTTATATGATTATACAAATTATAGAATTTCTCGTCAGGTAAGTAGAAGCCTTGCCAGTAATATTTCGGACAAGGTAAATTCTGTGATATTAAATATAGTAGTATTTTTGCGCCATTCGTTAGGCTTGAAGGTAAACGTGCATTTAGAAACTTTTAATAAATTGCAAGATTGGTCTGTAAAAAAGATAGCAAGCCGTTTAAAGATAACTCGTTCTGAAATGAACAATTTGCGCGCATACAGGTACGAGATAGATGAAATAATATATCGAGCAAGCAGGGGAAATGTTTTAACTAGCGACCAAGAGCAAGTATTATCATCATTAAGTCGAGAGATATTACATCTGATGACGGAACATAATTTTCACAGGGACAGGGCGATAATAGCGAAGCATGTAAAGAACATAATTTTACGGATAATAGAGTGGCAAGATAGCAGTGCGACAATGTCTACGGATTTAGAAAAGGAAATGCCGGAAGAATCTGCAGAAAGTATATAAGAGAAGGGAAAACGTAAAAAATGTTATTTTTTCTTGCAATTTATAAAATTTTATGTCAAAATTGCCCCCGAACTACGGAAAAAGATGCTGCAAAGTATCTTATTTCCGGTTCAGTTTTGGGGACATAGCTCAGTTGGTAGAGCAAATGACTTTTAATCATTGGGTCCAGGGTTCGAGTCCCTGTGTCCCCACCAAGATAACCTGTTGATTTCAGCAGGTTTTTTATTTTTGATATAAATCCCAAAGATATTCAAACTGTTTGGAAAAAGTTTTGTTTTCTTGTTCAAAGAACGTGCAATTTTCTGCGTTTGATTCTGTTGCACTTTCAGTCCAGTTATAACTGCCACTTTCTATTCTTTTCCCGTCAAATATAGCAAACTTATTGTGCATAATCTTATGACCGACATTTGTTATAACGGGGATACCTGCGGATTCAAGTTCGTTAACCAACGAGAATTTACCTTTTGATTGTAATCTGTCTGTTATGACTCTTATTTTTGCACCACGTTCTTTTGCTTCTATTATAGCATCAACTATATTTTGATTGGTTATAGAATAAACAGCGATATCAATCTTTTTAGCGTTGTTGATTTCAGCGATAATATTGTTTTCACAATCTGTACTTGGGGTAAAGTATACGCGTACCCATTTTTTATTAGAAACGGTCGGTGTCGGTCCGACGTCCTTTATTGTATTTTTATATTCTTTTTCTGATTTACCTATTAACTTTTTCCAAAAAGAAATATTTTCATCATTATCAGGTTGTTTTAAACCCAGAACATTAAAAACTTCCTGTGCCGCATCAGTACCTTCTTTGACTATTAAAAGAAGCATGTTATTTTTATCTTTCCTTGCAATTACTAATAAATCCCCAGGATAAGCAGCAAGCATAACATCGTTTTTACGATAATATAATTTATATTTACGGTTACCATTTAACGATTTTGGAGTATAGAAATACCAGGTTGTTTCACCGAAAATTTCTAATTTTTCTTCCCCGTAATAAACAAACTGAGTATCATAATAAACCTTATCTGGTCCTAATACATTTATTAAAGGTTTTGTTCCCTGTATTTCTATACTGGTGCTTTTATTATTTTTATATAATGAATCATTTCTTGCCAATGTTTTAATAGCTACGCTTTGATATCGGGATAAATCAGAAATCTCAAAAGCAAAAACTTGTATAGAATTTATAAAAAAGCAAAATCCTATACAAATTTTTATAAAAAATAAAAACAGCTTTTTCATATAAGATATAATTGCTAATCACGAAAGTTTTTTCAAGTTTAAAAGAACTTGTTCTGCTACTAATCTAACGCAATCTGGTATTATTCCGTTTCCAAGTTGCTTTCTTATACGCGACGAAGACAAATCCTTAGGAAATAAAAAAGAGTCAGGTAAGCCCATTATTTTTTGTATTTCTTTCAAAGTTATTTCATGTTCAACGCCGTTAACTAAATATGACATCCAATTATATGGTTCATTATGCTTTTTGTGGTTATGTGCAGTTAATACCGTATAACCAATCTCTTTATTACATTTTCCACCGAACACGTCATGCATAGTAAATTTAAGAGGCACAGGTTCTGGAAAACGAAAAGTACTTGTGTCTTGATTCTCTCCACGAAATCCAACCATAAAGACTCGTTGTCGGACCTGTGGAATTCCACAATCGCAACCTTTTATTACTTTATAATGAAACGAATAACCTGCGTTCCTGAACAGGTCGTGAATTATACGGAAACTTCTGCCGCCTTCGGCTGTAAGCAAGCCTTTTACATTTTCCAGAATAAAGGCTTTTGGACGGCAGTGTTTAATAATGTTTAATACGTAGAAAAACATATTCCCTTTATCATCTTTTTCGTCTTTTAATCCTTTACGAAGTCCTGCCATAGAGAAGGACTGACAAGGCGGACTGCCGACAAGAATATCAAATTCTGGTATGTCATGCGGGTTAAGTTCACGAATATCCGTTGGGTAGTTATTCTTTTTTACGCAGGGCAGGTCGGGGAAATTAGCAAGGAAAGTTTGACGGGCGTATTTATCTATTTCACAAGATAATACATTTTCCATAGGCAGTTCTTGAAGACCAAGTTCCCACCCCCCTATACCAGAGAATAGGTTTATGTATTTATATTTTTGCATGAAGGCTCCTTGAAAATAAAAAAAAGCCCCTTAAACGGGGCAATAAAAAAGCGACCATTAAGGTCATCATCAATGAAGAACAGTATATCATAAAATAATAAAAAAATCAAGGCTATAAAGTTATGCTTGAAAAATTTTTTATAAATTTTACCCTGTATGTATGCTGAAATATATAGATATTCATTGCCATTTACAGAATGCATCTGATCCAGAATTTGTGTTAAATGATGTAGAAAAAGTGGGCGTGGTTTGTTGCGTATGTAATTCAACCAATGAAACAGATTGGGTAAAGTTAATCGACTTATCAAAAAATTATTCAGCAGTAAAATGTGCGTTTGGTATTCATCCTTGGGACCTTAAAGATTTAAAAGAGGGTTGGAAACAGCGTTTGACTGAGATTTTAAAGCAGAATTCAGAATTTATGGTCGGAGAAATAGGTTTGGATAAATATAAGCCTGATATAGATTTGCAGGAAAAAGTTTTTTGTGCGCAACTTGATATCGCGACTAATTTGAACAGAACTGTACATATACATTGTGTCGGGGCATGGGATAAAATGTTGCACATATTGAAAGAGTATAGAAAAAAATTACCACCGAAACTAATATTTCATTCTTATAACGGTGGTGTGGAATTTATGGAAAGATTGTTAGACTTGTGTGACGCTTATTTTTCTTATTCTCCGCTTGTTTTTGAGGAAGGTTATAAAAAAATAAAAGAATCTGCTGTTGCAACACCGTTGGATAGAATACTTATTGAAAGTGATGGTGAAAAGATAGAAGAAGTTATAAAAGTTGCAGAAAAGCTTGCAGAAATGCGTGACGCAGAAAAATCAGACTTTATAATGCAGGTTTATGAAAACAGTAAAAGAGTTTTAGCAAATGGATAGATTACACAGAACGCGGTTATTATTTGGTGTCGATGCTATATCGAAGTTGCAGAATGCGACGGTAATGGTTGTGGGGTGCGGTGCGGTTGGTTCTTTTGCGATAGAGGCTTTGGCACGAAGTGGTATCGGGCACCTGATATTGATAGATTTTGATAAGGTAGAAGAAACAAATATAAACCGTCAATTATTTGCTTTGGAAAGCGCAGTGGGTAAATTAAAAGTAGATGTTGCAAAGGCAAGGATAAAAGATATATCGCCAGGCATAACTGTTGAAGCGTTAAATGTATTTTTTGACAAGGATACCGAACTGGACGTAAAACCAGATTTTGTAATAGATGCGATAGATACGGTTGAATCAAAAATAGCCTTGTATAAATGGTGTCAGGAAAAGGGAATTCCTTTTATATCAAGTATGGGGGCGGCTCGTAAAACAGATATATCGCAGATAAAAGTCGATAAGATTTCTAAGACAAGTGTATGTCCATTGGCGGCAAAAATAAGAAAAATTGTGAAAGAAAAGGAATTGTCGGACTTTTATACTGTATTTTCAACGGAACCCGCTGACGATAATGTAAAAGGAAAAATATTTGGCTCTGTCATAACTGTTACAGGTGTGTTTGGTTTATACCTTGCTAACTTTGCGATTAAATGTATAATTAACAACTATACAAATGCGGCAATTTAATCTGGTGTTTATATTTGTAATGTGCTGATTTCTGGGGATAAGTATCTATTCCTAAATGGTTTATTCAGATTGAAAAAATAGAAAAAAGTATATATAATCATTTTGTCTTAGGACGTAAAATTTAATCTTAAAAGGAGAGAAAAGATGAGAGGACTTACAGATTACGTTTTAAAACCATTGACTTTTATCGGTGCTCTGAACTGGGGGTTAATCGGTATATTTGGTTTTGATTTAGTTGCCTTTATCTTTGGGGTAGGTACACTTGCCAGCAGTATAGTATACAGTCTGGTCGGTATCGCCGCATTGATATGGTTAATATGGATGTTCGTTGATAAATCTGATAAAAGCGAACGCTAAAAAAAAATAATTCAAAATTGTTCATGTCATTCGCCCTGTTCGGGGCGATTTTTTATAAGTTTTTTGCGCGTAATATTATGAGTTTTCTAAAAAATCCTAAAAAATATAGGAATGTATACTTCTCGAAATATTCAGGAATTTATAGTATTAAATTTTCATTGCAAGGCGGTTGCTTACACATCGCTGTAATATGGAGAGATAATAATGAAAATCATAATTCAAGCAGGTGGACTGGGGTCCAGAATGAAGGCTTTGACTCGCGTAAAACCGAAAAGTCTGATTTCTGCAAAATATATGCCGATAATTTTTCATTTGTTCAAGAAATATCCGAAAGACGAGTTCATCATCATAGGTGATTATAAATTTGATGTTTTGGATAGGTATTTATCAACTTTTGCAAAAGATGTTAATTATATGCTGGTTCGTGCCACTACAAAGGGGAATGCGGCCGGTATCAAAACGGCTGTATCGTATATACCAGATGATGAACCTTTTATGATTATATGGTCCGACATAATTTTGTCGGAAACTTTTTGCATAAACGAGATTGTAAAAGGCTGTCAGGTTGGTTTAGTGGACTTCCCTTGCTCTTGGAGTTTAAAAGACGGAAGGCTTGTTAACGAGCAAATAGCCGGTAAAGGTGTTGCAGGTCTATATATATTTGACAACAAAAGTTGGTTTACAGATTTTCCGAACGAGGGTTCTTTTACAAAATGGCTGGCAGAAAAAGATATACCATTAAGTCCGATTTCTTTAATGGGCAGTATTGATGTAGGGACTCTGGAAGCGTATAACGAGATTTCTACAACTGCAAATAGATGCCGTCCTTATAACAAAATAGAATTTATTGACGGAAAAGTTGTAAAAACCGGTCTAACACCCGAGGCTGTAAAACTGATAGAACGTGAAGTTGTATGGTATGAAAAAATGGAGGAGTATGGTTTTGATTATATTCCTAAAATTTATAATACCAATCCGTTAACTATGGAGCTCATACGGGGAAAAAATATATTTTTAACGGAAATGAATGATGATAATAAAAAAGAAACTATACGAAAAATGGTTCATGCATTACAGACAATGCATAGTTATGAAAAAGCCTCTTCTTCTGCGTGGGATTTGTATACAGAATACCTGAAAAAAACTATACATAGATTACAGGGGATAATTTCAGCAATACCGTTTGCAAACGAAAGATTTATCAAAATAAACGGTAAAAATTGCCAGAACATAATGTGGAACATCGATTTATTGCGTCGTGCAGTTTTAAGTACTCTTATGAATACTTATTACGGTCCGATACACGGTGATTGTCAGTTGACCAACACCATGATAGATGACTTGGGAAAAATCTATTTCATAGATGCTCGTGGGTACTTCGGGAAAAGCCAAGTTCTTGGCGATGTTAGGTATGACTGGGCAAAAATGTATTACGCAATTTACGGAAATTTTGATCAATTTAATATAAAGAATTTTACCTTAGATATTTCCGAAGAAGATGTGTCTTTCAGTATTAATAGTGGTGGCTGGGAACATCTGACAGATTATTTCTTGAATCTGATACCTAAAAAAGAAGCCAGTGTAAAAGAAATTAAATTGATTCACGCGATTATTTGGTTGTCGTTGGCTTCGCATGCGTGGGAGGACTATGACTCTATGTGTATGGCGTTCTATAACGGGACTTTATTGTTTAACGATTGGTTAAGGGAGTATGAAAATGATTAAAGAATTACGTTTATCTCCTTTGCGTCATACATGGATTCTAGATTTTGACGGTACTTTGGTAAAGCACAACGGTTATAAAGACGGCATCACAAATCAAGACGAGTGGTTGCCGGGGGCTTTAGATTTTTTACAAAGCATTCCGGATGACGATTATGTACTGATTTTAACTGCTCGTGAAGACGAGCCAGAGGTTCGTGAACGCACAATTAACTTTATTTTAGATGCCGGCGTCAGATTTGATGACATAAAGTTTGCAATGCCGATGGGTGAAAGAATTTTATTTAACGATAATAAACCCAGCGGGTTATGTTGTGCTCATGTTTTTTCGCCGGAAAGGAATCAAGGCTTACAAGAAGTGTCGGTAATAATTGATAACAATCTTTAAAAAATAAGGATGAAACATGCAAATATTAAAACCTATTGTACATGAAACTATTTGGGGTGGTTCAAAATTGACTTCTTATTCGGGTTCGGACTGTCAGAAAATAGGGCATTTATATTCTGCAATAGATACCGAAGAATTCAAGAACGAAATAATTTATGGGAAAGATAAAGGTAAAAACATTCACGAGTGGTTTATTGAAAATCGTGATAAGTATGGTCTAGGCAAATATTCCGAATTGCCTATATTGATGGCCTTGGTCGAAGCAGATGATGACCTTTCCATACAAGTACACCCCGATGATAAAAAAGCACAAGAATTAGAAAATAAACCATTCGGAAAGAACGAGTCTTTTTACACACTAGAAGCACCGAAAAGCGGGAAAATGTATAACGGTTGCAAGGCAAAATCCGTTGAAGAAATGAAACAGAAAATAAAAGACGGTAAAATTGCCGAGACTTTGGATACTATGCCGTGCGAACAGGGTGATTATGTTTACATTGTCGGTGGTACTTTGCATGCCGCAACTGCCGGTTCTCTGCATTTTGAGATAGAAGAAAATTGTGAAAAGACTTATCGCTTTTATGACTATGACCGTGTTGATAAAGACGGTAAAAAAAGACCTTTGCAATTAGAAAAAGCACTTGCGTGCTTAGATGTAAATAAAAAGTCTAAATCCAGAAAATATAAAGACGGCGAGCCTATTGAAGAACGTATGTATTCTACTCAACTTGTTAAAGATACAGATGTTTTTGAAAACAAGGGAGATATGTTCGCTTTTGCGGTGATGTTGCAGGGTGAAAAAAATATTGACAGTATAAAGGTTTTACCAGGTACAGCAATATTGTTAGAACCAAATGAAAAACTGGATGTTTCCGGTTGTGAATTTATGATTGTTAAACCAAAAAGGGCATAAAATGGCGTATAAAATATTATGTCCTTCGATTATGTGTGCAGATTTCGGTAATTTCCGAGCGGAAATTACCGAAATGGATGCCGCAGGTATAGACCAATATCATATGGATATTATGGACGGAGAATTTGTTCCGAATTTTGCTTTGTCTTGGGCAGATTTTGCAGCGGTACGAAAGATGACTTCTAAACCGATGGATGTGCATTTAATGGTAAAATTTCCTAGTGTCCATCTGCCATACGCTTTTAAAAACGGAGCAGATATAATTTATGTGCATTATGAGTCCGGTAATGCGGCAAACTATCTGTATGAAATAAAAGCAAATGGTAGAAAAGCGGGTCTTGCTATAAATCCAGAAACAAAAATTGAAGAGGTAAAAAATTTATTTCCATTAATAGATACACTGTTGGTTATGCGCGTAAAGCCCGGTTTCGCAGGGCAAGCGGCTGTACCAGAAGTTGAAAAAAAATTAGATTTTCTAACGAATATGCCGAATAGAAAGTTTTCTATTAGGTTAGATGGTTGTGTGTCTCCTGATGTGATTTCAAAGTGGTCTGCGCGCGGTATAGAAGAGTTTGTTTGCGGTACCGCATCAGAAATGTTCGGTAAAAAAAGAGGCTTGCGTTCTTATAAAGAAATCGTAGAAAAGTTAAGGTAATCATAATGAAAAAGTTTTGGGTAGATACACTTTGTCGTTTTATACCAAATGAAGAACGTAGAAAGTCCTTTCGTGAAAAACTAATGTATAACCCGATAGATGATTTGCGCGGGCAAATTGAAGAGTTAAGAAAAGGAGTAAACGATATTTACCCGAAACTTGAAACTTTTACAACGAAGACGGAATTATTAAAAGTAGAAAGCGATTTCAGGCGGGCAATAACACCGCCTGCACCTCCGACATATTATGACTTTCATGGTGAAAATAATAAGTTATTTGTTTGGAACAAGGAAGTCGGTGATTATGTTGAAACAACGAAGATAATACCAGGTCTGGTTCTTACAATTGAAGGTAATAATAACACAATAAAAATTCGCGAGCCCGAAATCATAGAAAGATTGGAACTAACTATGCTAGGCGACGGGCATAAGTTCTCGTTAGGTAATTTTACTAATAAAATTTATGACAAGAAAATAGTATGCCTTGTAATTTTTATGACCATGGGCGATTGCGAATTAGTAATAGGAGATAACCTAGTCGTAAATCCACTTGTAATAATACATATGTGCGAATACGGGTTAAAGTGCTTTATCGGAAACAATGTAAGACTCGCTGCTGAATCAAAGATATATGTAAGTGATGCACATCCGATAATAGATATTGAAACAAACAAGATTATAAATTATGGAAAACGCAAAAGAGTCATGCGAATAGGGAATAATTGCTGGATAGGAACGGGTAGTTTTATCGGTAAAAGCGCAGAACTACCAGATTATACAATCGTAGCAGCACAAAGTAATGTTATAAAACCATTTGAAGAATCTTACACAGTAATTGGGGGAAACCCAGCACATGTTTTAAAAAGGGGGGTAAAAAGAATTGATACCTGGGACGAAGCGTTTGAAATGACTGGTGAAAATAATTAGGGGTAAATGTTATGAAAATTGTAAAAAAAGTAAAAATAAGATTAGTAAATGGGGAAAAAATAAGAAAATTCTATCTTTTAGGGATTCCTGTTTTTCAGTACACACACCAGAACGGTAAATTGAAAATAGAACGCTGTAAAAGACACAAGCCAAAACCAGGACAGCGAGTATTTTATTTGAAGATTCATCGTGTTCATACCACGGGTTTTGATTGTATTCAGCACTGGATAGATGTAATTGCCAGAATGGATGCGTTTATATATTTTGTTTGTGATAATAAAAAAATGAAAGAGGGAGTATTTAAAAAGCCATGCTTTTTTTATAATGAAGATTTTGATTTTATAAAAAGTGATAGAAAAACATTAAAAAAAGAGGTTTCTTTATCTTTACATGAAGTTGAAAGACAAAAATTATGGCACAGAATTGCATATTCTATGTTAACGCCATTTGTTCATGCGGCAAAACATTCATATGACAGGACTTATAATATTGATGCAGACGATATAATGATTCTAACCAAGCCAGAATTAATAGCAGAAGCACTGAAAAAAGCCGAATTTTATGCGGAAGAAAACGACTTAGATTGCTTTAATTTTGATATGTTTGTTTCAAAGTCTTTCGGGGTACATTGGTCTTTCGGTATCGTATATGTTCGCCATCCACAGAAGTGTTTAGACATTATAAAGAAAAATACAGGTTGGCGATATAACGAATACCTGATTGAAAAATATTCAACGAAGTACGTTAATGAGTATAACTTTAATGTAGACTGGTTATTTACTTTTCTAAGGGATACTAAGCAGTTAAAACTTAAAACGTTTTATATAGAAAATTCTATGGTTATTCATATGCCGGACATCGCACTTTCAAGACATTGGGCTTTCGTATTAAAGTGGCATAGTGGGATTGTTTATTTACCGGTTTTGGATATGCTGTACGATGAAAAAATATGGCGATATATCCCAGTTTATAAAGAGTGTGTAAAAATAGATATTGGTTTAGAAGATAAAGCCGTTTCAGATTTCTTGAACGAGTTTTATAGCACTACATACGAATTTGAGAATGATATTTTAAATATCGCCAGAACGAGAAAATTAATATCTGAAAAAATGTATCAGAAATACAAGAAATAAAGGTGCAAACGTGAATCTGAAAGATTTCTTTTATAAGAAAGTCTCGTATCAATTTCCTTGGGCGGATGAAAATACCTATTCCTTATTCGGAGGCGCATTAAGGTTGAAGGCGTCTTCCAGAGGATGTCAAGATTTGCGTTTGCTTGGTTTAAGATTATTCAAAAAGCAGTTAAAAGGGCATAATATGATAAGTAAGGTTTTCTGCCTACCGTTTTATAAAGAGAACCTTATGCGAAAGTTTCTTGACAGTTTACTTCCTATGATTGACGAAAAGTATGATGGAATTTATATAATAAGGCATAACATCGGTGAAAGTTATATATATTTGGCTCATTTAAAAGATTGGGTAAAAGCAAACGGTACAAAAAAACCGTTGCTAATAGTCTGGCAGGAAAAATATATACCTTTTTATAAAATGTTTTTACCAAAGAACGTGTCTATTAAATACATATCTATAAATAAAAATTGTATTCAAGACGCGTTAGATAACGAACAAATTCTATATAACGGTCGCCGTATTTTTTGTCCTACGCCGTCAATCGCTGAGAATATTAATAGAATATACGATACCGATAAAAGCGCAAATTTTTATGATTATATCTGTAAAGATTTCGGAAGAAATAACAAGTTATCTATGCAGTGTCCAAAAATAGATAAGATTACCAAATTAAGAATGAGTAAAAAGATTTCAGATTTTTTAAAAAGACCTTTTGTAATACTTTTACCTTTTGCTACATCTTTAAGTGATATGTCGGATGCTTTCTGGAATATATTAATAAAGGAATTTAACCGTATCGGTTACGACGTATTTATAAATAACGGCAATGATGAGAATTCCTCGGTTTTTACAGATGTGGTATCTTTTGATACAAATGTTGCGGAAATTTTTACTTTGGCAGAAGAATCTGCCGGTATTATAGGTCTGGCGTCCGGTTTGTCGGTTTTGCTGACCGCAGCAAAGCGTCCTATGGATTTAATATATACAGATTTTAGAGTCTTTAATCCTAGAATATCTTCGGAACGCATAAAGCATTTATATTCTGTACATAATTTACCAGGTGTTAGCGCTCTTGTTAGAGAATATGCAGCAGAAGACTTTACAGAAATGCAACTGGTACAAGAGATTATAAGTAAGTATAAGAAACGGGCAAACAGAGATTAATTATGGTCATAATGGGTAAAATAAAAAAACGTTTTAGTCAAAATGCGTTTGTAAAGAATTATAAACGTATGTGGCCGTATATAAAACCTTATTGGTTCCCCGGTTTAATGTCATTACTTATAACAATTCCGATAGGGTCATTGGATGCGGTAATCGCTTTATCTCTGAAACCTTATATGGATTTGGTTATGGTAGAAAAGTCCATTCAAACTGCGTGGTATATACCATTGGCAATAGTTGCGTTTACCTGCATTCAAGGAGGGTTGACTTATGCGGCTAATTATTTAAATACATGGGTCGGAGCAAAAATAACCAACCTATTAAAGTTAGATTTATATAAAAAGATGCTAGATTTTGAAACTAACTTTTTTAATACCAGAAATTCTGGTGATATAATATTCATGTTTAATAATAATGCAGATTTGGCTTGTGCGGGTCTTTTAACGAATTTAAAGACTTTTGTTCAAAAGTTATTCACGGCAATTTCTTTGATTGCTGTACTTTTTTATAATTCTTGGCAACTGGCTTTTTTGTGCGTTGCAATTTTAATAGGCGCGTTTTTACCGATGAGTTCTTTGCGAAGAAAGGTCGATTCTGTCATGAGTCAATCTATTGCTGCCGACGCAGCCTTGTTGACGGCATATAACGAGTCTTATTCAGGTAACAAAACTGTAATTGCTTATAACTTATCTGAGCATCAAAAGGGCAAATTCAATAACGTTTTAGACGGTGTTTTTCGTTTAAAGATAAAAATGTTGCAACGTACTCGGTGGGTTACTCCTGTCATGCATGTAATATTATCAATCGGGATAGGTTTATCTATCTGGTTTGGCTCTTTTTTAATTCTGGAAGGAAAAATTTCAGCAGGTAATTTCGTTTCGTTTTTAACTGCCTTGGTAATGTTATATACGCCCATGAAAAGTATAGGTTCTAATTATAATTCTGTTTTGATGTCATTTATGGCGATTGATCGAGTGTTTGATATTCTAAACACTAAACCGGCGATAACGAATAAAACTGACGCAAAAGAAATGCCCGTAAAGCATAAATTAATAGAATTTAAGAACGTCGGGTTCGAATATAATCAAGGCGTACCTATTTTGAAGTCTATAAATTTAAAGGTAAAACAAGGTGAAACAATTGCGCTGGTCGGGAATTCCGGAGGAGGAAAAACTACATTAGTCAGTTTATTACCTAGATTTTATGACGTTACGTCCGGTCAGATTTGTATTGACGGAGAAGATATTCGCGAATTTACTTTGCATTCTTTGCGTCAGAACATAGGCGTTGTTTTTCAGGATAATTTTTTGTTTGCAGGTACAATTCGTGAAAACATAATGTTGGGAAATAAAAATGCAAGCGAAGAAGAATTAAGACAAGCCGTGAAGATGGCTTATTTAGATGACTTTGTATCTGGTTTAAAAAACGGTTTGGATACCGAGATAGGAGAAAGAGGTATCTTATTGTCTGGTGGACAAAAGCAAAGAGTCGCTATTGCAAGGGCTTTTTTGAAAAACGCTCCGATATTGGTTTTAGATGAAGCAACTTCGGCTCTTGATAATAAAGCCGAAGCCGTAGTTCAAAAAGCAATAGAAAACCTTATGCAAGATAAGACCGTTTTTGTAATAGCGCACAGATTGTCTACGATAAGAAACGCGTCAAAGATAGTTGTGATAAACAACGGCGAGATTGTAGAAACTGGCACTCATGAGGACTTATTAAAACGTGAATGCGGTGCGTACAGGGCTCTTTATGACATGCAATTCAAAGAATCTGCAAAAAAGCGGTAAACGCAATTTTATCTGAATTTTTCTTTAAGTATTTTATAGTGCAGAAATAACGTTCCTTTTTGATTTACTTTTTTAACTGAGATAAGTTCCAGTTTTTCGTCAATTTCGCAATCTGTCAGAAAAGGAAGACCGTTACCGAAAAGTCTTGGTTCTATGGTTATTTTGATTTCGTCTATAAGTTTTTTTTGTAAAAAAGCGGTATTGGTTTTTGCACCACCTAATAATAACGCTGATTTAATATTTTGGGATTGGCAATTTTTAATAATTTGTTCCGGGGTTTCATTCGTATATATAATTTGATTGCTTTCCGTATTTAATAATTGCTTGTCGTTTGTTAGTACATAAATAGGGCCAGACATCAATTTAGAGTAAAAGTGAAAGAAGGATTTCCTGCCCATAATCAAGGCATCAGATGATTTTATCTCGGAATAAAGCATACTTTTGTCTTCTGGCGAAGTCCACGCAGTAACTTGTTCTTTGTCGTTGCGGTTAATGAATCCGTTTAGACTGGTTGCCATAAGTAAAGTTATTTTAGTTTTATACATTTTGTTCCTATACAAATTGTTTTTTATACTATTTATAAAGATAAATCAAGTTGTAAGAACGTTTATAAATTTTTTTCAAATTTGAATATATGAACAGCAGTTCCTTTCCTGTTTAATGGTTGATCTATATATATTTTCAGGTTTAAATCAATTGCTTTTTGTCGAAGTATTTCGACTTGGGTATCCGCGACCATTAAAATTATGACCCCTGACGGTTTGATTACTCGTTTCATTTCCTCTAAACCTATGACGACATTTTGAGTAGCATTTATATCAAAAGGGGCTTCTGTAACTATGGCGTCAAAGAAATCGTTTTCAAATGGGAGGCATTTAATATCAGCAACTTTGTGTTTTGCTCCAAAATCTTTTAAGCCGTATTGCATTTCTGAGTCAATATCTGAACTATATATATCCAGTTCTGCTTTTTTTGCTGCGAATACAATACCTCCAGCACCTGCAAAAGGGTCTAATACTTTCTGATTTTTTTTATTTTTTATTAAGTTTAACATCATTTTAGAATCTTCAACTGGTAGGGCTCTTTTCCCTGTGCTTGTTCCGTTACCGCGATACCCTATTGCGTAGTGCAAGTTTCCTGTAATGTCAGGGAGTAAAAATTTTCTTTTGTCAGGGGCCTGATTTAGTAATTCGTTTTTATTTTCTTCATAAAGAGTTTCTAAAGAGTAGAATTTATTTTTCCATTTAATTGCGTTTTTCGATTTTTTTTGTTCCGGCAGCATTTTATATACATTTTGTACGTATCCTAATCGCCAAAAATCCAATGTAATGTTTTTTATATCAAAGTTTTTCGGTATATAGGCTGCGATAATTCCTTTTTCAGTTGATAAAGGACCACCAATAACAACTTCTGCATTTTTTATTTCGGATAAAAAAGATTTTATTTCTTCGGTTGCCAGAATAAGAGCTTTTATTCTGGACGGTTTAATTTTAAAAATCAAAATATTTTTATCCATAACTAATTTTTTTATACGGTTTGATTAAATCAAAATAATATAAAAAATCTATATATTTATTTAATTTGAAAGATTTTTTCCTTAATTGAATTACTTGAAGTTGTTATGTGTGGAGGATATAATGTAATATATTAATTTAATTTATTTATTTTAAGCGGTTTTAACAGGGGGAAAAATGAATAATGTTTTATCTTCTATCCTAGTAGCATATTTTTCAGCGACAGGAACAACGGCAAATGTGGCAAAAAATTTAGCAACAGTAATTAACGCACCTGTTTATGAAATAAAGGTGGCACAGCCGTACACAAACACGGATTTAGATTGGCAAGATGAGAATAGTCGTAGTTCTTTGGAAATGGAAGGAAAAGTACCTTATCCAGAGTTAGCAGATTTGAATGTTCCAGTTAAAGACTATGATATTATTTTTTTAGGTTTCCCTATTTGGTGGGGAACGGCACCGAAAATTATTAATAAATTTGTTCAAAGTTATGATTTATCCGGTAAAAAAATAGTCTTGTTTGCGACTTCTGGTGGCAGTGGGCTTGGGTATACTGCAACAGACTTGCGGAAAGACGCGAAAGGTAATCCTGAAATTATTAATGGCAGGGTGTTAAACGGGAACCCAAGTGTAGAAGAATTGAAAGTGTTTGTGAACAGTTTGAATTTATAACGAAAAAGGGTGTAAAATATGAATTATAAAAAGTGGGTTATACTTATCATAAGTATTCTAATAGGAATAACATTAATATATTTTGGTATCAGATTAATAAAATCGGAGGATAAAATGGGAAATGCGCCAGCAAAAGTATATTATGTAAAAGAAATTACGCCAGAAAATCTGATAAAAATATATGAAGCACTGGGCGTAGAATTAAAAGGTAAAGTGGGTGTAAAAGTATCTACGGGCGAGGCGGGTTCTCGTGGATATTTAAAGGCAGAATTAATAGGTCCTCTTGTTCAGAAATTGAATGGTACTATTCTTGAGTGCAATACAGCATATGCAGGTAAACGGAATACTGTTGAAGACCACCTGAAAGTTGCAGAAAAGCACGGTTTTACGAAGTTTGCGGATGTTGACATTATGGATGCAGAAGGTGAAAAGAAGATACCGGTTAATAATGGCAATCATTTAAAATATAATCTTGTTGGTACGCATTTAGATGATTATGATTCGATATTAAATTTAGCGCATGGTAAAGGGCATGCAATGGGTGGCTTTGGTGCGAATTTAAAGAATCAATCTATTGGTATAGCGTCAAGAAACGGTAAGGCTTATATTCACTCGGCTGGTTTTACAGAAGATCCGGATATATTGTGGTCTAACTTACCGGAACAGCAGGCGTTTATAGAATCAATGGCAGAGGCGGCAAAATCGGTTAGTGATTATTTTGCTTCGCAGGGGAAGCAGATTGTATACATAACAGTAATGAACTTTTTATCAGTTGATTGTGATTGCGATGCGCATCAAAGTGATCCGGTTATGACGGATTTGGGGATAGTTGCATCAACAGACCCAGTTGCGAATGACCAGGCATTTGTAGATATGATATATGCGTCAAAAGAGCCGGGTGCAAAGAAATTACAGGAACGCATTGACAGGCAGATGGGCCGCCATATCTTACCGTATGCAGAATCAATTGGTTTGGGTACGACAAAATACGAGTTAATAGAGTTAGATTAGTAATTATAAAAGAATCAGCGATAAAATCCCATCGATTGCTTTCAATATAGAAACCGCACGTTCTGGAGCCAATTTAAAAAATTCGCGATTTGGTCTAGATCTGTGATCTGCAAACGCATCATGAATAAGTTTTTCTTTATTTTCATGATCATCAATTTCTATTGCATAATGACATCTGAAAGGAATAGATATTCCTGTACTTAATCATAATTATTTTTGTATGTTTTAATTAACGTTGTTTTACTAGGTTTGAGGTAAGGATATCACTAATTTTTACTCTGATAACTTTTCCGCATACAGGATAAAAAGGTTCTTTTCCGTAAACTAGCCAGATAATTTTTTCGTTCTTAGTAGATTCATCGGGCATAGTCCCCGGGAGTTCACCATCAGTAAATATTATTTTGTTACTATTTTTATCTTTCGAAAAAGATTTCGCGGCCAAGTCCCAATTTGTACCTCCCGCAGAGGGAATTTGTAGTTTATTTATATCGTTTTTAGATTTTATAGTTTGAAACGGATAAAAAACGTCGCTAAAAAAACCAACTTTAAGTTCGGTTTCTTTTAATAATGGTTTTAATTGCCTTAGGAATTCCCGCAAAAGTTCAGATTCTACCGAAGCGCTTATGTCAATAATAACTTCTGTTTTTGCTTGTTCTTCTCTTTCTAAGTCTTCTGTACGTGGCATAAAATTATTTGTAGAATTTGACCTGCGATAAGACCAGAATGTTTCTTCTTTGTATAAAGACTTTTTCAGAATAGTTTTCCAATTTAATGGCGCATTTGCAGGTTCTCCTACGTTACCGAAACTTCTATCTGATAAATCTTTAATATTTTGTTTTGCATTATTAAATTTTTCTTTTATATCATTTTGAATTGATTTTGCAATTTTTTCTTTTTCTGCCGAATTTTTTTCGAAAAAATATTTTTCATATTTGGTATATTCATTATAGTAATCTTCGTAAAACGTTCTATTATCACCAGAAGGAATATGATTATGATTTTGATTGCTGTATTCTTTTGAATCAGAATTTTCGTTTTTTTTGTTTTGTGATTCTTGATTTTGTCCTTGCTGAGAATCAGATAGAGAATTCTGTTTTCCTTGCCGTGATTCTTGATCTTGTCCTTGCTGAGAATCAGACAGAGAATTCTGTTTCCCTTGCTGAGATTCTTGATCTTCCAAAACTTTTTCCCAAATTTTATGATTCTTAGGAACTTGCATTTGTTCGTTAGGTTTATTTTCTTGTTCTTTTAACAAATTTTCATACATTTCTTCCGCGGATTTATTTATAGCCTCGGGTATATTTATAAGGTTGTCGATTATATTTAAATTTTCTTTTTGTAAAAGTTGGTTTATAACCGCATCTGTTGCTATATTCCATATATCTTTATTGCGATTTTTACCGCGTTGTATATGGTTAAAAGCTATGTGCATTAATTCGTGTGATAAAACAAAAATCTTGTCGTTATCATTTAGATTTTTAAAAAAATCTGGTGATATATAAATATTCTTGTTGTCTGTACAGGCCGTTTCTAAAATCTGTCCGTAAACTTTGGATGTTAATTTAATATCTAGGTTTGCCAAGGTTGTTCCCAACAAAGGGAACTTTATTAAAAGCCGTTCTTTTGCATATTCTAAGTCCTTTTTTAACAAATTTTTATTACCCATTAAAGAGAACATATCTTTTACCTTATTTAGTTTTATATTTTGATAATATAATGGCTCTTTCTGCGTTGCCTTTTGTCCAGTTATAATCAAAAATAGCTAAAAACTCATTACCTAAATTATCTTTTATAAAACTTCTGACTTTGTTTACATCTCTTTCACTTACTTGATTTAAGCTCATCGTTAATGCCAGTTTTTCTGAATATTGCTTGGGTATATCATTTTGTTCAAAGTTATTTGTTAATACATCTTCTAAACTTAGTATCTGAAGTTGAGAAAATTTTATCAATGCTTCTGTATTTTGTTTGCCTATTTTATTTATTAATAGTTCGCGTTTTAATATGCCTTTACTTGCATATATTATATCCGATATTTGTTCCCAACCTCTTGGGTCTATTGCCCATTCTTTTGGTTCTTCTTCATCATAGTTTGAATAAAAAGCTTGCGGGTTTGACGCTAAAAATGAACTTATTAATGGATGGATGTTCCGTCTATCTTTTGATTTGTTTGAAGTTCTTCCTGCCCATTCCAGCCAGTCATTTAAATCAGGTTTTAAATATATATGACCAGACATTCTCCGGAATAATGGAGAAGGCATATTATATGCCGCATTGGATTCTTCCTTGTTATTACCTGCCAATACTACTACGGAATTGTCAGGTAGTTTGCCTTTTGACGGACTGATAGATTTTTTTAGTACTATATGGAATATCAGAGACTGAGTTGTTGGTTTTGCGTTTGTAACCTCGTCTATGAATAAAACATGATTTTTTTCTGGTTCTGACTTACATTTTTTTACTAGTTCGCTATACCAATCTGGTTCAACCCAGACACCGTTGCGTACAAATTGTTCGGGTAAATTACCGTTTTGGTTGCCGTAAGTAAGCGGTGCATAACTTCCGTCAGGATATATAACTTTACCCACAATATCTTCTGGTAGAACACCGTTCCATAAAGAGATAGCAGTAAAGTTAGGGTCAATTTCTTCTATTCTGGCACTTTTACCAATACCAGATGGACCATGTAGCATAAAAGACATTCCATTGTTAATGTAGAATTCAATTTGTTCTTGAAGTCTCATGGGGGCGGTAAAATTAATATTATTTTTTGATGATGACATTTCGTTTTCTTGTGTTGTTTTATTTATATTACTTTTATATATTGGATCAAGATTTGAGAGATAAAGTTCTCGCATAGAGTCATTGTTATAAAGAAAATAATTACCAATTTTTTTGCAGTTATCGGCAGTAAAAGTAACTAATTTTTTGTTTTCATATAAAAAATAATTTCCAATTACTTCAACACTTGGTAAATTAAGTTCTTGTATAGATTTATTGTTACAAAGAAAATCATCGCCAATAATTTTAACACTTGGTAAATTAAGTTCTTGTATGGCTTTATTGCTATGAAGAAAAGAGTCACCAATTTCTTTGCAATTATCAGCAGTAAAGGTAACCAAATTTTCGTTTTTATATAAAAAATCATTTCCAATTACTTCAACACTTGGTAAATTAAGTTCTTGTATGGTGTTATTGCTACAAAGAAAAGAGCCACCAATTTTTTTGCATTTATCGGCAGTAAAGGTAACCAAATTTTCGTTTTTATATAAAAAACCATTTTCAATTACTTTAACACTTGGTAAATTAAGTTCTTGTATGGCGTTATTGCCACAAAGAAAAGAGTCACCAATTTCTTTGCAATTATCGGCAGTAAAGGTAACCAAATTTTCGTTTCCATATAAAAAATAATTTCCAATTACTTCAACACTTGGTAAATTAAGTTTTGGCATAGATTTATTATTATAAAGAAAAAAGTCATCAATTTCTTTGCAATTATCAGCAGTAAAGGTAACCAAATTTTTGTTTTCATATAAAAAATTACTGCCAATTACTTCAACACTTGGTAAATTAAGTTTTTGTATAGCGTTATTGTTACAAAGAAAATCAGTACCAATTTTTTTGCAATTATCAGCAGTAAAGGTAACCAAATTTTCGTTTTCATATAAAAAATCATTTCCAATTACTTCAACACTTGGTAAATTAAGTTCTTGTATGGCGTTATTGCCACAAAGAAAAGAGACACCAATTTTTTTGCATTTATCGGCAGTAAAGGTAACCAAATTTTCGTTTTCGCATAAAAAATCATATCCGATTATTTCAACACTTGGCAAATTAAGTTCTTGTATAGATTTATTGTTACAAAAAAAATGGTCGCCAATTTCTTTGCAATTATCAGCAGTAAAATTTTTAATATGTTGATTGTATCGTAAAAAATTATTGGGAATTTTAATTGTATTAGGTAGATTTACGGTAATCAGACGACCAAGGTTATCGAACTCCAAGATTGTAATGTTGTCCGCGGTTATAAAGCCAAGTTTTGTATCTGTCGGAAGTTGTAATTTTATGTTTCGTCCTTCAAGTTCTTTATTTATTACTGTTGTAAAACTATCAGGTTTGTTTACATCTGTTTTTGTGTTAGTAAAAAGCCCCGTTTTTTCGTCAAACAAAAATGTTGATTCCAATAATAACTTTCGGTTATTAAGAAACTTGAATTTAACTGTCATACATAGCCCTTTTTAACGAAGTATAATACAGTAATTCAGTTTGTCAATGTTTTTAGGGTATACAATTTTGGTAAATTATTTTATTTTTTAATAACGAAGCGTTCAAAAGAATTCATGTTTCGCAGAAAACTTGGAGTTTTTATTTGTGCTTACATCGGCTGTGTACTATTTCTATGTGTTTCTGTTCAAAGTTTTAAACGAATTTTCCATTGTTTTAAAATAAAACCTTATTTATAATAAAAATGTATACAGGGGTTTCTATGGTGGCAAAAACACTTCTTCAAAAGTTGAATTCAGCGCTAGTATTACTTAAGCGAAAAATAGCGCAACAGGACGGAGTTCAATATATCAAAGTAAATAATATTGAAGAAATCAAAAATACTCCCATTTTAGATTATCACGATTTGTCGGCACTTGATTTAAGGGAATATAAAGATTTATTTATGTATGCTCCGACAGACTCAATTCCAATGTCGGGTATACGTGGTTGGACAACTAATGTTATATGGCCTATGCCAGATAAGATGCCAAAGGATTTCAGACCAAACGAAATTATGGAACGTGCGAAAGAGTCAAATGTTAAAATGAACTCAACAGGGCATGGAATAAATATAGCCATAATAGATAATATGCTTGATACAACAAATCCGGAATATGCGGATAGGATAAGATATTTCCAAGGACCGATAAGCGGGCAAACCATTAAACCTAGTTTTCATGCCAGTATGGTTATGGGGCAGGCAGTTGGCAAACATACGGGGGTTGCCCCAGATGCTAATGTATACTTTTTTACAAAGGTGACGCATAAAAAGCGAAAAGTTTTTGACGAAGAACTTTGTAAAGTTTTACGCAGTGTTATAAAATTTAATCAAGGACAAACAGAAGAGAACAAGATTCATATTTTATCTTGCAGTTGGGGTGCGCGCAGAAAATATTCGCCACAGGTCTGCGAATTATTGGATGAATTGCAAGCGTCGGGTATAAAAGTTATATTATGTGGTTCTGATGATATGGGGGTAGATTATTCTTTATCTGGACGTGACTTTATGCCTTGTAATAATACAAATATGACAGATGTTCAGCCAGATGTGCAAGCCGAAGGGGAAAAACTGTATATATGATTGCTAATAAACAGCATGCAGAAGGGACGGTTGTCGGAATTCCAACAAATATGCGAACAACGCCCCACGGTTCAAATGGTTGGCAATATATGATAAGCGGTGGTGAAAGCTCATCTGCACCTTATCTTGCGGGCATTTATGCTTGCGCTTTATCAGGCAATAAACTATTTATGACACGTCCAAATTGGCAGGCGGAACTAAATGATATTTTGAAATCAACCGCCACTAAAAATCCAGATGGTAATTATATGATAAATCCGACTGGCATTCATGCACGTGTTACTGAAATTGTAAAGCAAATGGAAATGGATTTGATGCAGCAAAAACCTGTTGCGCAGTATGAATAGGGTGCTATAATCGTAGACAGGAGATATCAAATGAATTTAGTAAAGAAATTTCAAGCCGCTATCAAAAAAATTAACGGGGTTCATTTCGATAAATACGCGAACCTTACCAGAATTTTAATGCGTAATGAATACCCAACACCCGATCAAATAGAGCAGGCGGATGATTTGGTTTTGGACGTGCGATCTTGTGATTGTTCAGATAAAGATTTATCAGATTATAAAATGGATACAATCACATTTGATAGTAAAACAATTTTTCCGTCTGAACTTGATAAATTGCCAGAAGGATTTGATATAAAAAAGATAATGGAGAACGGTAAAAATCCTGGGCTGGGCATTAATAATTTACATAAACAAGGGATTGATGGATCGGGCGTATCTATTGCCATAATAGATAAACCTTTGTCAGAACATGCAGAATACCGTGATAATGTTGTGCGTTATGAAAAAATAGGCCCAAATGAAGAAAAAAACGGAACCATGCACGGTGCGGCGGTTGCTTCAATTGCTGTTGGCAAGACGGTTGGTGTTGCGCCAAAGGCAAAGTTGTATTATTTCGCAGCAAGGATATCTGAAGGTAAAGGCGATAAAAGACACAAAGTTTCTAAATATTATGCCAAGGCTTTGGATAGAATAGTTGAAATCAATAAATCGTTGCCAGATAACGAAAAAATAGTTGTTGTTTCGGTGTCGGCATCACCAAGCAACTCGGTTGATTCAGAATTATGGGCAGAGGCTTTGAAGCGTGCAAAAGATAATAATATTTTTGTAACAACAACAGATTTGATTGCAGAATATGGTTTGTTCGATAATGGTTTGAAACGAGAAGTCCTTGGTAATCCAGATAATCCTGTTTCATATTCAAAACCAAAATGGTGGAATGTGACAAAAGCAGAAGAACAGCAAAAGGTTACTTTGGCATTTCCAATGGATCACAGAACAACCGCATCTCCAACGGGGGATACAGATTATACGCATTATGTTAGTGGAGGATGGTCTTGGATGAAACCTTTTGAAGCGGCTTTGTATGCATTGGCGAAGCAGACGGACAGAACAATTACGCCAGAACAATTTTTTGAAATTGGTTTAAAAACAGGTACGTACAGTAAGAAAGCAGAGGCAGTTATAGCGAATCCTGTCGCTCTGATAGAAGAAGTCAAGGAAAGAAAGCGTATCAGAGATTTGCAAAAATTAAAATTACTCTCGCGTGATATGTAGCTCTTTTACTAAGTTTGATTTTAATTAAAAACGCCAGGCAATAAAAAATCCGCAGAAATCTGCGGAAATTCTTGGCTCGCAATTATAGACAGACTTCGAACAGAAACATATGAAGATGTAATAAATCTGACTGGGTTGCTGGATGAACTTACGACCCATACCACATAATCTGACACTGGGGTGATGTTTAGCATAATTTGAATCCTGACGAATTTATTTTGGGAAAACATATGATTAACATAATTTACACAAAATTCGTGAATTCGTGATTAGTGAAGTAAAAAAATTTTTTAAATCCATAATAATAATTCAAGATAAGAATTATTCATGAAAAATAAAACTTTTTAAAAACACATCACGAAATCACGAATTGGGTCTGAATATGCCAAAAAACAGGGAAAAATAATTCGTGAAAGCATTCGTGAAATTCGTGAAAGATATATCCAAACACCCTATACCTAAATTGGACATTGGAATACCTGTCTAAATAAACCCCTTAATAAGCTTGACTTTT